>DASZGA010000446.1:0-7246 GCA_035939295.1 Candidatus Elarobacter sp. | reverse complement strand
GGCAGCACCGCGACGGTCGCGGTCGAGGTGTGGATCCGCCCCGCCGCTTCGGTCGCGGGAACGCGCTGCACGCGGTGCACGCCCGACTCGTACTTGAACCAGCGGTACGGCTCGCCGCCCTTCACCGCGACGACGACCTCTTTGTAGCCGCCGGCCTCGTTCTCGTTCTCGCTCAGCAGCTCGACCCGCATCTTGCGCGACTCGGCGAACCGCGTGTACATCCGCAGCAAGTCGCCCGCGAAGATCCCCGCCTCGTCGCCGCCCGCGCCGGCGCGAATCTCGATGAAGACGTCTTTGTCGTCGTTCGGATCGCGCGGCAGCATCAGCTCTTGGAGCTGCGCATCGAGCACGTCCAGGCGCTCGCGCAGCGCCGGCGCTTCTTCTTCGGCGAGCGCGGCGAGCTCGGGATCGCTCTTGTCGGCGCGCAGCGCGTCGTTCTCCGCGATCTCGCCGAGCAGCGCGCGGTGCGCGCGGTACGCCCGCACCGTGTCCTCGATCGAGGAGCGCTCTTTCATCAGCGCAGTAAAGCGCGACTGATCGAAGCCGCCGCTCGTGTCGGCGAGCGCGGCGTCGATCTCATCGAAGCGTTTCGAGAGCGTCTCGAGGCGGTCGGTGTACTGCATCAGGTATGAAAGAAGCGCGCCGTCGGACGGCGCGCTTCCATAGAACGATTCGGCGCGGCTAAACCGAGGCCGAAGCGGCCTCCTGCGCGTCGGTCGCTTTGCGCGACTTGCGCGCGGCGGCTTCGGCCTTCTTCTTGTCGGCCATCGCGGCACGCTGGTTGAACTTCTCGACGCGGCCCGCGGTGTCGAGGAACTTCTGCTGCCCGGTCCAGAGCGGATGGCAGTTGGAACAGACTTCGACAGCGATCGTGGGCTTGGTCGATCCGGTAGTAAACTGGGCACCGCAGGCGCACGTCACGTGGGCCTCCGGATACCATTTGGGGTGACCCTTGGTTTTCACAGCCTTACGATTATATCAGCCGCCGCAAGGGGGCGCGCCCGCCAGGAACCGACCGGCCGGGCGCCCGCCTCTTCAGCGAAGGCGCTCCCGGCGCCGCGTCCACCAGTCGGCCCAGACGAAGTACCCCAAGATTCCGAGGACGCCGAGGGCGCACTTGAACGTGTGCTCGTCGTTGTGATGGTACGTTGCGCAATACCAGCCGGTCCCGAAGAAAGCGGCGACTGCCAATACTCCGACTACGGTGACGACGATGTCGGCCGTGCTCGCACCGCGAAACATCCTCATGGCGACGTCGGCGGTTCCGGACAGAACAGCCCTGCGACCACCGGGTGGTTGAAAATAATACCGTTGAGCTGGAATCCAGCCTCGAACGAGTCGCCGATACTGACGCCGACGGAGCCCGCTTTGCCGCTGGAGTTGCTCGTAATTGTCGCCTGGTTCAACCGCAGCGGGGTCGAGCCGATCCGCGGTCCATTCGAGGTCGACGTCGAGAGAATCCACGAGAAGCCGTTCACGATCCCGTCAAGCTTCGAGGCTGGTCGCGCCCATCCTAGAGTTGCCGCAACTCCTCCGCCGAATCCGACCCCAAAATGGAAGCCGCCATACACATTGCCAGTACGGGTTATCTCGATTTGCGAGCCGCCGACCAATGGGAGCGGAAGCCGGCCCACTCGGAAAAGCCTCGCACTCGTGAACGAGATCGTGGCGAAGTGGCTCGGGAGACAACCAATTCTATGGAATGGAATCACCGGCATTACGGGCCCGTTCGTGCAGCCGGGGCACTCCGGATAACGCTTGCGCGTTCCGCCGATAAGCGGATACTTGGTGCACTCGTGCGTCGTGTAATCGTACCAGCCGCTGTCGCAGTTATTGTTTGGCCCGTACAGGTCGTACACCGTGGCCGGCGACGAAGCGCTGGATGACGGCGTTACGGTCTCCGCCATCGCCGCCGCGAACGGAGCCGTGCCGCTCGGGTCGATCGTCGTGTTTCCGTCGTCGATCAAGCCGTGCCCCACCGGGACGGCGTCCGGTGAGGGATCGGTGTAGCCGGGCGATGCAGGCGGCGGATTCTGCTCGACGCACTTCTGCATGAACGGATTCGGCGCCGTCCAGCTCGCATAACCGGTCGTGTTGTGCCGAGACGTGATCAGCCCGTTCAACTCGCGGTCGTAGACCGTCAAGCCGGGAGTCCCTCCGCCGGGCGGAATCGCGCCGGCGTTGTCGGCGTTGACCAAACCCGGAGCATTGTTCGCGTCGCGGTAGATGAGGGTGTTGCCGCTCCAGTGCCAGTTATTTGTCGTTCGGCTGAGATCGACCGCGACGTCGACCGACCGGACGATGTTTCCGTCCGGGCCGTACGTGTAGCCGCCGTTTCCGCCTGCCCTCATGCCTTGGATCGTTCTTCCGTTTCCGCAGTTGCCCGTCGCGCGGATCTGATCGGTGCTCCCGAGCGTTAGCCGGTTCTCGGCGTCGTACGTGAAAGGCTTGTTGCTGTATTGCGAGAGGCGGCCGACAGCGTCGTACGACATCACGTTCATGGCGAGCAGCGCGCCCGTGCGCCCGTCCCATTGCTGACCCGGTGACTGAATCAGCACACCTTGCACGCTTTGGTACGAGAAGGACGGCCAGGCGCTGAAGCCATTGGCGACGGGATTCGGCGTGAACGACTCGCCGATGAGTTCGCCTCGGTCGTTGTAGGTGTTCGCTACGGACTCTCCGCCGTATCCGGTGTATCCGGTGAGGTTCGCTTCGGCGTCGTACGAGAGGTTGCCGTAGGTACCGGCCGGTATCGAGTACGAACCGACGAGCCCGTTCGTCAAGTACGATTGCGTGCGCGCCGGCGACCTTCCCGGGTCCGAGACGCTCGTCAAGCGCCCGGCGTCGGTGTATCCGTACGTCATCGTTCCGCCGCCGACGCCGAAGCGCTCGTTGGCCAGCAAACCGTCGTTCCGGTACGCGTACCGGTACAACTGCGTTTGCGTAAGGAGCGGGTCGGCGACGTCGACTTGGGCGAGCGAGTCGTCACCGTTATAGGTGTAGGTGCGCGTCCCCGAGCCGATCAGGGCGGGCTCCTGAACCGTTCGCACAGTCCCGTCGGCCGCGTACGTGTACGTCTGCGTTCCGACCCCGGCAGCGTTCGCGGTGGTGACGCGCCCGGACGCGTCGTACGCGTACTGCAGCGCCGGCGTGGCGCCGCCGTCGCCTGTGTACTGCACGCTCGTCAGTTGTCCCGTCGCGTCGTAGCTGTACGTCTTCGTCTCGCCGAGCGCATCGGAAATTGACGCGAGCAGCCCGAGCGTCTGTGGGCCCGCATCCCACGCGTTTGAGGTCGCATACGGCGCGTTCGAACAGTAGACCGGCCCGGAGGTCGACCCCGCCGGGCACGGCGCGAAGCGGTACAGTGTCGCGAGCCTGTTCAAAGCGTCGAAGCTCGCGAACGCAACGTCGGTCCACGAAGTCGGTGTGCGCTTCTCGATCTCGAACATGTTCCCGTGTGCGACCACTCGCGTCCCGCTCAGCGTCGTCGAGCCGGCGCCCTGGCTCAGGTCGTATAGGTACCGGTTGATCCACGGAAAGTCACTCGGGCTGTTCGCATCGAGCGGCCTCTTCGTCTCGACCAGGCGATCGTCGCCGTCAAACCACGATTGCTCCGTCCCGGCCGAGCACTGATTCGGAACGCAACCGTGATGGTTGATCTGTGCGACCGTATTTCCGTCTTGATCGTACGCGAAGGTCGTGGAGACGCCGGCACTCCGCTCCGCGGGCGTCTGCGAGCTCTGCACATGTCCGTCGGCAAAGTACGTGAAGGTCGTCTGCGTATTCCAGCCCGGCTGCCCGGTTGTCTTATGACAGAGCGAGCTCGCGTTCGCCGACGAGTCGTCGGCATCTGCGCTTGAAAGGTTTTGCCCGTTCGTGTCGGTGGTGTAGACCGACGTCCCCTGGCCGGAGCTTTGGCAGCGCAGCCGCCCGGCTGCGTCCCACCACATCGTCTCGGTTGGCGTGATCTGGGATCCGTCACCCTGGGTGATCTGATCGCCGGTCACCGATGTCGGGAGACCGTAGTCGACGTTGTTCTGCTGCGCCGGAGAGTATGCGATGCGTCTGGTGTATCCGGACGGCGCCTTGATCTGCGTCAGCTCCCCGGCCGGCTCGTAGCTCGGGTACGTGTACGAGAGGCTGGTGTACGCGACGGTTCCACCCGCGTGGCTCGAGCACAGCGAGTCCGAAGCGGCCGGCCGCGCCGCCCAATCAGCACCCGCCTGATGCGTCTCGGACTCATCGCAGTACGCCACGAGGTTGTTGTACGCGTCGTAGTCGAACAGCTTCGTCGGCCTGAACGTACCTTGCGAGGTCGTGACTTGTGGTGCGGCCACCGCGATCACGTTGTCGTTTGCGTCGTACGCGAGATCCATCTCGTTTCCCCGCACGTCGAGCTGCGAGATGCGGTTGTTGTGCGTGTCCCATCCCGTGTCAGTCCCAAGCCATTGGGAACCGGTGTAGACTTGCGACCCCGTCTGGTTGCCGAAGCCACCCATATAGTGGTATTCTTGTCGGCCGTCCGTGTCCGTGACGGTCGTGTACTCGGGGCTACTGGAGTCGACCGAGATGACGGAATACATCACCGAACCGGTGGCGGCGCTCGGCTGGAGCAAGCTGCTGGTGCCGTCGGACGGTTGGAAGTTCATGACTCCCGAGCGCTGAATCCCACCGATCTTCGTCGTGCTTCCGTTCACGTAGCTGAACGAGACGTACCCGCCGTCGGTACCGCCCGACGCTTCCCACCGAGGGCCGGCTGCCCACAGCGCCGTGCCGTATCCGCCATACGCTTCGGTGAGCGAGGAGCTGCTGTTGTTTCCGGGCTTCGTTACCGAGACGAGGTTCCCCGCGCTGTCGTAACCGTACGTCACCGTAAGGCCGTCGGGACGCGCGATCTGCGAGAGTAGCCGCCGGCCGTTGAAATCCGCGAAGCTCAGCGTCGCGGTCAAACCGCCGTCGGTCGCCGCCGAGATCGAGGTCAGGTTCGCGCTGCTGGACGCATCCGGCGCCCACGAGTATATCAACTCAATGTGGTTGTTCTGATTGCGCCCGTAGATCGCACCGAGGCGGCCGGAGTACGCCGCCATCGTGCCGCTGTAGTACGGCGCGTAAAACGTGTAGAGCCGGCCGTCCTTCCGCGTCCAGTAGAATGAGCCGCCGTCGTACGTCACGAGCGTCGTACCTTCCATACCGGGAGGCGGAATCAGCGTCCCTGCCGCGTTGTAGCAGTAGTCGTAGCGGGCGCCGTCTTCGTCGTAAATCGAAAACCCGTTGAACCCGTTGCGGCTGTAGCCGCCGTTCGGGCAGTTGTTTGTCGACATGTGGACGTCGAACGTGTTCGTCCAGCCGTTGCCGTACTGCCCAATCTCCGTCGAACCGTCGCTCGAGACGTAGTCGTGTCCGCTTGCCGAGTTGTATGTCCGCTGAAACGCGAACGCGAGGCCGCGATATTTCACGTCCATGTCGTAGTTTGGCTGTAGCACGAGGTTCGCGTATGCGAGATTCAGCAAGTACACGCCGACGCCCGGGACCCCACCCTCCTCGTACGACCACCACGGATTGAGCCCCGTCGTGCTGACTTGATTGACGTCGACGCTCGACGTGCGTCGCGCGCCCGGACCCGGACGCCCGCTGCGCTGCGGGCGGGAGCTGGCGGAAGCCGGCGGCAGGGGATGCCGGCCGAGAAACGCTTCGACGGCGGCACGGCTGTTGGCCGCGACATGGCGGTCGAATATTCTCGGCATCGGAGCAGCGAGCGGCGGACCTGAAAGAGGCGTCCCACCGGACGGGCGGCGCGCCTCGACCGAATGCGGCCGTTCCTTCGGAACGACGATCTTCGGCGGCGCGGTCGGCCGCGGCAGCATCGGCGGAGGTGGCCTGCGCGTCGCCGCCACGGTCGTTCGGGACGATAGCATTCCGCTCGCCGAGCGGATCGTCGACGCTTGCGCCGCTGCGCAGTAAGGCAATATCAAGGATACCGCAACGCTCGACGCTGCGGCGCGACGGAACAGACCCCGCATCTGAACAGGCTCCTCGTTGTGATTGTCGCGCGGTGGCGCGAGTTTGTTGCGAGCCGGCGGCAAAGGGCGCTCGCCTTTGCGTCGTACACAAAGCATACTTACCGCGCCGCCCGAAGTCAAGCGGGCAATATAACGCTGCGTGGTGCTACAAAGGGCTTTCGCTCGTCGATGCACAGTTCGCACATCAACAGAATGCTATCGTCGAATCCTGCCGGGACACGTGTTGGATCGGCCCATGTGAGTAGTCGGCGATTGCGCGGAGAGGGAACCGGCATGAACGGCGCCGCCGTTTGCGAACAGAGACCCGTTCTCTCGGGGTCGTCCGCCGACCGAATACCCCGCATCCCACCCCCGCTCAGAAGAGGTCCCGTTGAACCTTCGTCAGATCGCGCTCGTCGGGCTCGCCGCCCTCGCCCTTGGCGGTACCGCCGTTGCGGCCGGCCAGCCTCGTCTCGCCGACCAGGCAGCGACCCCGCCGCCTCCGCCGCCGCCGAACGGGAGCGTTGCGACGCCGGGACAGCTGATCGGGACCCCGGTTCCGGCCACCGCCGCTCCGGGCGCCAGCGCGAGCCCGGCCCCGGCCGGCCGCCGCGGTCGCCGCGCCGCAACCCCGGAGCCCGGCCCGAGCGCGAGCGAGTCGCCCGCGCCGCCGCAGTTCTCGACGATGGACGGCGTCTGGGAAGTCCAGCTTCAGCCGCTGATGACGGGTAGGACGATCTACTCGCACCTCTACGTCACCCAGGCGGGCGACGCGCTGACGGGGACCTGGGTCCGCGGCAACAACGAAAAGCTCGCGTTCACCGGGACGTTCGACGGGCGGCTCTTCAAGCTGACCGCGACCGACGCGAAGAAGGCGGCGTACACGCTGAGCGGCTACGCCGAGAACTTCTCCGACATGGTCGGGATGGTCACGACCGCCGATCCGAAGGACCGCGGGACGCCGTTCACCGCGGCGCACCGCAAGAAAGAGAAGTTCGGGTACTGACGCTCGACGCGCGGATCCTCACGGCGATCGGCGCGTACCGGCTCGGCGACGCGGAGTTTCTGGCGCTCGCGCGCGATCTGTTCGCGTACCAGGTCGCGGAGAACGCGCCGTACGCGGCGTTCGCGCGCGCGGCCGGCTTCGACGCGACGCATCTGCCGGAGCGGATCGAAGATATCCCCGCCGTTCCGGCGGCGGCATTTAAGGAAGCACGGCTGGCGACGTTTCCGCCGGCCGAGACGGC
>DASZGA010000445.1:0-10883 GCA_035939295.1 Candidatus Elarobacter sp. | reverse complement strand
GCGATCCCTGCCGGACGGCCCGGAGACCGAGCGCGAGCGGCGCTACACGCGGATGATGGTCGAAGGGTTCGACGCCGCCGATCCGGCGATCGCGAGCGTCTTCGCGATCGCGGCCGAGTGGGACGACCAGAAAGGGCAGACGTCCCAGCAGTTTCGCCCGCTCGGCGGATACGCGCGCGTGCTTCGCGCGCTGTACGGCGCGCTCGATCCCGCGCGCGTGCGCGTGCGGTTGTGCACGCGCGTGCACGCGATTCGATACGGCGGCGGCGCGGCCGGCGCAAGTGGAACGGCGAACGTACGGATCGACGCGACGGACGCCGCAGGCGCAGCTTTGTCGCTGGCCGCGCGCGCCGCGATCGTCACATTACCGGTCGGCGTGCTGAACGCGAACACCGTTCGCTTCGAGCCGGAGCTGCCGCAACGCAAGCGCGACGCGCTCGCGAAGCTGGTGATGGGTCCCGTCGTGAAGCTGGTGCTGCGCTTCCGCACCGCGTATTGGGAGCGCGTTCGCGGCGGGCGCTATCTCGACGCCGGCTTCTTCCACCGCACCGGGGCGTCGTTCCCGACGTTCTGGACGCTGGTTCCGCAGCGCGCGCCGGTGCTGACGGGATGGGCCGGCGGCCCGAAAGCCGACGCGCTCCGTGGGCACGACGAACCGGCGCTGGTCGCCGCGGCGCTCGAGGACCTGCGCGTCCTCTTCGGCGACGAGATCGACCCGCGCGACGAGCTCGAAGCCGCCTACAACCACGACTGGCAGCGCGACCCGCACTCGCTCGGCGCGTACAGCTACGTCGCGACCGGCGGCAACGACGCCCGCGGCGACCTCGCCGCCCCGCTCGACGACGTCCTCTTCTTCGCCGGCGAAGCGACGTCGCCGACCGAAGAAGCCGGCACCGTCGCCGGCGCCCTCCAAACCGGCGAACGCGCCGCCCACGAAACCCTCACCGAGCTCCGCCGCTAGCGGCTCGCGGGGAAGATACAACATCGCCGGGAACGTACGAAGAGCAATGGTCGCGCAGCTCCCAAAGGCGTTAACGAGTGTCTTGTCCGCGATGGAACAGGATGAGATTAGATACGTCCTGTACCACGATCCAAAGTCGAACCGACGACTCGTCTTTTTCGTGGAAGGTCCCGCCGAGGTGGCGACTCTCCAAGAAGCGTTGCGACGCGCCGGAGCGGAAGCAGCGGCGGAGGGGAGTTCCGGGCACGATTTCGTCTTGCGTCCCACGCAGCCGTCTGAGACGAGACGTGTTCATCTGGTCACGATCAAGGCCGGAGGAGGCTCGGGGAAGAGCAACATCGCGAACCTGCTATGGCTTGCGGCAACTGACGAAGGAGCTTCCGCGGCAAGCGAATCCGTTGACCGCGACACCTAGCTTCCTTGGAGCGCCAACCAAAGCTCATCGTCGTCGCTGGCCCGAACGGCGTTGGCAAGAGCACATATTCGCGCGGATCGTTCGTTGCCGGGTTTCTGGTCCTAGACCCGGATCGCTATGGGCTTGCTGAAGGCGTTCAGAATCCAATGATAGCAGGGCGTTTGACCGTCGCGCGGGTTAGAAATGCACTTTCCGTTCGAGAAACTCTTGTCCTGGAAACCACTTTGTCGGGGAATTTCCCGATCAGCGTGATGGAGCGCGCAAGACAATTCGGCTATGACGTCATTCTGCTTTACATTGGTGTTGACAATCCTGAAGAATGCGCGCGCCGAGTTCGAAGACGCGTTGCTCGGGGTGGCCACGACGTTCCTGACGTCGACATACGACGTCGCTACTACCGCAGTATCAATGCGCTCTCGAAGGCGGTCGGTATCGCTGATAGTGTATCAATGTATGACAACGCTGCAGATCAACGATATAAACTCATTGCTCAAAGTGACTTTCGGACAACGTTGATCGTTCGGACGGTGCCGGCTTGGGCACAAGCCGCAGTATCAATCGTTCGCGAACGCTTCGAGGCGGCACAGCTAGCGGCTCGCGCGTTCGATCCACCAGATCAGGACGGCTTGTAGCGGGAGGCGTGCGTAGAGTGCCCATTCGGGCGGCGCGGCGCGTTTGTGGGATCAGTAGGCCGATTCCGCCGGCGATCTCAGCGACGCCGCTGATCACCACCAGCTCGTTCGCGTGGCCGAGCTGCGGCGGGACCATCTTCTGATACACGCGCGGTTGGATGAAATGCATCGCACCTGCCGCGATGAACAGGACGCCGGGAATCGCCGCTCGTGAGAGCTTCATCTCGCGGGGTTAGTTCACGCGCTTTTCGCGGCCTTTCCACTCGCGTTCGCGCAGGACGTATTTTTGGATCTTGCCGGTTGAGGTTTTCGGGAGGTCGCCGAACTCGAACGTCTTCGGAACTTTGAAGGCCGCGATTCGGGCGCGCATGAACTCGCGCAGCGCGTCGGATTCGACAGTTCGGCCGGGTTTGAGCGTCACGAACGCTTTCGGGACTTCGCCCCATTTGGGATCGGGGACGGCGACCACCGCGCACTCGAGGACGGCGTCGTGCTCGAGGAGCACCTTCTCGACCTGCTGCGTCGAGATGTTCTCGCCGCCGCTAATGATCACGTCTTTCGCGCGGTCGACGATCTCGATGTAGCCGTCGGGGTGCCGCACCGCGACGTCGCCGGAATGAAACCAGCCGCCGGCGAACGCGCGCGCCGTCGCGTCCGGGTCGGCGTAGTAACCCTTCATCACGTTGTTGCCGCGCATCACGATCTCGCCTTGCGTCTGCCCGTCCGCCGCGACGTCGTTCAGCTCCGCGTCGACGACGCGCACGTCGCCGGCGCCGAGCGTGATCATCGGCACGCCCTGCCGGCTGCGCAGTCTCGCGCGCTCGGCCGCGGGAAGCGCGTCCCACTGCGGGGAGTGCCACGCGCATTCGGTGATCGGCCCGTACGTCTCGGTCAGGCCGTAGACGTGGTGAAGCTCGGCGCCGAGCGCTTCGATCTGCGCGATCGTCGCCGGCGCCGGCGGCGCGCCCGCTGTCGTCACCACGACGCGGTGTGGGAACGCGACGGTGTCGGGGTGGTTCACCAAACCGATCAGCACCGTCGGCGCGGCGCAGAAGTGCGTCACGCCTTCGACGTGGATCCCGTCGTTGATCCCGACCGCGTCGGCCTTGCGCAGGCAGACGTGCGTCGCGCCGGCCGCGGTGACGGCCCACGGAAAGCACCAGCCGTTGCAGTGGAACATCGGGAGCGTCCACAGATAGACGCTCTCCGGCCGCAAGTTCGCGTGAAAGATCTCGGCCAGCGCGTTCTGGTACGCGCCGCGGAACGTGTACATCACGCCCTTCGGCTTCCCGGTCGTTCCGCTGGTGTAATTGATCGAGATCGTCTCGTCCTCGCCGCCGCTGCGCGCGACGAGGGCCGCCGGATCGGCTTCCGCGAGAAGGTGCTCGTACTCGAATGCGCCGTTTGCGCTCGCTTCGCCGGGCGCGGCGACGCGCACGCGCGGGAGCTGCGCAGAGAGCTTGCCGACCAGCGGGTCGAGCTCGTAGTCGTGCAGCAGCAGCGCGGCGCCGCAGTGGCCGAGGATGTAGTCGATCTCGTCGGGTGCGAGCCGCGTGTTGAGCGCGCACAACACGCCGCCCGCGAGCGGAACGGCATACGTCGCTTCGAGAACCATCGAGGTGTTCGGTGCGAGCACCGCGACGCGCTCGCCGGCGCGAATCCCCATCGCCTGCAGCGCCGCGGCGAGCCGGCGCACGCGCTCGAGAAACTGCGGATACGTGCGCCGGGCGGGGCCGTCGACGACTGCGACCTTGTCGGGATAGACGAACGCCGCGCGCTCCAAAAAATCGAACGGGTCGAGCGCGCGCAGATGGACGGTGGCCGGAGTAGCAGCGATCATGGTACTGCGTGACACCTCCCGACGGGACAACAGCCTTTTGCGGGTACGACGTTCGGCGGAGGAAACCACGGTGCATTTTCGCCTGTTTGCGGCCGCCCTCGCGCTGGCCGTCGTTCCGCTCTCCGTCGGGTGCACGAATCAATCGAGCACCTCGAGCTCGACCGGATCCGCCTCGCCCGGAGCGTCCGGTGCGCCGGCTGCGTCCGGGTCGCCCACGGGACCCGCGCCGGTCGGCGACGACTGGCCGACGTACAACGGCAACCTTCAAGGGAGCCGCTACTCGACGCTGACCGATGTGACGCCGCAGAACGCCGCCAACCTCAAGCAAGTCTGCTCCAAGCAGCTCGAGGCGGGCGCGTACCAGTCGACGCCGATCGTCGTCTCGGGAGTGATCTACACGACCACCGCACACAACACGTACGCGATCGACGCGACGAACTGCTCCGTCAAGTGGCAATCGACGTACACTCCGAAGGACAAGGAGCCGTTCCCGGTCGACCGCGGCATCGCGCTGGCCGGTGACCGCCTGGTCCGCGGCGAGACGGACGGACACCTCGTCGCGCTCGACGCTGCAACCGGGAAGACGCTTTGGGACGTCGCCCCGGCCTCGGGCGCCCGCGGCGAGTTTCTGAGCTCGGCGCCGATCGTGTGGAACGGAACCGTGTACATCGGGACGGCCGGTTCCGATTGGGGCGTGAAGGGCCGGATGATGGCGTTCGACCCGGCGAACGGCAAGCTGAAGTGGACGTTCACGACCATCGCGAGCGGGAACGATCCGGGCGCGAAGAGCTGGCCCGACGCGACCGCGGCCTCGCGGGGCGGCGGCGGAATGTGGACGTCGTATACGCTCGACCCCGACACCGGCGAGCTCTTCGTTCCGGTCGCGAACCCGGCACCCGACTTCGCTTCGTCCGTGCGGACCGGCGCGAACCTCTACACCGACTCCATCGTCGTGCTCGACGCCAACACCGGCGCGATGAAGTGGTACGTGCAGATGCTGCCGCACGACGTTCACGACTGGGACATGGCCGCGCCGCCGGTTCTCTTCACGACGTCCGACGGAAAGTCGATGTTTGCCGCCGCGGGCAAAGACGCCAACATCTACGGCGTCGACCGGACCACGCACCAGATCGTCTACGCCACCGCAGGGGCTCGCCGCAGCAACGTCTCGGCGATTCCGACGACGAGCGGGACGCACATCTGCCCCGGCGTGCTCGGTGGTTCCGAGTGGAACGGCCCCGCGTACGATCAGAAAGACAACCTCCTCATCGTTCCGATGGACGACTGGTGCGCAACGCTGAAGCTTGGTTCGACGCGCTACATCCCGGGCGGGTTCTACTTCGGCGGGAGCTACGTGAACGATCCGTACACGCAGGCGCGCGGCAAGCTGACCGCGCTCGACCCCGCGAGCGGCAAGATCAAGTGGCAGTACACCTCGCAGAGCCCGATGCTCGCCGGCGTGACGCCGACCGCAAGCGGCGTCGCGTTCACCGGTGACATGGGCGGCAACATCCTCGTCTTCGACAGCGCGACCGGCAAGGTGCTTTTCAAGACCCTGACCCAAGGCTCGATCGCCGGAAGCGTGATCACCTACGCGGTCAACGGCAAGCAGTACCTCGCTGCGACGTCGGGCAACATCTCGCGCCTGACGTGGGGAAACAGCGGGACGCCGACGCTCCTGGTCTACTCGCTCTGATCGCGCCGCTGCTGGCGCTCGCGCTGTGCGCGCTCTCGCCCGCCGGCGCGAACCGCGCGGCGCGCGAGGGCGCCGCGATGGCCGCTGCGCGCCAACCCTACACCGTGCGTCCGTGGGTGCTCTGGGACGCGCGCGACCCGTTGCGCGCGGTGCACGCGCGGGCCGATCTCGACGCGGTGATCGTCGAGACTCCATACGAGCGCGTCCGCTACGAAGCGTACATGGAGCGGCTTCAAGCGCTGCCGGTCACCCCGGCGTGGATCGAAGGCTGGCGGCGCGCCGCCTCGGGGAAGTTCGGTTTCATCGTCTACGCCCACAGCCGCGGTGAGGCAAACACGGAGCAGCGCTTTCTGGCTGCGTTCTCGCCGGCGACGGTCGCGCTCTCCGACGGGACGCGGCTGACGTCGACGGAGCGCGTGATCTTCGGACCCTCGCCGGACTTCTACACCGTCGGGACGTTTCGCGAGCAGCGCTGGACCGGCTCGCTCACCTACCGCTTTCCGTTCCCGCTCGACACGTGCAAGCCGAAGGGGACGCTGGCGTTCGCCGACGGGCTCGGGCGGCGCTACCGGTTTCCGTTCGACCTCTCGAAGTATCGGTGAAGCGCTCGTAGAAGAGCGCGCGATGGCAGTCGCAAAAGGCAACACCTCACGCGCCTCGGAGACGCCGACGCTGAAGGTCGGCGATCCGGCTCCCGACTTCACCTTGAGCTCGCACACGGGCGAGCCGTTCCATCTCGCGGAACAGCGCGGAAAGAACGTGGTGATCGCGTTCTATCCGTTCGCGTTCTCCGGCACTTGAAGCAGTCAGATGCCGTCGTACGAACGCGAGCAAGAACGCCTTCGTGCGCATAACGCCCAGGTCGTGGGCGTTTCGACCGACTCCCGTTTCGCCAACGCCGCCTGGGCGCAACAGCTCGGCGGGATCACCTATCCGCTCCTGAGCGACTTCTATCCGCACGGTGCGGTCGCCGAAAAGTACGGCGTCCTGCGCCCCGAGGGGATGGCGGAACGCGCGATCTTCCTGGTCGACAAGGACGGGATCGTGCGCTACATCGACGTCCACGAGCTGCGCGAGCACCCCGACGAGGCGGTGCTGTTCGAGGAGCTCGGGAAGCTTTGACCTAATTCTTTCGGTGTGGCCCTTGACGGAGTCTGGGAGGCGTGCTAGGTTGACGTAAACCGAATTCCTTAGGTGTCCTCCGAGGAGGTCCGATGGCACGCCGGCGTTCCGTCCCGCTTACCGAGGTCGAGCTTCGGCTCATGGAGATCGTCTGGGCCTCCGGCCCGGCGACCGTCGGGCAGATCGTCGAGGCGATCCCCGAGGACGCGCGGCCGGCGTACAACACGGTCCAGACGATGATGAAGATCCTCGAGCGCAAGGGCTACGTGAAGCACCGCGCCGAGGGCCGCGCGTTCGTCTACTCATCCATCGTGGACCGCGACGCGGCTGCCAAGACCGCGCTCTCGCACGTGATGCAGCGCTTCTTCGGCGGCTCGCCGCAAGCGCTGGCGCTGAACCTGATCGAAGGCGATCAGCTCACCGAAGCCGAGCTCGACGAGCTCGAGCGCACGATCAAGCGCGCCAAGGACGAAAGCTGATGGACGCGCTGCTGCTCGCGATCCTCAACGCGCTGTGGCAAGGCGCGGCGCTGATCGCGCTGGTCGCGCTCGCGCTGCGCTGGGGGCTGCGGCGCAACGCCACGACCGCCTGCGTCGTGTGGAGCGTTGCGTTCGTCGTCGTCGCGCTGCTTCCGGCGCTCGACTTCGCGCTCGCGCGGCCCGCCGTCGTGCCGGCCGTATCGCCGTTCGAGGAGCAGGTCTCCGTGCGCGTCGCCGGTGCGACGCCGCGCGGCGCGACGACGCAAGTCGATCCGATGACCGCGACGTCGGCACGCGGTCCGCGCGCCGCTTCTTCCGCCGAAGCTCCATACGCCGCATCGGCCGTTGCGCCGCGGCCGAGCCGCGCTGCGGCGATGCTGGAACGCGCGCGCGACGTTGTCGCCGCCGGCGTGCTGCAGATCGGAGTCGCCGGGCTGCTGGTCGGCGAAACGGCGACCGCGCTCGCGCGGAGCTTCGGCTTCGCGATCGTCTGCGCGTGGGCGCTCGTCGCCGCGTTCTTGCTGCTGCGCCTGGCGCGCTCGTACGCGGCGATCGCCGCGATGAAGCGCGACGCGACACCGCTGGACGATCCCGCCGTGCTCGCGAGGCTGCGCGCGGCCGGACACCGTCGCCGCGCCGGCGTCGCGTGCTCGCCGCACGTCACGATCCCGTGCGCGGTCGGCTTCAGCCGCCCGATGATCCTGATTCCTACGGGGCTTGCCGCCTCGCTGGATGTCGACGACCTCGCGCGCGTGGTGCTGCACGAGTCCGCGCACTTGCAGCGGTACGACGACTGGATCAACGCGCTCGAGCAAGTCGTCTGCGCGCTGCAGTTCTTCCAGCCCGCGCTGTTCGTCGCGCGCCGCAGCATCGACTTCGAGCGCGAGGTCGCCTGCGACGACCGCGTCCTCGAAGACGCCGGCGAGCCACTGCGCTACGCCGAGTGTTTGGCGCGGATCGTGCAGCGCCACGTCCGCGGACCGCGCGCCGCCGTCGTTCCCGGCTTCGTGCTGCGGCGCACGCAGGTCGTGGCGCGCGTCCGCCGCATCGTCGACCGCTCCCGCGACGCGTCGCCCCACCTTCGGATCGGCGCGCTCGCGCTCGGCGGCGGCGTCCTCGTCGCGACGCTCGGGATCGCACGGCTGCAAGTCCCGCTCGTCGCCCCCGCGCTCGCGATGACGCAGCCGGCGACAAGCGCCACGCTCGTTACCGAAGATGCAAGCGCACTCGTCACCGAAGACGGCAGCGCGCTCGTCACGGGCGACCATACCGCACACAACAACGCGCGACATCAGAAAGCACACGGCGCGCAGCACCGCAATGCACACGCGCGGCAAGCGCATCACGCAAACGTCGCGCAGCTCACCGCCGTCGCTGCGCCGGCGCTGATCGCGGCGAAACCGTCGCCGTCGCCATCACCGGCAGCAGTGCGCGCGAAGCGCGCTACACCGCCTGCAGCGGACCGGGCGGTCTACGTGATCGCTCCGGAAGCTCGCGCGAACGCCGCGGCGTATGGCGTCCGCGCGGCTGCGCCGGCCCCGGCGGCGCGCCAAGCCGCATCGTCTGCAGTTCTCTACGCTCCCGAAGCATCCGGTGCGAGTGCAGGCGAGGGCGACGGCACGGGAACGTCCGGCGCGAGCGTCGCCACGGCGGCTGCGCGATCAGCCTACGCGAACGCCGCGTCGGCCGCAGCTCGTGCTCCCGCCGTTGCGCCGGTCGCGGCGGCGCGAGCAGCGTACGCCGAAGCGCAAGGCCAGGGACAGGCGGCGCCGACCATCATCTCCGGGCAAGGATCGTCGACGATCTACCTGCGCGGCTCGCACCGCGACGGCGATCTGCTCGACGCGATCGACGAAGCGAAGTATCCGCATCCGAGCGTCGACGAGCTGATCGCACTGCGCAATCAAGGCGTCGGCGGCGACTACATCCGCAAGATGGGCGCGCTCGGCCGCCCGCGTCCCTCGCTGCACGAGATCCTCGCGCTCGCGGTGCAGGGGATCAGCCCGGAGTACATCGCGACGCTCGACAAACGGCTCGCGTCCCCGCCGTCGTTCGACCGGATCATCGCGCTGCGCGTGCAAGGCGTGAGCGCGACGTGGCTCGACCAGCTCGCCGCGATCGGCTATCCGAAGCTCAGCACCGACGACGCGGTCGCGCTGGCGGTGCAAGGCGTGCGCGCCTCGTACGTGCGCGGCTTGATGGACGCCGGGATGCGGTCGCTCACGCCCGCGCAGCTCGTGCAGCTTCGGGTGATGGGAGTCGACGGCACCTTCGTGCGCCGGCTCGCCGCGCACGGCTACAAGAACCTCGACGTCGACGCGCTGGTGCGTCTGAAAGCCAGTGGATTCGAACCGTGAGACGGATCGCGATCGCGGCGCTCGCCGCTCTCTCCATCGCCGTTGCCGCCGCACCGGCGAACGCCGCCGGAACCTCGAACGTCGGCCGCTGGTCGATCGCGCAGCGCCCGGACGACGCGAGCCGCGTCCAGCTGCGCTTCGAGTACAGCGACAGCAACGGCGAGCACGACTACTGGAACTCCTCGTGGTCGTCGGGCGTCCCGCTCGCCGAGGCCGGGATCCCCGCCGAACGCCTGCGCGGACCGATCGCGCCGGTGACGTTCACCATCGCGCGCGAGCCGGGCACGTTTTCCTGCACCGGAAGCGCGGGCGAAGGCTCCGCCGCCGGCCAGTTCACCTACGCGCCCAACGCGCGCTTCGACGACGCGCTAAACACGCGCGGATTCGGTCGCCCCGACGTGCACCAATCGCTGCAGCTCGCGATCGCGGGCGTGACGCTCGCGTTCGTCGACCAGCTCCGCGGCTCGTCGCGCACCGCGAAGGTCGACGACCTCGTGCGCGTCGTCGAGCACGGCGTGACCCCGCGCTACATGAGCGATCTCGCCGCGCTCGGCTACAAGGTCAATTCGCTCGACGAGCTGGTGCGGCTGCGCGACCACGGCGTGAGCGCCGACTTCATCCGCGCCGTGCAAGGCGCCGGCTTCCGCAACCTCTCGACCGACGCGCTGGTGCGGCTGCGCGACCACGGCGTGAGCGAACGTTTCATCGCCGACATGCGCGCCGCCGGCTACACCGGCGCGACCCCCGACCAGTACGTCACCGCGCGCGACCACGGCGTCACGCCGCGCTACATCGGCGACCTCGCCGCCGCCGGTTACAAGAACCTCTCGCTCGACGATTTGATCGCGCTCCGCGACCACGGCGTCAGCGTGGCGTTCGTCGACAAGCTCAAGTCCCACGGCTACACGAACCTCTCCGTCCACGATCTGATCCGCCTCCGCGACTCCGGCCTCTGATCCGAGAAGCGCGCACCCTGCGCGTCTTTTTCATGCCGTTAACACTTATTTCATTAATTGATGCTAGAGGTGCCCTAACGATGCGTCGACTCACGGTTCCGGTGCTCGGTGTGCTCCTGGCGTTGCTGTGCTGGTCGCGGGCGCTCGCCGTCTCGGAGCGGCCGCAGCTTACGATCCCGCACGTCGCGAAAGGTCCGGCGATCGACGGAACCCTGGCCGACGAGATGTGGAAGTCGGCGAAGCGGGTGCCGCTGGCATACGATCTGCGCCACAAGACGCTGCCCTCGAGCAAGACCGAGGTGTACGTCCTCGCCGACGACGCGGCGCTCTACGTCGCGTTCGACGCCGAGCAGACCGGCGAGATCGTCGCGAACCAGCACACCGACGACGTCGGCTTCGACACCGACGACGAAGTGCAGGTCGAC
>DASZGA010000444.1:0-8970 GCA_035939295.1 Candidatus Elarobacter sp. | reverse complement strand
ACCAACAACGGCCGCTGGAACCGGAACACGACCAACAACGCGCGCGACGACCGCCGCCGCAACACCCAGGACGATCGCAACCAGCGCGATCACTAGCCGGTCGATGCGAGCATGAGCTCGCATACCTGGCTCGCCTTTCCGCTGGTCGCGGTTCTCGTCTCGCTGGTCCCCGGACCCGCCGTCGTCTCGGTCGTCTCGACCGCGCTGCGCGGCGGGTTCCGCGCGTCGCTGGCGACGAACGCCGGCGTGCTGGTCGGTGACGCGATCTTCGTCGCGGCCGCGGCGCTCGGGCTCGGCGCCCTCCTGGTCGCCTCGCAGCCGCTCTTCCTGACGGTCCGCTGGCTCGGAATCGCCTACCTGGCGTACCTCGGCGTTCGCGCACTCCTCGACCGCGGCGCCGCGTTCTCGGTCGAAGCCGCACCCGGCGGCGAGCAGCGCGCGTTCCGGCTCGGCCTCACCACGCAGCTGGCGAACCCGAAGATCATCATCTTCTTCGGCGCGCTCCTCCCGCAGTTCGTCGACCCGTCGCGCCCGGCCGCGCTGCAGTTCGTCCTCCTCGGCGCAACGTTCATCGTCAGCGATGCCCTGGTCTTCGCCGGCTACGGCGCGCTCGCACACCGCGCGCGAACGCTGTTGAAGAACCCGCGCGCCGCCCGCATCACCTCGCGCGTCACCGGCACCGTGATGCTCGGCGCCGCCGCGCGCCTCGCCGCCGAACGCTAAACGCTACGCCGGCACGGCGGCGCGAACCGCGTCGGCGAAGCGAACGAAGGCGCTGCGGTGCAGCGTGTGGCCGTGGCCGTCGAACGTTTCGATGTGCACGGTCGGGCTCGTGCGCGCGAGGTCGTCCGGCGCGATGACCGACTCGTCGCCGGCGACCAGAATCGTCGTCGGGATCTTCAGCGCCGACAAGCGTTCCCGCAGATCCCATCCGCCGGCGTCGGCGTCGTTGTCGCGTCCGAGACGGCGCAGCGTTTCGAGCTCGAGCGCATGCATCGCGTGGACTTTTCCGTCGCGGTCGCGCGGATCGGCGGCGGCGAACGTCTCGCGCACCGCGTCGTCGCGTTCTTCACCGGGCCCGTGCGCGAGCAGCGCCGCAAGCTCGTCGACGTAGTCGCTCGTGAAGGTCCCGGGCGCGACGCGGATCATCGGGTCGACCAGCACCAGCGCTCGCGCGACCTTCGGTCCGCCGACCAGCGCCACGGCGCCGCCCCACGAATGCCCGACGACGGCCGCGACGGTGCCGATGCTGTCGGCAACGGCGCGCAAGTCGGCGGCCAGCGCGTCGAGCGTCATCGGTTCGCTCGCCGCGGAGTCGCCGTGACCGCGCTGATCGTACGCGAAGACCCGATGCGTCCCGGCGAGCTCTTCGCCGAGCCGCGCGAAGTCGCGCCGCGACGACCCGATCCCGTGCACGCACAGGATCGCCGGGCCCGCCTCGCCCCAGCACTCGATCGTCGTCGCCGCGCCGCTCTCCAGCGCCACCCGCCGCGCTTCGGCGATCATCGCCCGCTCCGCGCGGCGAGGGTCCGGATCGGGCTGCTCGGGGTCTGGATCGGGCCGGTCGATGAGGTCATGGCCGCCGCCTTCTACGCGCACGGGCGATCAGCTTCGCGGCCGACTCGCTTGCCTGCGTAATATCATTGTGATATGATGGCGGGACCATGCGTGCCTTCCCAGCGCGCCTGGACGACCATGTGTACGACGAGCTCAAACGCCGGTCGGAGACCGAACGCAAAAGCATGAACGCGGTGCTGAACGATTCGCTGGAGCGGCACTTTCGCGGTCAGTCCGACGCGAAGGCAGCGTTGCTGCGCGCGCTGGCCGCGCTTGACGAAAGCGAGCGGAGCACGGCGTGATCGCGGCGTACAAGCTTGGTTCGACCATGGCACGCACCCTCGAATCGCTCGACCCCGGAACCCCCGTCTACGCCGGCGCCACCCGCGTCGGTGAGGTTCGCGCCGTTTACGCCGAAGCGAACGCGCGAATCGCCGAGCTGGTGATCGTGCACTGGGACGCGCGCGGCGAAGACGTCGCGGTCCCGACGACCGAGATCCTGAGCGTAAACGACGGCGGCGTGCAGCTGATCCGGCAGGAAGCCGACCAGTACGCCGACCTCGCGCCCTTCGACGAAGCGCGCTTTTCGACGATGAAGAAGCTCAAGTGACCGAATCGGCGAGCGCGGAGCAGACCCGGACCCCGGCGCCGCCGGCGCTGAAGTTCTCGATCGTCGTCCCGACGTACAACGAAGCCGGCGGGATCGAGAAGCTCGTCACCACGCTGCGCGGCGTCTTCGAGCAAAACGGCCTCGACGGCGAGATCGTCGTCGTCGACGACAATTCGCCCGACGGAACCGGCGCGATCGTCGACCGGCTCGAGCGCGAAGGGTATCCGGTGCGCTGTCTGCACCGCCCCGGCAAGATGGGGCTCTCGTCGGGCGTGATCGACGGCTGGAAGTTTGCCCGTAGCGAATCGCAGGCGCTCGGTGCGATGGACGCCGACTTCTCGCACGACGCGAACATCCTTCCGCGGATGGTGCGCGCGCTGCAGGACGGCGGCTACGGTCTCGCGATCGGCTCGCGCTACGTCCCCGGCGGCGGGATCGAGAACTGGCCGAAGCGCCGCATCATCACCTCGCGGGTCGCGATCGCGCTCGCGCAGCCGCTGACGCCGATCAAGGACATCACCTCCGGTTATTTCCTGGTCAAGCGCGAAGCGCTCGACGGCGTCGAGCTCGATCCGATCGGCTTCAAGATCGGCCTCGAGGTGATCGCGAAAGCGCACTACGGCCGCGCGCTCGAGGTCCCGTACGTCTTCACCGACCGCGTCGCCGGGACGTCGAAGCTCAACCAGAACGAGATCTTCAACTACCTCAAGCAGCTCGGCCGCATCTACGGCGCGCGGCTGCGCGGACGGCGGTAGCGTCATGCCGATGCCGGAGTGGCTGCGCCTCCGCCGCGCGCAACCCGTCCCGGCCGAGGACGCCGCGCAGTGGACGAAGTGCCCGAAGTGCGGGACGATGATCTACCGGCCGGACTTGGCCGCCAACCTGTGGGTTTGCACGACGTGCGGCCATCACTTTCGCATGCACGCCTTCGACCGCATCTCGATGCTGGTCGACGGAGACTTTACCGAGATCGGCGGGGAGCTCGTGCCCGGGGACCCGCTTGGCTGGACTGACAAAGTCTCGTATCCGCAGAAGCTCCAGCGCGATCGTGAGAAGTCGAAGCTCACCGAGGGCGTCGTCTGCGGGTTCGCCTCGATCGGCGGCGTTCCGATCGCGCTCGGCGTCATGGACTTCAACTTCCGCGGCGGTACGATGGGAACGGTCGTCGGCGAGCGGATCACGCAGCTCTTCGAGCGCGCTCGGGAGCGCCGGCTTCCGTGCGTCGTGTTCACCGCCAGCGGCGGCGCGCGCATGGAAGAGGGGATGCTCGCGCTGATGCAGATGGCGAAGACGACCCTCGCCGTGCGGCGCTTTCAAGACGACGGCGGTTATTATCTGAGCGTGCTGACCGATCCGACGACCGGCGGGGTCTCGGCGTCGTTCGCGTTTCAAGCCGACGTCATTCTCGCCGAGGCCAAAGCGGCGATCGGATTTGCCGGACGCCGCGTGATCGAGCAGACCATCCGCCAGAAGCTTCCGGAGAACTTCCAGACCGCGGAGTTCTTGCTGGAAAAGGGCGCGATCGACATGGTCGTCGAGCGCAAGGAGCTGAAGGACCGCCTCGCGCGGCTCCTCGACTACGGCCGCGCCGCGCAGCGCCCGGCGAACGGCCGCGGCGTCGCCGCACCGGAGTCGCCCGCGCCGTCGGAGACCCGGGCGTGAACGTGATCGTCGAGCGCGAGAAGGGGCTGCTGGAGCTAGAGCAGCGAATCTCCGAGCTCAAGTCGCAAGCCGCGCAGCAGCCGGTCGACATGAGCGGCGAGATCCGCGCGCTGGAGGCGAAGTATGCGGAGATCCAGCGCGACATCTTCGGAACGATGACGCCGTGGCAGCGCGTCCACATGGCGCGCCACCCGAAACGCCCGCTCGGCTCGGACTACATCGGCGCGCTCGACCAGTTCGACGAGCTTCACGGCGACCGGCACTTCCGCGACGACCACGCGATCGTCGCCGGCTTCGCGAAGCTGCGCGGACGGCGCGTGATGGCGATCGCGCAAGACAAAGGCCGCGACACCAAGCAGAAGGTCTTTCGCAACTTCGGGATGCCCTCACCCGAGGGCTACCGCAAGGTGATCCGGCTGGTGAAGCTGGCGGCGCACCTCGGCCTCCCGGTGGTGACGTTCGTCGACACCAGTGGCGCCGATCCCGGGATCGGTTCCGAGGAGCGCGCGCAGGCCGAGGCGATCGCGCAGTCGCTCTACGAGCTGGCCGACGCGCGGGTCCCGATCGTCGCCACGATCATCGGGGAGGGCGGCTCGGGCGGGGCGCTTGCGCTCGCACTAGCCGACCGCGTGCTGATGCTGGAGCACGCCGTCTACTCCGTCGCTTCGCCGGAAGGCGCGGCGGCGATCCTGTGGGGTGACGCCGCGCGCGCGGAAGAAGCGGCGACGCGGTTGAAGTTGACCTCCGATGACTTGCTGCAGTTCGGGATCGCCGACGAGGTGATCCCCGAGCCGCTGGGCGGCGCGCACCGCGATCCCGCCGGGACCGTTGCGCGCGTCCTCGAGGCGGTGGACCGCGCCCTCGAGGCGCTGGGCAGCGTCGCGCCCGAGGAGCTGCTCGAGCGCCGCTACCGCAAGTTCCGCCGGATCGGCACCGGCCCGTGAAAGTCGCGACCGTGCTGCGCGTCCTGAGCCGGATCGGCGTCGTGTGCGTCGCACTGGTCGCCGTCTCGCTGATCGGCGTGCAGTACGCGCGTGCGATCGGGCGCAATCTCGCGCTCGCGAACGAGCTGCGCACGGTCGAACGCGACGTGGTCGCCCTGCGCGCGAAGCGCGCCGCGCAGGATGCGCGGATTCGGCGGCTGAGCGATCCGCGCGGCGCCGTCCCCGAGATTCACGACCGGCTGCACCTGGTCGGCGACAAAGAAGCGATCATCTATCTGAAGCACGGCCGGCAACCGTGAGCGAACGCGTCCGGGGCAGCGTGATCAACGTGCACAACCTGGGCGCGACCGTGCGGTTAGAGGACGGCCGGCTCGTCGCGGCGCCGATCGGCGACGTGAACAAGAACCGCAACGCGTACACGCGCGCGCTCGAGCACAAGGAAGGGACGCTGCCGTTCGACCTCGTCGGGAAGATGGTCGTGCTCGCGCAAACGCGCGTCGACGAGGTCGCGCCGACGACCGAGCCGCCGGTGCTGACCGATCCGTCGTTCGAAGCGCAGATCGCCGCTTACTTGAAGTCGACCGAGGAGTGGGCGCCCTCCGACCGCCCCCAGCCGTTCGAACGGCATCTGGTGCGCAAGCAGCACCGCGCGCGGCTCTTCGAGAGCCGCACGGAGTAGCCGGGGCCAGGCTGCTGCGCGCCGCGTGCAGAAACACGCGGCATCATGGCGATCAGAGAGGCGCGCGTCGATCCGGTCAAGGTTCCGGGCTCGTTCGTGCGCCTGCAAGGCGCGTACTCGACCCTCCGCGCGGCCGAGCAGCGCGTCGCGGACTTCATCCTCAAGAGCCCAGACGAGCTGATCTACCTCACGGTGACCGAGCTGGCCGAACGCACGAACACCAGCGAGTCGACGGTCGTGCGGCTGTGCCAGAAGATCGGCTACAAAGGTTATCAAGAATTTAAGATCGTGCTGGCGCGCGATCTCGTCGGGCCGGCGACCGAGATCTACGCCGCGATCGAGCCCGGCGACGATTTAGGGACGATCAAGAACAAAGTGTTCCAGGCGAACGCGCAGGCGCTTCGCGACACACTCGAGGTGCTCGACGACGACGAGCTGCAGCGCGCGGTCGACACGCTCGCCGGCGCGCGGCGGCTGGAGATCTACGGCGTCGGCGGGAGCAGCCCGCTCGCGCTCGACGCGTACCACAAGTTCGTCAAGCTTGGAGTAGCGGCGGTCGCGCTGTCCGACGGCGACTTGATGGCGATGTCGTCCTCGCTGCTCGGCGAGGGCGACGTGGCGCTGGGGATCTCGCACACCGGTGCGAGCCGCGACGTCACCGACGCGCTCGGCCGCGCGAAGCGGCACGGCGCGCGCACGATCTGCATCACGCACCGCTCGTCCTCGCCGATCACGAAGGTCTCCGACGTCGTGCTCGTCACCGCGGCGCAGCAGACGGCGTTCCGCAGCGACGCGAGCTCCAGCCGCATCGCGCAGCTCGCGGTGATCGACACGCTGTACGTCGGCGTCGCCAACCGGAACCACGAGCGCTCGCTCGAGATGATCGAGCGGACGCGCGAAGCGACTGCTGCAAAGCGGTATTGATTCGTAACGCGATTCGCGTCTCGGGGCGCCGCGCCGGGCAGCGTTTCGACGCGCAGCACAACGTGACGACCGAGGCGCAGGTGTTCCTGGGCGAGCTCGACCCCGACGCGATCGGCCCGTCGCTCGAGCACGCGACGCACTACGAGCCGACCCCGGTCGGGCAGGCCGAAGCGCTCCTCGACGCATCGCCGCTGAGCCCGGAGCGCGCGACGTTCGTGGATGCCGGCGCGGGGATGGGACGCGTGGTCTTGCTTGCTGCGCGACGGCCGTTTCGCGCGGTGATCGGCGTGGAGATCTCGCCGGCGCTGGTGGAAATCGCGCGCGAAAACCTCGCGACGGTGCGCGATCAGAAGCGCGTCGCGACCGACGTGAAGATCGTCCGCGCCGACGCGGCGCGCTATAAGTTCCCGCGCGGCGATCTGGTGATCTTCCTCTACAACCCCTTCCGCGGCCCCGTCCTCGACGACGTCCTCGTCAGCCTGCGCGCCCCCGGCGAACACCGCGAGATCGTCCTCCTCTACCACACCCCCGTCGAGCGCGCGACCATCGAAGCAACGGAAGCCTTCGAACTGATCGACGATCTCGGTTTCGGTCTCGTCTATCGCCTCCGGCGCTAGATCAGTCCGGCTCGCGGATTCCGACTTCGTCGAGATGCGCGAGCAGATCGGCCGGATCTTCGTAGACGCGGTAGGCGCCGCCGCTTTGCAGCTCGTCGTAGCCGTAGCCGCCGGAGAGCAAGCCGACACCGAGCGCACCCGCGCGTCGAGCCGCAAGTAAATCCCATACCGAGTCGCCGACGACGATGCTGTGCTCGATCGCGACGTCGAGCTTCTCCGCGGCGCGCAAGAACAGATCGGGATCTGGCTTCGCGTGCATCACTTCGTCGCGCGTGACGATCGGAACGTCCGGCGGAACGTCGAGCAGCGAGATGGTTCGGTCCGCGACGTTGCGCCCGCCGCTCGTGGCGATCGCCCACGGCGCGCGCAACGTCGTCAGCGTCGCAAGCAGCTCGCGCGCACCGGGAAGCGGCACGACGCCGCTGAACCGAGCCGCGTACGCTTCGGCATGCCGGCGCCGTAGCTCGACGGCAACCTCGGGATCGAGCTCGACGCCGAGCTCGCGCATCAGACCGCGCACGAATAAGCCGCCGCTCATCCCGATCTTGCGGTGGATCCGCCACATCGAGAGTGCGATGCCGCACGACGTCAGCGCGTCGTGCCACGCCGCGACGTGCTGGTAGACCGAGTCGACCAGCGTTCCGTCGAGATCGAACAGCATCGCCGGGACGGTGCGCGCCATGCGGGTCGCTTCTACCCACGGGACGAACCGCCCGCCGGTGATCCGCGCGCTGTTCTCGATCGGCACCAACTCGACGCGCCTGCTCGTCCTCGGCGACGGCGACCGGCGACTCGCCGCCGAGTCCCGCGGAACCCGAATCGGCACCGGAATCGGCGCCACCGGAACCATCGACCCCGCCGCCCGAGAACGCACCCGCGCCGCGATCGACGAGTACATCGCGCTCGGGCGCGAGCTCAGCGTCACGTCGGTCGACGCGATCGCAACGAGCGCGCTCCGCCGCGCCACCGACGGCGAATCTTTCACCGCCGAAGTCGCCGCACGCGTCGGCGTTACGCCACGAATCCTCAGCGGTTCGGAAGAGGCAACCTACTCGTTTCTCGGAGCGACCGCATCACGCGAGGAACAGCCAGCGACGCGCGGCGGCGAACAGGAGGTCGCCGTACTCGACGTTGGAGGCGGGAGCACCGAGCTCGCGGTCGACAAACCTTCGCATGCACGTACGACCGGGACGGTGCAGAATACGCAGTCGCTGGAAATCGGCGCGGTACGGCTCTCCGAACGGCACCCCGCCCTGCTAGGCGCACGTGGGCTCAACGAAGACGAGCGCCGCGCGCTGAAAGAAGAAGCGCGCGCCGATGCATCCGAAGTGCTGGCTCCGTTCTCCGCCCTACGCGGCTTCGTCGAGCTGATCGTCGTCGGCGGCACCGCCTTCACCGCATCGGCAATGGTCGCCGGCGGCCTTCGCGACGGCGCAACGATGACGCGCGACGACACGAACCGCCTCATCGACGCCCTTCTCGCCCGCGACCTTGACGCGCGAAAGGCGATGCCGCACATCCGCCCGCAGCGCGCCGACATCCTACCCGCCGGCCTCATCGTCGTAGACGAAGCCTGCCGCCTCCTCAACAAGGACGCGTTCACCGTCAGCGAAGCCGACCTGCTCCTCGGCTACCTCACCTCACCCGCCTTCCGCGCCAAGCCTTTCCAACCGAAGCGGTAGCGCAAACGCAACTGACGAAAAAACCGCGGCGGGATGATGGCGTAATTGGCAGCCGCAGCCGACTTAAAATTGGCCGCCCGCGAGGGCATCCGGGTTCGAGTCCCGGTCATCCCATAGAAAAGCGCACACGGAGCAGGGTACCAAGCGCTATCCAGGTCTTGACCTATCCGGGTTAACCTATTATTTTGAATAGGTTGGAGGGGCTTGAGGCCTCTCGCCTTGAACCCGTGGAGGTTCCCGACGACCCGGCGAGCCGCCGGGTTTCGTGCGTCCGGAGGTTGGTCCGCTGAAGATC
>DASZGA010000443.1:0-2360 GCA_035939295.1 Candidatus Elarobacter sp. | reverse complement strand
CGCGAGCGCGGCGCTGACGGCGAAGTCGAGCTTGCGGCGGTCGCCGAGCCGCGGCGACATCAGCCGCCCGGCGTCGATCGCGACGACGATCTGCTGCGCGCGCTCGACCTCGTACTGCACGACCATCGGCTTCCCGCGCCGTGCCGACGCCTTCCAGTCGATCGAGCGGAACGCGTCGTCGGTGGTGTACTCGCGCAGCGAAGCGAACTCGCCGCCGACGCCGCGCCGCCGCAGCCGCCGCAAACCGGCGTCGATCAGCTTGGTGCGCGCGACGAGATCGCCGCTGCGGTCGAGCGCGGAGAGGTCGGGCATCACGCGCAGCGGGTGCGGCGCGGGAAACGCGCGCCGCAGCTCGACGATCCCGAGCCGCGACAGCACGCGCGCGTGGTACGAGCGCAGCTCCGTGCGGCCGCGCTCGCGTGGGACGACGCCGAGCGTGACGGTCGTGCGCGCGTGCGGCGGGATCGCGGCGCGCGCCTCGGCGAGGTCGATCGCGAGCCGCTCGGCCGGTGCCTCGACGATCGCGACGCGCCGCTCGTTCGCGGTGCGGTTGGTGATCTCGTACCCGAGCACGTCGTGCCGCGCGAGCGCGAAGCGCGGCGGAACGATCCGCACGATCTCGAGCGGCCCGCGCAGCAGCGCGAGATCGTACGCGACCAGCACCACGAACGCGAACAGCGCGACGGCCAGCGCGTACGGCCACGCGATCGCACGGGCGAGCGCGTACGCGACGAGCGCGAGCACGAGCAGCGCCGCGATCCCGCGCGGCGCGATCCGCGGCAACTACGTCTCCGGCGCGGGGACGCTCGCGAGGACGCGCGTGACGACCTCGTCGGCGTTCGTCCCGTCCAGCTCGGCTTCGGGACGGACAATGATGCGGTGCGCGAGGACCGCCGGCGCGACGTCCTTGACGTCGTCGGGGGTCGCGAACGCGCGCCCGTCGAGATACGCAGCCGCCTGCGCGGCGACGACCAGCGCGAGCGCCGCGCGCGGCGAGGCACCGAGCGCGACGTCGCTCGTGTTGCGCGTCGCCGCGACGATGTCGTAGATGTAACCCTGCAGCGACTCGGAGACGTGGATCGCGCGCACGGCGTGCTGCGCTTCGAGCAGCTCGGCGGCGTTCACGACGGCGACGACCCCGGCCCCCTCGAGATCGCGCGCGTCGAAGCCGGCGACGGTGCGCGCGATCAGCGCGCGCTCGTCGGGCGCCGACGGGTACCCGGTGCGCACGCGCACGAAGAAGCGGTCGAGCTGCGCTTCGGGAAGCGGGTAGGTCCCTTCGAACTCGATCGGGTTCTGCGTCGCGCAGACCATGAACGGCGGCGGCAGCTCGTAGGTCGTCCCGTCGATCGTCACCCGCCGCTCCTCCATCGCTTCGAGCAGCGCCGACTGCGTCTTCGGCGGGGTGCGGTTGATCTCGTCGGCGAGCAGCAGGTTCGCGAAGACGGGACCGCGGCGGAACGAGAACGTCGCGCTGCGCTGATCGAACACCGTCGTGCCGACGACGTCCGACGGCATCAGATCCGGCGTGAACTGAATCCGGCCGTACGAGACGCCCAGCAAACGCGCGAGGACGCGCACGGTCAGCGTCTTCGCGGTCCCGGGGACGCCTTCGATCAGCGCGTGCCCGCCGGCGAGCAGCGCCACCAGCAGCGCGAAGCCGACGCGTTCACCGCCGACGACGACGCGCGCCAAGCCCTCGCGCAAACGCGCCGGTACGTCGCTCGGGGGTTGTTGCACGGATGGTCTCCTCTCGGGCTGTTCGGGCGAGTTTCGCGACGTCGACCAAGGCGGCGTCGTCGGAAAAAGAAGAGGTTGACGTGTAGACGATGCTCTTCGCGAGCGCGACGTTCGCGGCGGTGCGCGGCGCGCGCTCGAGCGAGCGGCGCGCGTCGGCGACGAGCGCGTCGCGCGCGTGATCGCGCGCGCCCGCGCGCTGGTAGAGCGCGGCGACCGCATCGACGAACTCGTCCGAGGTCGGCTCGCGCGGCGCGCGCAGCCGCACCGGCGGCCCGAGCGGAACGATGCCGTAGAGCAGCCACAGCAGGCCGGCGAGCCCGGCGATCGCGAGCGCGACCAGCACCGGCGCGTCGAGCGCGCGGTACCACGGCTTCTCGACGACGTCGTAGCGCACGGCTTCGTCGAAGGCGACGATCCCGTTCGGCGTCCCCGGCCGCGCGGCGAGGTATGCGAGCCGCGCCGCGTCGCCGCGCTCGAGGGCGCGGTTCTCGAACATCGCGGCGCTCGCCAACCCGATCACCTCACCGCGTCCGTAGCGATGGCGTATCGCGAGCGCGCCGGCCTTGTCGCCGATGAGCGTCTCGAACTTCTTGTGCGGCGCGGGAACAAGCCGGTCCGCT
>DASZGA010000442.1:0-4211 GCA_035939295.1 Candidatus Elarobacter sp. | reverse complement strand
TAGCTCCAGTCGGCGGCCCGCACCGCTGCGAGCACGCTGAGGATCAGGAACGCGGCGAGGGTCCCGATCCCCAGACCGGACAAGCGGTTGATGCGCACCGGCGGGCGAGGTTCGGCCCGGCGGTATCCGAATCATGGCCCGGGAGACCGTGATGCATCTCCGGGGTTTGTTCGCCAATCCGCCCGCGCTGCTCGGCCTGTGTGTCGCGACGGCGTTGACCCTCGTCGTGGCGCGAGTGCACGCGCGCGCGCCGGAGGAGCGGCCGGCTCCCGTCCTGCGGCAGTTCGCCACGACGATCGACCGGCAGTTTCACGAGTGCGTACCGCTCGGGTGGTTCCCCGACACGCGGCCGTGGCGCGGCTACTTCCCGGTCTACAACACGAACGTCGCCGACAAGGGCGCGTGGATTCAGGCGATTTGGGTCGGCGTCGTGCCTTCGCGAATGCTCGGCGACTCGCACGTCGCCGCGGACAAGGCAGTCATGGACGCGCTCTCAGATGCCGGTCTGCTCGTGCGCCACGATTCGGGCAGCGAGTTCCGCTACACGCTCACGCACGATGGCGAGCAGTACTACTACGAGCGCAACCACCTCGGCAACAACGGCGAGGGCTGGTCGTACCTGTGCTTCAACCGCCTGCGCGTGAAAGACGTCACTTGGGCGCCACGCGCGACGAACGGCAAATACGCCGGCGACGTCACCGCGCGAGTTCGCTTCACCTGGGAAACGACGCCCGACGCCGCATGGGTGACGCCGTTCCTGAAAGCCCACGCCGTCGAGCTGAACCCGACGTCGAGCCCCGCCGAAGCAACGGCGCACCGATACCGTGACGGGGAATGGGCGCTGTCGGAACTCGACTTCACGTTTCCGCTGGTCGAACATCCTTCGGCGTGGACGGCGGCGCTATGATGCCGGAACGCGGCATCTAGCGCGAGCCCGGCGTCGACTATACCGCGACGGGGATCGGCATGATCGTGATCGTCACTCCGAACCGCTCCTGAACCGTGAACTTGAGGTCTGTGATGCGAAGGTCCATTTCGTGTAGCCGGTCCGCGGGAACGGAGACGAAGTAATCGTATTCGTCGTCTCCTTCGCGGATTTGCGTGATATCGACGATGCGGGCAAGATTGCTCATAAAGTAAGCGATCGCCGGCACCGCGATGCGGAATGCCTGAGCAGCTTCTTTGGACATCACGTAATCGTCGGTATATACCGTCATAGTAGTGTTCTCAGGTCGTCGACAAGATGATTCGCCAAGGACAGCCGTTCGTCCACGAGATCCATATCATACGGCTCGGGAGTCGTGCCGTAGCCGTAGTCGGCGCGCTTGCGGTCGTTTTGAAGGATGTTAACATACCGAGCCGCTTCGGCGTCTGTCAATCGCCCACTCCGCGTTACGCCTAGGCCCACCCCCGACCACCGGTCCCACATTCTGGCCGGTATACAATGCCCGCACGATATCCGGCAGGATTTGATGCGTGACCCGCCGCGCGTCGTCAATATCGACTCCGCGGCGAAAATGGAGCGCGTGCTTCTCAGCGGTTTGAGTCGCGTAGGCGTAAACCAGATAGTATCTTCGTGCAATCGCCTGAAGCAGCGATCCACCATTCCGGAGTAGGTCGGAGGCGCGATCCAATCGCGTTACGAGCGCGACAAACTCATCGTTCGGCATAACGATTTCACTTTGAGTGCGTGCTGTGCCACCCGTATGTCACAACTTTCGATTTCGCCAACGTCTCATCGCGAATAGTCGCGGGCAGACGCGGGATCAGGACGTCTTCGGCTACGTCAACGCGCTGGAGCCTAATGTGTCGGTCAGTGCGCCGTGGGGAAGACGACGGCACCCAAGTCAAGTCGTAAGCTAGCCTTGTAGCCTTGTCCGAGCTTAACTCGGGTGCCTTATGGCCGGGCTGACCGTGCCTGGGGCGCGGACGGTCGTCCCTTGCCGTCGTGGGCGGGCTGTGGTAAAGTAAGCCGTTGTGTCCGTCCGCGGGCGCAACGCGCGTTCGCGCGCCCGCCGCCCTCGCCGGGCGGATCGGATAGAAGGTCGGAGGCCGGGTAGACGCCCGCTTGCCGGTCGAGGCGACGACACCGGGCCGTGCCCGGCAAGATAAACCAGCAGAGAGTAGTTTTCTTTTGGCCGCCAAGAAGCAAACCAAGACCCGCAAAAAGCGCGAGTTCAAGAACGTCGGTTCGGGCGTCGCGCACATCCACTCGTCGTTCAACAACACGATCGTGACGATCACCGACAACACGGGGTCGACGATCGCCTGGGCGTCCGCCGGCAACCTCGGGTTCAAGGGCTCGAAGAAGTCGACGCCGTTCGCCGCGCAGATGGCCGCCGAAGCGGTCGCGCGCAAGGCGATGGATCACGGGATGAAGACCGCCGAGGTCTACGTCAAGGGTCCGGGCGCGGGCCGGGAAGCCGCGATCCGCTCGCTGCAAGCTGCCGGTCTGGAGATTACCCTCATCAAAGACGTTACGCCGATCCCGCACAACGGCTGCCGGCCGCCGAAGCGCCGCAGAGTGTAAGGGAGTTCTAGGAAAAGATGGCCCGTTACACTGAAGCCGTGTGCCGACTCTGCCGCCGCGAAACCGCGACGTCGAAGACCGGCGAAAAGATCAAGCTCTTCCTCAAGGGCGACCGCTGCCTGTCCAAAAAGTGCGCCGTCGAGCGCCGCGGGACCGCGCCGGGTCAGAAGACGCAGAACACCAAGACGCGTCAGAAGATCTCCGAGTACGGCCGCCAGCTCCGCGAGAAGCAGAAGATGCGCCGCTACTACGGCGTGCTCGAGACGCAGTTCTCGAACTACTTCCGCCAAGCGCAGCGCGTCAAAGGACAGACCGGCGCAACCTTCCTGCAGCTGCTCGAGCGCCGGCTCGACAACGTGATCTACCGCCTGAACCTCGGGCAGAGCCGCGCGCAGGCGCGCCAGCTCGTCACCCACCGCCACTTCCGCTTGAACGGGCGCATCGTCAACGTGCCCTCGATCATCGTGAAGGCCGGCGACGTCATCACGATCACCGACCGCTCGAAGTCGTCCGACTTCTTCGCGGGCGCGATCGAGACCGCGAAGAACCGCCGCCACCCCGAGTGGCTCGAGTTCAACGAGACCGACATCAGCGCGAAGGTGCTCGCACTCCCGAGCCGCGAGCAGATCGACACCCCCGTCGACGAACAGCTCATCGTCGAGTACTACAGCCGTTAATCGCTAAACCCAAACCGCACCACCGCTAGGCGTCCGATCGTGGATCGAGCGCGGCTCGCATCTGCGGATAACGTAAGCGGAGAAAGACCACCAACCGAATCATGACCGTCCTCGAAGCGCCGGCCGGCGCAAACATCGAAGTTCGCGAGCGCCGCGAAAACTACGCCAAGTTCGTCATCGAGCCGCTCGAGCGCGGCTTCGGGATCACGCTGGGCAACGCGCTGCGGCGCGTCCTGCTCTCGTCGATCCCGGGCGCAGCCGTCACCTACGTGAAGATCGACGGCGTCCTGCACGAGTTCTCGACGATCCCCGGGGTCGTCGAAGACACCGTCGACCTGCTCCTCAACCTCAAGGGCCTGCCGCTCAAGCTGAACACCGAAGATCCGAAGGTGCTCTCGCTGAGCGTCAGCGGCTCGAAAGAAGTGACCGCCGGCGACATCCAGCCCGACGCCGACGTCGAGATCCTGCAGCCGACCTACCACATCGCGACGCTCTCGAAGAAAGACGCGAAGCTCTCGATGGAGATCGGCGTCGAGAAGGCGCGCGGCTACGTCACCAGCGACAAGCAGCGCAACATCGAGCACATGATCGGGCTCATCCCGATGGACTCGATCTTCTCGCCGATCCGTAAGGTGAACTTCAGCGTCGACGACACGCGCGTCGGCCAGTCGGTCGACTTCGACCGCCTGACGCTCGAGATCGAGACCAACGGCTCCATCACGCCCGACGACGCGCTTTCGGAAGCCGCGCAGATCCTCACCGAAGAGCTGCGCCTCTTCATCGGTTTCTCGACCGAAGAGAAGCCGGTGCAGACGGCGCCCGCCAGCGAGTGGGACGTGCCGGTCGAGACGCTCAACCTCTCCGTGCGCTCGTTCAACTGCCTCAAGCGCGCGGGGATCTCGAAGGTCTCCGAGCTGCTCGACATGACGGAAGACGAGATCATCAAGATGCGCAACTTCGGCAAGAAGTCGCTCGACGAGATCAAGCAAGTCCTGGAGGAGCGG
>DASZGA010000441.1:0-3028 GCA_035939295.1 Candidatus Elarobacter sp. | reverse complement strand
GAAGAGCGCGCGGATCAGCATGAGGTGCGCGATCAGGCCGCCGAAGCGCGCCTCTTCCAGGTATTGCACGGTCCATGCGAGGCGGTCTTCGGGGAGATCGAGCGAGATGAACGTCGGCGATGCCGCTGGGTCTTCCGATTCGTGCGCACCCTTCGCCAAGCTCAGAGTTCCGTCGTGCGGAGACGTGCCCTCGGAGGCCGGCAAGACGTTCGCGCCGCGCGCGGCGTTGCGGACCGGGACCGCCGGCGGCAATTCCAGGTACTCCTCGCCGGCGGCGAGCGCGCGCTGGCCGTTGCGATAGCCCGGCGCGGCGGCGGCGTCGATCACCGAGAACGGGAGCATCGGGTCGACGATCGGAAGCGCCGGCGATGAGCGGACGCGCAGCGGTTCGGCGCGGACGATCATCTCGGGCATCTCGTCCCACGTCACGTACGCGCGCGTCTCGATGTAGCTGTCGGCCGGGAGCGGCATGTTCACGATCATCCGCAGCCGCGCGATCACCTCGACGCCGGCGCCGACGTCGCCTAGCGTCAAGCCGCTCATCGCGAGCAGCGGCGACGTCCCCGCGAAGTCGAGCAGCGGCACGTCGTTCACGCTCGTGCTTCCCGGCGCGTACACGGCGTTGCTGGGCGGGTCGAGGCGCAGGCTCAGCCGCTTCGCGACGCCGTCGCCGGAGTTGCGCACCGCGAGCGCGTACGCGATCTCTTCGCCCGCGTCGACCGCGTCGGTCGGGATCGAGCTCAGCGTTGCGCCTTCGCCGAACGTCGGCTCGGCGTGCGTCGCCAGGCGCATCGGGTCGAGCGCGAACGGCACGACGTTGATCCCGCCAACGCGCGCCCCGACTTCCATCACATCGCCGAATCCGACCGTCCCGAGCAACCGCAGATGCACGGTCGCCTCGCGCGTCTCCTGCGCCGGCACCTCACCGAACACGACGCTCTCGCCGTCGCGCGAAGCGCCGTCGACACTCTCCAGCCGCAGCTCTTCCGGAAGCTGCAAGCGCACGCGCACGTCGCGGCCGCGATCGGTCCCTTCGTTGTGCACGGTCAGCCGGCACGCGGTCGTGCGGTTCGGCCGCAAGACCTCATTGCTCTCCGTCGCGATCGTCGACGTTCCCGCCGAGAACCGCGGCCGTGAAGCAACCACGTGCGCCACCGAACCGAGATCGACCGGCGGAAGCTGTGCCGTCTCCAGCGTCGCGCGCACGCGCACCTGGCTCTGGTCTTCCAGCGCTTCGGCAAGCCGTGCGTCGATGCGCAGCGTGCGCGACACGTTCGGCTCCAGCGAGTCGAGATGGACTTCGCCGTCGTCGCCCAGCGTGAGCTCGGTATCGCGCTCGGTGATGCGCAGCCCCTCGAGCTCCTCGTCCGCTTCGATCCGCAAGCGCGCGTCGGTCGCGACGTCGGCGCCCATGTTCTGCAAGCGCACGCTGAACGTCGCGGCGTCGCCGGGTTCGAGCCGGCGCGGCGTCTCGCGCTCGATCGCGTTAAACGCTGCCGGAAACGCCGGATGCGAGCGCACCGTCAGCGTCCGCTCGAACGCGCGCTCGCCCTTCGACCACTGCACCCGCGCCGTCAGCGCGAGCTCCTGACCGTTCGCGATCGGCGCGCGGACCACGCCGGCCAGCGCCACCTCAATCGAACGCCCCGGCTCAACGTCGCCCAGCTCGAACACCCCGGGATCGCGGTCGCGATCAACCGCCGGCGCGCCGTCGACGCTGCGCGAGCCCGCGCTGTACGCGACCCCCTCCGGCAGCGTCACGCGCACTTTCACGCCGCGCGCGCGCGCCGTTCCGCCGTTGCGCAACCGCACCGTGCACTTCACACGCTGCCCCGGCACCACGTCGTCTTCGCATTCCGCGCGGAAGCTCGTGTCGTCGCCGGCGAACGACGGCGCCGACGGAATCTTCAGCGTCGTCGGCGACAGCGCGAACTCCGCCAGCTCCTGCGTGCACACCGACGCGTGCGCGGTGATCGGCGTGCCGTCGGCGAGCGTCGGGTCGATTCGCACGCGGTAGCCGACGTCGATCGTCGCGCCGGGTCCGAGCGTCGGCGCGATGACCGTCGGCCGCGTCAGCCCGAACGGCTCCGGCTCGGAACCATCTTCGGGCGTGCGCGCGTCGATGCGCGCGCTCTGCGGCACGTATGTCGTGTTCGCGGGGACCGGGATCAGCGCGACGACGTCGTGCGCGCTGCTCTGCCCGGAGTTATGGATCTGCGCGCGTAGCTGCAGCTCCGCGCCCGGCACCAGCTCGCGCACCGCGGAGAGCGAGAGCTTCGTCGCGGGACCTTGCAGCACGGGCCGGCTGCGCACCACGAGCCGCACCACGTTCGAGCCGATCACCGGAACTTCGAACGAGGAGATCGCGGCCTGCAGCGAGATCGGCGTTCCGTTCTCGATCGTCGTCGCGACGCTGTACGCGAGCGAGATGCGGCGTTCGCCGCCCGGCGGAACGTCACCGATCTGCGCGCCGGCGCCTTGCAGCAGCGAGGTGAGCCCGCCTTGCTCGTCGATCGGCTCGTCGTCGATCCGCGCGGTGCCGACCAGGTATGTCAGCCCTTCAGGCAACCGGAAGCGAACGCGGAAGCCGGTCGCCGTCCCGCCGCCGAGGTTGCGGAAGGTGAAGTTCGCGTGCACCGTCATCCCCGGCTCGACGACGCGGCCGGGCGAGACGTGAAGCGTGCGCAGCCCTTCCTGCAGCGGCGGGGTACCGGAAGCGAAGACGTCGGTCAGCGTGCGCATCTCGCCGTAACGGTGCGGAACGCGAGGCGCCCGAACCTGCCGCCGTGCGTCACGAAGGCACCCGCCGGTGTTGGCGCGTACGCTTCGGCGAGTGCTTGTTTATCCGAGCTTAAGGATGGAGGGTCTTCATGGCTGTCGGTTTGAGGCTGCAGTTTCCCGGCATCGGGCGCGCCGAGTACGAGGCGGTGAACGCGAAGCTCGGCATCGACCCGGCGACCGGCGCCGGTGACTGGCCCGCGGGGCTGTTGAGCCACGCTGCAGGCGAATCCGGCGGCGGGCTCGTCGT
>DASZGA010000440.1:0-3110 GCA_035939295.1 Candidatus Elarobacter sp. | reverse complement strand
GCGGCCGTCAGGACGTGGTCGCCCGGTTGCATCGAACGCGACGATCTCGGCGCCGGCGGCGACGACTTCGGCGATCTCGCGCTCGCTTGCCGTGATGTACGGTTCGAACCCGTCGTACGCGCGCTTGACGATGCCGACGATAGGCACCGCAACCGCGCGCCGCGTCGCGCCGAGCCGCGCCAGCCCTTCCGCGCGCACGCCTGATGCGCCGTTCGCGACGGCGACCGTGCTGAGCAACGCAATCGTCTCGGGCGTGTTGAGCGGCGAGCCCGTTTCAGCTTGCACCGAAACGACCAGCCCGCCGCGCAGCGCGTCCAGCACTTCCGCGACGGAGCGACGTCGAATCTGCGGCATCAGGCTTCGACGATGCGGTCGGGGACGGCGAGTCCCGCGTCGGCGAATGCGAGGAGCGCGGCGCCGACGGCGGGGTCGTAGCGCGGCGTCACGGCCATCGCGTTCGGTGCGAGCGCGCCGAGACGTTCGCGGGCGCGCCACAGAAATGCGGCGTTGAGAAACGCGCCGCCGGCGAAGGCGACGGGAACGGGGCGATCGCCGAGATGCAGCCGCGAGAGCGCGACGGCGGCGAGCCCGGCGAGCGAGGACGCGGCTTCACCGACGATCTCGGATGCGTGCGGGTCGCCGAACCGCGCGGCATCGTGCACGACGCGCGCGAACGACGCCAACTCGCCGCGCGGGATCCGTCCGAGCAGCGCCGAGGTGGCGAGCTCGCGCAGATCGCGGCGGTCGAAATACGCGAGCGCGGCGTCGCCGAGCGGGCTGCGCGCGCCGCGGTCGTCCTCGGCCATCGCGTGCGCGAGCGCGTCGCGGGCGACCGCGAACGCGCTGCCGCCGTCACCGAACAAAAAGCCCCAGCCGCCGACGCGCACCGACGTTCCGTCGGCGTCCTCACCGTACGCCACCGAACCCGTTCCCGCGATCACGACGACCGCCGGCCGTGTCGGCACCGCGCCGGCCAGCGCGATCGGCGCATCGTGCTGCACGCGCACGGTGCGCGCGGCGAACTGCGGCTGCGCACCGTCGAAGTCGCCGTCGTAGCCGGAAAGCCCGACGTGTACCGCTTCGAAACGCACCGCGAGCGGCAGCTCCGCCGCCTCGAGCGCGCGCGTCAGCGCCGCCGCCGACGCCTCGGCAAATTTCCGCGAACCCGGCGGCTCGTCGACGTGATCGGCCGGCCCCGCCTGTCCGCGCCCGAGCACGACACCGCTTTGATCGACGACGACCGCGCTGGTGGATGACTGCCCGCCGTCAATCCCGGCGACGAGTTTCACAGCGCTCGATCCGCCGTAACCAGCGTTTCGGCGAATGCTTCCGCCGCGGCTTCGCGCGCAGCGCGGTCGCGAACGCGCGGTATCTCGCCGATCGCTTCCCGATGGTGGTACAGCTCGTGCGCGATCGCGCGGTCGATCGCGTTTTGCCCCTCAGCCGGAAAGGCGCGCTCGTTGATGCGGATCACCGGGCCGGCCGGGTCGTACTCCGCTCGCAGCGTCGCCGTCCCCCAGTCGCCCAAATCCGCGATCTCGACGCGTATCCCGTACGCCGCGGCGAGGGCGCGGACGTCAGGCACGCGCTGCGGCGGGACGGCGCAGGTCGACGCCGTCGCGAACGAGCCGCTCGCGCAGCAGCGCAGCGTCGAGACCGCGCGGCGAGACGTCGTGCTGGAACGAGAGCGCGGCGGCGGTTCCGGCGGCTTGGCCGAGCGTCATCACGGTCGGCGTCAGACGCGTCGAGGCGAGCGCCTCGTGCGTCGTCGAGATGCAGCGGCCGGCGACGAGCAGATCGTCGGGGCCTTTCGGGACGAGGCAGCGGTACGGGATCTCGTACGACGCGCCGGCCGGGAGACGATGCGTCGTCGTGCCGCTTCCCGAGGGGTTGTGGATGTCGATCGGGTACGCACTGCGTGCAACCGCGTCGTCGAACGTGCGCGCGTGCAACACGTCGTCCGCGGTCAGCGTGTACTCGCCGACGATCCGGCGCGACTCACGTATGCCGATCTGCGTCGCGGTCGCTGCGATCCGCGAGTTCGCGAAACCCGGCACGTCCTTCCGGAAGAAGTCGAAGAGCTGCATCACCTGCGCGCGTGCCTCGACCTCGGCGCGCGTGAGGTCGTCGGGGTCGAGCGGGTCGACGCCCACGACGCGCGTCATGTTCACGGTCACTTCATCGGCATACGGGGTCGCGAAGAACGACACCAGCTCGCGCGGAACGTTCACCGCGCCGCGTTCCCGCGCCGCGTCCCACAATTCGTACAACCCCGCGACGGCGGTGAGCGCGTCCGGCGTGCGCTCGTGTGTCTTCAGCGAGCTGCGCATCTGATCCGGATGTGCGCGCACGTACGCTGAGAGCAGCGTGAGGTCGACGTGCGAGAGCCGGAACATCAGCGAGGCCGGCTGCACGCGGCCGCGCGCGTCGCCCTGCTGCGTCGGGACGCCGGCGCTCGCCGCGACGTACGCGTCGGCGGTCGCGTCGATCGTCCGCTGCGCGCGAACTTCGCGAATTCCGCCGACGGTCGCGAAACGCGCGCCGGCGACGCGCGTCTCGTCCATCACGGCGTCGAGGAACCATGCGTGCAAGAGCAGCTTCACGTTGCTCTCGCGCATCATCTCGAACAGGAGCGCCTTGTGGATCTCGGGATCGAACGGCGTGATCGTCGGAACGTAGTCCGAGGCGTCGTGGAGGTGTCCCGGCGAGCCGCCCCGGACGACGAGGCGCTCCACCATCTCCTGCGCGATCCCGCCGACGATCCGGTCTTCGCCCGAGTGAAACGTCATCCAGGGCCCGACCATCGACGCCGTCGCCGTCCCGCCGAGGAAGCCGTAGCGCTCCACCAGCAGCACGCGCGTCCCGCTTCGTGCCGCGGCAAGCGCCGCCGCACAGCCCGCGTTCCCGCCGCCGATCACCAGGACGTCGTAGTCGCGCATCGCCGGTGCCTTCGCGAGCCGGTGCGGCTGCTCCGTTCCGCCTGCTTCCTATGCGCGCTTCGGCACGACGACGAGGACGACGGTCTCCGCGCCGTCGACGCCCGCCAGCTCGTCGGCAACCAACCCCGCGATCTGCGCCGCCTCCGCCATCCCCGCGAACTCGCCGATACG
>DASZGA010000439.1:0-6931 GCA_035939295.1 Candidatus Elarobacter sp. | reverse complement strand
GCGACGATCATGCAGTCGGTTCCCGCGACCGTCCCGATCCCGGCGATCATCCCGGCGGCCGGCGCGTCGTCGTGATACATCCCGTTCGCTGCGAGCGCTGAGATCTCGAGAAACGCCGTTCCCGGATCGACGAGCCGGTCGACGCGGTCGCGCGCGGTCAGCTTTCCGCGCTTGCGGTGGCGCTCGACGGCGACCGGGCCGCCGCCGCCGCGCACGCGCGCCAGGTGCCCGCGCAGGTCGTCGACCAGCGAGGCCATTGCGGCGGCGTTGCGCTCGAAGTCCGGAGAGCGCGTATCGATGCGGGTCGCGAGAAGGCTCACGCTCGCGGATTTAAGCTCGTGTGAGAATATTCATTTCTGGCATTGCGCTGGGGCCGGCACACGTTATCATCGCACCGTGGCTGCACAGACGACCGCTTCCGCATCTTATCGCCCCGCCGGGCCGCTCGACGCGTCGACCGCGCTCCTGCCGTATGCCGGGCCGTGGAACCGCCGGTTGGCGGCGCACCTGCTGCGCCGGGCGGGCTTCGGGGGTTCGCCGGCCGACGTCGACCGGCTCGCCGGGATGCCGGCGCGCGCGGCCGTCGACTCGCTGATCCGCTTCCCCGACACCTCGGCGCTCCCGGCGCGCCCGCCGCTCGAAGACCCGCCGATGCCGCTCCGCGGGATGTTCCGCGGGATGATGCAAGGCCAGCCGCCGGACGAGGCGATGGTTCAGGCGCGCAAGTCGTTCCAGATGGCGAACAACATGAACCGGCGCAAGAACCTGATCGCGATGCAGAGCTGGTGGCTGCAGCGGATGATCGCGACGCCGGCGCCGCTGCAAGAGAAGATGACGCTCTTCTGGCACGGTCACTTCACGAGCTCGCCGGAGAAGGGCACCACCGCGCAGGCGCTGCTGATGCAGAACCAGCTCTTCCGCGAGTACGCGCTGGGCAACGTTCGCGAGCTCACGCTGCACGTCTCGCAAGACCCGGCGATGCTGCGCTACCTCGATAACAACGTCAACGAGAAGGCGCATCCGAACGAGAACTACGCGCGCGAGCTGATGGAGCTCTTCACGCTCGGGATCGGAAACTACACCGAGCAGGACATCCGCGAGTCGGCCCGCGCGTTCACGGGCTGGACGTTCCGCCGAAGCCCCGACGGAACCGGCCAGTTCCTCGACAACCACTTCCAGCACGACGACGGAACGAAGACGTTCCTGGGCCAGTCCGGCAACTTCAACGGCGCCGACGTCGTGAACATCATCTTCCGCCAGCCGGCCGCGCCGCGCTGGTTCGCGAAGAAGCTGCTGGCGTTCTTCGTCTACCAAGATCCGGAGCCGCAGCTGGTCGACCAAGTCGCGGCACTGCTGACGAAGAACGACTTCGAGCTGCGGCCGGTGATGTCGACGCTGCTGCGCAGCAACGTGTTCTTCAGCGACCGCGCATATCGCGCGCTGGTGAAGAGCCCCGTCGAGTTCGTCGTGGGAACGCACCAGCTCTTCGGAATCACCGAGGTCGCGCCGATCGAGCTGGCGACGCTCCGTGCGATGGGACAGGTGCTGTTCTACCCGCCGAACGTGAAGGGCTGGGACGGCGGCGCGGCGTGGCTCAACAGCGCGACGATCCTGACCCGCGAGAACTTCGCCAACGGCGTCGCGCAATCACCGAAGATGATGGACAACGCGGGCTGGCTGACGCCGGCGATGCGCGCGATGGACCCGCGCGCGGTCGCCGCGACCCTGACGCAGTCGATGCTGCAAGGCGACGTCTCGCCGGCCTCGGTCGCGCAGCTCGTCACCTACCTCGGCGGGCACGGGCAAGCCGAGCTCGCCCAGCTCTCGCCCGAAAACGTGGACGAACGCGTCCGCAACGCCGCCTACCTCACGATGGCGATGCCCGCCTACCAGTTGGCCTAAGGACAGGGAACATGAAACGCAGCGGATTTCTTCTCGGAGCGGTCTCCGGGCTCGCCGTGGTCGCGAACGAAGAGACGATCTTTTCGAAAGCGCTCGCGCAGACGGCGCTTCCCGGATTGCCGGGCGGCAGCGACCGCGTGCTGGTCGTGATCAACTTTCAGGGCGGCAACGACGGGCTGAACACGGTCGTCCCGTTCGGGATGCCGGACTACTACCGCTATCGCCCCTCGATCGGGATCGCGCCGAACGACGTGCTGCGGCTCGACGACGTCGTCGGCTTGAACCCGGTTCTCGCACCGTTCAAGAAGATGTACGACGGCGGCAACGTCGCGATCGTGCAAGGCGTCGGCTATCCCGACCCGGACCACTCGCACTTTCGCTCGACGGAGATCTGGCAAACCGCACAGCCGAAAGGCTACGAGTCGACGGGCTGGCTCGGGCGCTATCTCGACGAAGCGCAGCTGCCGAAGAGCAACCTCTTCAACGCGGTCGCGATCAGCAACGTCCTCCCCGAGCTGCTGATCTCGAAGACGACCGACGTCCCGGCGGTCGACGCGCTGCGCGGCTACGGCTTGCAGAGCGACAAGCGCAACGGAAACCGCGAGGCCTTCCACGAGTTCGTCAGCGACAAGACCGTCCCGTTCCGCTCGCCGTTCCTGGCGCAGGTCGCCGAGATCGAAGATCACGCGCAGCGGGGCGCCGAAGAGCTCCCGAAGCTGGTCGCCGGCTATCAGCCGCAAGCGACGTATCCGACGACGCCGCTCGGACGCAGCCTCGCGCTCGCCGCGCAGATCGTCGGCTCGAAGCTCGGCACGCGCGTCCTCTACGTGCAGCACGGCTCGTTCGACACCCACGTCACGCAGAAGCAAACGCAAGAGCGGCTCTTGACGGACTTCGCGAACTCGATCGCCGCCTTCTACCAAGATCTCGCCGCGCACGGCAACGACAAGCGCGTCTTGACGATGACGTTCAGCGAGTTCGGGCGCCGCGTCCCCGAGAACGCGAGCCGTGGTACCGACCACGGCGAAGCAGCGCCCGTCTTCCTCATCGGCGGCGGCGTGAAGGGCGGCCTCTACGGCCAACACCCCGATCTCTCACGTCTCAACATGGGCAATCTCACGTTCTCCACCGACTTCCGCAACGTCTACGCCACCGTGTTGGAACGCTGGCTGGGTCGTCCGTCGGCGCCGATCGTCGGCGCGAATTTCACCACGCTGCCGCTGTTGGCATAATCGTCAGCCGCGGACGCGCACCACGCCTTTCCCGACCAGGCGGCGTTCGTGCAGGTCCGCGATCGCTTGCGGGGCGTCTGCGAAGGCGTAGGTCGCGTCGATGCGCGGGTGCAGCTTGCCCTCGCGCATCAGCTCGAACATCGCGTTGAAGTTGGTGCGGTTGTGGTCGGGATTGCGCGCGGCCCAATCGCCCCAGTAGACGCCGAGCACGTCGAGCTCTTTGAGCAGGATTCGGTTCGCGGGGATCTGCGGGATCGTTCCGCCGGCGAAGCCGACGACCAGCAGCCGCGCGTCGCGGCGCGCGGCGCGCAGCGCGACATCGAACTGCTCGCCGCCGACGTTGTCGATCGCCGCGTGCACGCCGCCGTCGCTCGCGGCTTTCACCGCGTCGACAAGATCCGTGGCGCTGGCATCGAGCACCGCATCCGCGCCGGCACGTTTCGCGGCCTCGCGTTTCGCCGCTGAGCTCGCGCTGGCGACGACGTGCGCGCCGAACGCTTTCGCGAGGTCGATCGACGCCGTGCCCACGCCGCCGCCCGCGCCGCTCACGTACAGCCATTCGCCGGGGCGTAGCGCTGCGCGATCGGCGAGCGCGTGATACGCGGTTCCGTAGGTCAGAACCATCCCCGCCGCGGTGACGAAGTCGACCTCGTCCGGCAGCACGATCGTCGTCGCCGCGTTCGCGACGGCGCGCTCGGCGAACCCGCCCATCACGCCGGCCGCGACGCGGTCGCCGGCGCGCAGATTCTGCACGCCTTCGCCTAGCGCGCTCACAACGCCCGCGACCTCGACGCCGGGGCTGAACGGAAGCGGCGGCTTCACCTGGTACAGTCCTTGCACCAGCAGAACGTCGGGGAAGTTCACCCCCGCCGCGTGCACGTCGATGACGACTTGCCCCGGCCCGGCCTTCGGCTCCGGCGCGTCGATGAGAACGAGGTCCTTCGGCGGTCCGTAGGCACGGCACACGATGGCTTGCATGCGCCATCGTTGCGAAGCGGGGCGCGCCGTTCCTCGTTCAGAAGACGCCGCGATGCTCAGCGACGAGACGCGACCCACCCGTACGAACTTCTCCAGCGTCGCCGATCTCGAGCGCGCCGCCGGCGGACCGGTCGGCGAGAGCGCGTGGCAAACGATCACCCAAGAGCTGATCGACGAGTTCGCGCGGCTCACGAACGATCACCAGTGGATTCACGTCGATCCGGAACGCGCGCGCCGCGAGTCGCCGCTCGGCACGACGATCGCCCACGGTTTTCTCACGCTGAGCCTGCTGCCGAGCATGATCCAGCAGTGCATCGCGTTTCCGACCGCGCGGATGAGCTTCAACTACGGCTTCGACCGCGTCCGCTTCGTCACGCCGGTCCCGGTGAACGCGGAGGTTCGCGGGAGCTTCGGGATCGAGTCGGTGCGCCCGATCGCCGGCGGCGCCGACGTTACCTGGCGCGTCGAAGTCCACGTGCGCGACGCCGGCAAGCCTGCCGTCTCGGCGCTTTGGCTGAGCCGGGTTCTCTTCGCGGCGCCTGCCGCGTAGTGCTCGCGGCGGCCGGCTGGTCTCGGTAAGAATGCGGAGGTGGCGGGCAGGCGGCTGCGAACAGCGGGGGATGCTCGTTCGCCGCGTTCTCACCGCAGCGTCGCTCGGCGCGTGCCTCGCTTCCGGCTTGCCGGTCTCGACGAGCGCCGCCGACGTCGCCGCGGCGCCGGTCCATGCGTTCGCCGAGCCGTCGGTGTCGCCCGATCACGGCGAGATCGCGTTCGTCTCGGGCGGCGACGTGTGGAGCGTCCCGGCGGGCGGCGGGACGGCGCGGCTTCTCGCGGCGGCGGGCGGCGCCGCGCACCGGCCGCTGTTCTCGCCGGATGGCAAGAAGATCGCATTCGTCTCGACGCAGCCCGGCGCCGCCGGGATCTACGTCCTCACGCTCGACGGCGGCTCGCTGCGACGCGTTACGCACGACGACTCGATCGCCGATCTGAGCGCGTGGTCGCCGGACGGGCGCTCCATTTACTTCACCTCGCCTTCGCACAACATCGCGTACTTCAACGACGTCATGCGCGTCGCAGCCGACGGCGGGACGCCGATGCAGGTGCTGCACGAAAACTACGTGATGGACGACGCCGGCGTCCCCTCGCCCGACGGTGCGTCGATCGCGTTCGTCCGCGGCGGTTTCCCGCAGTGGTGGCGGCGCGGCCACAGCCACATGGATCAGACCGAGATCGTCCTCGCGCATCCCGGGGCGAAACGCTACGACACCGTCACGAACGGCGATGCGAAGGACCGCTGGCCGATGTGGTCGAGCGACGGACGCACGCTGTACTTCGTCTCGGACCGCAGCGGAAGCGACGAGCTGTGGGCCCGCGGCGCCGACGGCCGGATGAAACAGTTGACGGCGCTGCGCGGCGGCCGCGTGCTGTGGCCGTCGATCTCGCGCGACGGCCGGCTGATCGCGTTCGAGCGCGCGATGCGGATCTGGACGTACGACGTCGACACCGGCGCGGCGCGCGAGCTCGCGATCGCGCCGCGCGGTCTCCCCGACGTCGTCGCCGAGCGGCATCTCACGCTGACGAACCGCTTCACCTCGCTCGGGCTTTCACCCGACGGAAAGAAGATCGCGTTCGCCGCGCGCAGCCGCGTCTTCGCGGCGAGCGCATCTGAAGGCGGCGACGCGCAGCTGGTCACGCCGCGCGGCGATGCGGCGTACGATCTTCCGGTGTGGGCGGCGGGAAGCCGGCGAATCGCGTACGTCGTCGACCGCGGAGGCGAGCAGGCGATCGCGACGTACGAGCTCCCCGACGGACCCCAGCACGTCCTCACGCCGGCGGGATATCACGACGACTACCCGCACTGGTCGCCCGACGGCAAGCAGCTTGCGTACGTCCGCGACGGCCGCGAGCTGCACCTGTTCGACGTCGCCACCCGCGCCGACCGCATCGTCGCGACCGGCGCCATGGACCGCCGCCCGTTCGGCGATCTCGGTGACATCGCGTTTTCGGCCGCGGGCGACTGGATCGCGTACGTCGATCAAGACCGGCTCGGCTTCTCGAACGCGTACGTCGTGCGCACGAGCGGCGGGGCGCCGCACGCGCTGACGTTCCTCCCGCACGCCAACGCCGGCCCGCTGGCATGGTCGCCCGACGGCACGCGGTTGTTCGTCGTGACCTCGCAGCGCACCGAGCCCGGCCAAGTCGCGCAGGTCGATCTGATCCCGCGCACGCCGCGCTTCCGCGAAGACGCGTTTCGCAAACTCTTTCAGGAAGAGCCGCGCCCCGAGCTGCCTTCGCGCACCGTTCCGACGCCGGTTCCGAGCACGCCGCCGCGCACGGCGCCGGTTGCGAGCCCGACGCCGTCCGCCGCGCCGCCGCATCGCACGGAGATCGACTTCACGAACATCCGCGAGCGCGTCAGCTTCTTACCGACCGGGCTCGACGTCACGCGCGTCGCGGTCACGCCGGACGCGAAAACGCTGGTCCTGGTCGCGAACGCCGCCGGACAGAACAACGTCTACGCGTTCTCCGTCGACGAGACCTCGACCGATCCGCAAGTCGCGCGGCAGCTCACCAGCACGGCCGGGTTCAAGACCGATCTGACGATCGCGCCCGACGGGAAGAGCGCGTTCTATCTCGACGCCGGTCGCGTGTGGACGGTCGCGATCGGACCACCGGCCTCGGCGAAACCGCTCGCGCTCTCCGCCGAGATGGACGTCGACTTCGCCGACGACAAGCGCGTCGTCTTCGCGCAGGCGTGGTCGCTGCTCGACCGCTGGTACGCCGACCCGAACTTCCACGGGGCGAACTGGCCGGCGCTG
>DASZGA010000438.1:0-6714 GCA_035939295.1 Candidatus Elarobacter sp. | reverse complement strand
CCGCCTTCATCGAGCCGAACCGGCGCTGCGGCTCGTTCCGGCGCACGACGCGCCGCGGTAAACGAGCATCCGCGGAGTGTCGCCGGTGAGATCGGAATGATCCACCGGCGACCTCGCGGTCGTGCTGAAGAACACAGAGCCCGACACGTTAGCCCGGTCCGCCCGCACGAGTCTGAGGAAGAGGGGACGCGCGTGCGTCCCGTTCCGCCACCTTGTCACACCCCTCGCGATCCATCTTGCGCGACCGGACTTACGGCGCGCTTACAGAAATCTTATCAGGCGCTTACATTTTATCGGCCAGGACCTTCTGTGCCGAGGCTCACAATGCGGAAAATAGCCGGAAATCACCAGGTGTTTTGAGCGATAGCGCGTGGTCGCGTTCAGCGCGCGACGAGGCCGAACGTGAGGGTGCGCTTGGCGCCGCGCGCGCGAAACGATCCGGCGGTCAGCGAATAGCGCTTGCCGAGCGGGACGCGCACGTTTCCCTCGAGCGCGCCGCCGCGCAGCAGCAGGTCGAAGCGCGCTGCCGTATCCCAGGTCAGCCACACGACGTCGCGGTCGAAGATGCTCGTGATGCGCGCGGCGCGCCGCGGGCCGCCGGGATAGGTCGGAAACGTGGTGTCGAGCGCGTCGCCGTCGCGCAGCGACCACGCGCGCAGCGAAAGCCGCGGTGCGATCTCCCAGCCGAGCGACGCGGTGAAACCGCGGTTCACCGCGGTCGGCGCGGTATCGCCTTCGCTGTACGCCGACAGCGCCGCGCGAAACCGCCGCCGGTCCGTGTACGCGAGCGACGCTTCGCCGAGCGTCGCGCGCGCGAGACTATATCCCGGCGTGCCGAGCGACGACGAACCGGTTCCGGCGTGAAACGACCAGCCGCCGCCGAGCGGCGTGTCGAGCGCGAGCGAGGGGAGCAGCGCGAGCCCGCCGTACGGCGCGGTCTCTTCGGTCCGTTCGTCGCCGTACGCCAGCGCGAGCGCGGCCGTCACGCGCGCGACGTTGCCGCGCGTCGTGCCGGCCACCAGCGCCGCATCGTGGTGCTCCGCGCTCGTCGTGCCGAGCGCCCCGTGCTCGTCGCGCCAGCGCACGCGCACCGCGACGGCGTCCGGTCCGCGGCCCGACGCGTCGAGCGTGAATCCCGCGACCGCGCCCGCGTCGCGCTGCGCCGCGTCGGCGTTGTCGCTGGTGAGCTGGAAACGCGCGAGCAGGTCGGTCCGCTGCGTCGCGGCGCGCAGTTCGGCGCCGGCGCCCGCATAGTGGGCCCCGGGCGCATCGCCGAGCAGCGCGACGAACCGCGCGTTCACCGGACCGAAGGTTCCCGAGGTCTGCGCGGCGACGAGCCGCCGCTGCCCGTCGGGGTCGGACGACGTCGCTGCGAGCACGGCGGTACCGCGCCCGAGCGCGAGGGCCCCGTCGCGGTTCGTCGCGCGAAACGCGTCTTGCCGGTCGAAGAGCTGGGCGTCGACGATCCCGCCGCCGCCGCGGTCGCCGTACCACACCCCTTGCAGCGGATCGCGGACGTCGACCGCACCGAAGCTGTGGCTCGGGAGCAGGCTCGCGGTGTCGCCGCCGTCGCTGCGCCGGTAGAACGAGAGCCCCTCGACCGTCGTCACCCCGCGGCCGCGCGCCAGCCAGCGGTCGCTGATCGAGCCCGGGAACGCCACCCGATACGGGACGATCGACCCGACCTCGCTCATCGAGCCGGCCGGGAGCGCCGCGATGTCGGCCGCCGACGGGAGCCGGTCCGCCGCGCGGTGGCGCCGGACGATCGCGGCGATCGGCGAGCCGTCGCCGGGGACCGGAATGCGCAAGGGCTCGGCGTCCTCGGCCCGCACCAGAACCGCCGCCGGCCGGGCCGGCGTAGCTAGCGCGAACGTCCCGTCCGGGGCGCTCCGGTCGTGTGCGAGGACGCCGCCGCTCGCGTCGAGCGCCGTGACGGCGGCTCCCGCCACGACCGTCCCGTCCTGGTCCCGCAGGGCGCCGACAATCAGCTCGTCGGCGCAGGCGGGCGCAGCCGCTGCGGCGGCCGCGCTCAGGAAGCCGATCGCGAGGGCGATCTTCAGGAAGCCTTCACGAGCCTGGTGTAAGATCGCTGGTATGAGAGGGATCGTGCGTCTGGCGATGGCCGGCGCGCTCGCGCTGGGCGCGTGCGCAGGCGCAGCCGTGGGCGCCGAGCTTCTCCTCAACGACCCCGCGTCACTCGTCACCAGCTCGCCGCCGGCGCTGCTCGGTCCGATCACCGAAACCGGCCGCACCGGCTGGAATTGCGCACCCGAGCGTGCCGCGACCGCCAAGACGGCGGCCGCTGCGGGACTGCCGCACGACTGAGATGCTGACTCGGGTGGTAGCGGTCGCGTCGTTGGTGGCGCTCGTGACCGCAACCGGCGGCGTCTCGGCGCAGAACTACTCGCGCCCCACCGCCGCGCCGCGCACGACGGACGCTAGCGCGCTCGCCGCGCAGGCGCGCGAGCGTCTCGTCCACGAGCGCTTCATGCGCGGCGTCGCTGCCGAAGAGCGCGGTGACTGGAGCGCCGCCGAGGCCGAGTTCCGCAGCGTCGTGTCCCTCGATCCGCCCGAACCGAAAGGCTCGTCGGCCCGCTACGACCTCGCGCTGGCCGAGTCGCACCTCGGCCGGGACGACGCGGCCGTTGCGCTGCTGCAAGACGCACTCCATCGTGATCCGCGTTTCGCGGCGGCGGCCGCGAACCTCGTCGTGATCGAGCTGCGGCGCGGCAACCTGAGCGCGGCGCGCGCCGCCGCGGATCGCTATCTCGCGTTTGCGCCGGACGCGGTGCTGGCGCGCTACGCGCGCGGCCTCGCCGCGCTGAAGGCCGGCGACCTCGCCACCGCGCGCGACGATTTCCGTGCGCTGATCGGCGCCGATCCGTCGTACGCCGCCGCCCACTACGATCTCGCGCTGGTCGAGCTGCGCGCAGGCCGCGACGACGCCGCGCGCGCCGAGCTCGAGCGCGCACTGGAGCTTTTGCCGTCGTACGCGCGAGCGCGGTTCGCGCTCGGCACCGTGCTGATGCGCGACGGCCGCAAGGCCGACGCGCGGCTCGCGTTCGACCGCTGCGCGCACGACGCGGCCGATCCGGCGCTGCGGGCGCTGGCGATCGATCTGCGCGACCGGCTCTAGACGGGTCGCCGCGCGCCGGCGGCGCGCAGGTCGTTCAGCAGCTCGTCGCCGGTATCGGCGGAGAGGAGGACGAGCCGGGTCGGAAGCGCGCGCGCGTCGAGCACGTAGGCGAAGGTGCCGTGGAACTTGCCGTCGAGCCGCGCAACGTTGAAGGCGTCGAGCACGCTCCGCACGTCGGCGGCGTTCCCGCTCGCCCAGCGCCAGCGCGCCGGATCGGCGCCGAACGCCCGCGCCTTTCGCGCCATCACGACCGGGCGATCGTAGTCGGGTTCGAGCGTCACCGTGAGCAGCTTCGCGTCGAGGTGCGCGCGCTGCAGCTTCGCCGAGAGCCGCGCGAACAGGGCTTCTGCGATCGGGCACGCGTCGCCGCAGCGCGTGGCGATAAAGATCACCGCCGTCGGGCGGCCAAGGCCGCGCAGCGTGAACGTCGCGCCGCTTTGATCGACCAGCGGGACGTCGCGCACGTCCCGTGAGGCGCCGGACGCCGGCGCCCCGCACGCGATCGCCAGTGCCACCGCCGGCCCGATCGCTTTCAGAAACCGCACACCCCGACCGTACGGACCGGCTCTGAGGACGGCGTGAATCAGCCCGGCGCCGCGGTTCAGAGATTCTTCACGAACGGAGCGCCGTGCCGCCGGGGCGAACCAGCAAACGTGCGCATCCTCGTGGTCGAAGACCAGCGCGAGATCGCGGAGGCGATCCGCGCGATGCTCGAGCGCCGCAAGTACGCGGTCGACGCCGCCGGCGACGGCGAGAGCGGGTTCGACATGCTGCTGCGCGGGACGTACGACGCGGCGATCGTCGACGTCGTGCTGCCGGGCCGCGACGGGTTCGCGCTGGTGCGCGACGCGCGCGCCGAAGGGATCGCGACGCCGGTCTTGTTCCTGACGGCGCGCGACGCGGTCGAGGACCGCGTCCGCGGGCTGGACGCGGGCGCCGACGACTATTTGGTCAAACCGTTCGTCGAAGACGAGCTCGCGGCACGGCTGCGCGCGCTGCTGCGCCGCGCCGCGCTTCCGATCCACGCCACGCTCGAGGTTGGGGATCTGGTCGTCGACCGCGGCGCGCGCGCGGTGCGCGTGAGCGGGCGCGAGGTTCCGCTCGGCGCGACCGAGTTCCGGCTGCTCGAATATCTCGCCGCGAACGCCGGGATCGCGGTGACGCGCGCGCAGATCCTGGAACGCGTGTGGGGCGACGACTTCGACGGCTCGAGCAACGTCGTCGACGTGTACGTCAGCGCGGTGCGCAAGAAGCTCGCCGCGGTCGGCGCGCGCGACCGCATCGCGACCGTGTGGGGAGTCGGGTACTCATTGCACGCGTAGTCGCGCGGCTCTCCGCATCGTATCTCGCGATCCTGGTCGTCGTGTTGCTGGTGCTGGACGCGGTCGCGTTCTGGTATCTCGCCGGACGCGAGCACGATCTGATGCAACCGTTGCTTACGACCGACGTCGGCCAAGCCGCGTACGCGGCCGCGCTGCGCCGCAACGCGCTCGGCCTCGCGCTGATCGATCTTCCGCTGCTGCTGATCGCCGGCGCCGCCTCGTACGCGCTGGCGGTGATCTCGGTCCGCCCGCTCGTCGCCGCGCGCGAGCGCGAAGCGCGCTTCGCGGCCGAGGCGGCGCACGAGCTGCGCACCCCGCTGGCGCGGATCGCCTCGGTCGCGCAGAGCGCGCAGTCGGCGACCGACCCGGCGGCGCGCGACGACGCGTTCGCGCGGATCGCCGCGCTCGCGGTCGACGCCTCGGGGACGATCAGCGATCTGCTCACGCTCGTTCGCGACGAGCGCGTCGCGCCGAAGCTCTCGGAGCCGGTCGACCTGGGCGCGCTCGCGCGGGCGTCCGTCGCCGCCGCGAGCCGTGACGGGCTGCGCTACGACGTGGCGGCCGAGGAGTGCTGGGTCGAAGGCGACGAGCGGCGGCTGCGCCGGCTCGCCGAGAACCTGCTGGAGAACGCGAACCGGCACGCGCGCGCGCAGGTGCGCGTCGTGGTCGCGCCCGACGGCGCCGGCGTCGCGCTGAGCGTCGAGGACGACGGTCCCGGGGTCCCGCCGGAGCTGCGCGAGCGGATCTTCGAGCGGTTCGTCCGCGGCGACGAGGACGAGCGCGGGAGCGGGCTCGGCCTTGCGATCTGCCGCGCGATCGCGCGCGCGCACGGCGGCGACGTCGTCCTCGAGGGCGCGAGCCGGTTCGTCGCGCGGCTTCCGCGGTTCGAGCCGACGTGAAGAATATGTGAAACCGCGGCGCGGGCCGATTCATCGCCGGCTCACGCTCGCACGCGACGATCCGCTCGTGCGAGCCGCTCCGTACTTCTTGGTCCTCGTTCTGGCAGGATGCACGCCTGGCGCGCCGTCTGCCGGAACCGGGACCGCCGCCGTCGTGGCGACCACCACGGTCGACGTGTCGTTGAGCACGTTTACCGTCACCGCGACGCAATTCGGAAGCTCGGGCGGCTTCACGCCTCCGGTGACGACCGTCACCGTCGGGTCGACGATCCGTTTCATCAACGTCGATGTTGGCACGCCGCACACGTCGACGTCGCTGAGCGGATCGTCGTTCCCCCCGTCCTCGCCGTTCGGCGCAGCCGCGTTCAATCAATTCGGCGGGACGCTCTCCAGCGGCTGGTCGAGCGGGACGCTCGGCGGCGGAAACGGATCGCAGATCCTGCTCGCCGACAGGCCGGGGACCTATCTCTACGGCTGCGCCTATCATTACGGGACGCCGATGCGCGGAGCGATCGTTGTTCACTAAACGCGTCGCGCTCGCGGCGCTCGCGCTCGGAACGCTTTTCTTCGCCGCGCCGCGCGGGGTGCAAGCGGTGCCGTTGTTCGCGCAGCGCTACAACTTGCAGTGCGGCGCGTGTCATTCCGTGCTGCCGGAGCTCAACGGGTTCGGCAACGAGTTCCGCAACCGCGGGTACCGGCTCGACGGCGTTCCGAAGCACGGCACGACGATCGTCGGCCTGCGCGAGCAGGTGAGCTACAACCGCGATCCCGGTGCCGGGAGCACGCAGCGCGTCGTGCCGGCGGGAGCGCTCCTCGGCGCGCTCGAGGTGGGACGCGTCGAAGCGTTCGCGCACGAATCGCTCGGGAGCCAAGGCGGTCCGGCATCGCTGTTTCTCGGGTATCTCGCGTATCGCGACGAGCACTCGAAGATACTGTACCGCGCCGGGTTGATCGAGCTGCCGCTGGTGCACTCGCCGGCGCAGCGCAACGATACGCTCACGACGTACGGCTACGAAGGCGCGCTCGTCGGCTTGAACGATCTCACGCTCGCGACGACGCGCTGGTCGCTCGAAGCCGAGCGCGACGTCGGTCGCGGCCGAATCGCGGCGAACGTCGCGTTCGCGAACAGCGGCGGTTCGTTGTACGGCGGCAAGCCCGAGCCGACCGGCCGCACCGAGAGCTTCGCCCGTCCTGAGGTCGGCATCTTCGCGCGCTATCCGATCCTCGACGACGTGCAGATCGGCGTCGACGCGCTGAGCGGTTCGAGACAGATCACGCTGGTCGGACGCGCGCCGTTCGACGATCCGTACCGCCGGATGGGCGTCTCGCTGGAAGCGAAACGCGGCCGTTTGGAGCT
>DASZGA010000437.1:0-3562 GCA_035939295.1 Candidatus Elarobacter sp. | reverse complement strand
CGCGCGCTCCGACGGCGGCGGCACGCTGCTGCAGATGGTGCGCGTCCGCGGCGGTGCGGTCGAACGCTGGTGGCTCGCGCTGATCCGCGCGCTGGGCTGGATCGGCTTGGTGCCGGAGGGCGAGCCGCACAACGCGGCTTCGTTCGAGGTAATCGCGGGCGCGGGCGGGACGGTGCTCTCGCTGCTCGACGGCGCGAAACGGCCCGTCAGTTACACGACCGGCGTGAGCGGCGTGCTGACCGTGAACACGCCGGCGCCGCGGCCGTTCGTCGCCGACCGCGTCACGCCGTCGCTGGCGGAGATCCGCGCGAGCGGCGGGAACGGCGCCGATCTCGGCGACGTCGACCTGCGCGGTGAAAGCCTGGCGGGGGTGACGCTCGCCGGCGCGAGCTTCCTCCGCGGATCGCTGCAGCAGACCGTCTTCGACAACGCCGACCTCACCGGCGCCGTCTTCACCGGCGCCGCGCTCGAGGCGACCTCGTTCGCCGCGGCGACCCTCGACCGCGCGAGCTTCAGCGCGACGACGGTCGCCGCGACGCGCTGGAACGCGCCGAAGAGTGCGCGCGGGATCGTGCTGGCCGGCTGCAACGGCGCGGGGATGCGGCTCGGCATACCGAACGCGCGGGCGCTCCTCGATGCGAGCGGCGCCGACCTGAGCGGCGCCGACCTGCGTGGCGCGGTCCTCGACCGCATCGACTTCACGGGGGCGAACCTGACCGGCGCGTTGATCGGCGCGGGCGCCAGCGCGGTGAAAGCGGTGTTCGACGGCGCGCTGCTCGGCGGCGCCGTCGGCTCGTACGGAAGCTTCGGCGAGGCGCTCTTCCGGCGCGCGCGCGGCGCCGGCGCGGTGTTCGCCGGCGCCGATCTGCGCGGCGCCGTTCTCGACGGCGCTCAGTTCGGGACGAAGACGCTGCTGTTCGGGCTCGACCGCACGTTCGCCGCCGAGCTCGACCGCGACCGGTATCCCTCGAAGGCGCTAGTCGGTGCGTTCACCTCGCACGGCGCGAAGATCACCGGCCTGAGCGAGATCACCGTCGTCATCCCGGCGCGGCGCTGGCGGATCGCGGGAACGGAGACGACCTACGACATCGCCGATCCCGGCGGTCCGGCGCCGCTCGACGTCTTCGATTCGGCGGGAAGCGTCGCGCCGGCGGTCTTCGCCGGCGCCCAGCTCGACGACGCGCACGCGCTCGGCGCCGGTCTTTCGGGGACCGACTTCTCCGGCGCGAAGTGGCGCGGGATCAGCGCGTCGCTTGCGAACGCCGACTGCACCGGCGCGACCTTCGCCGGTGCCGAGATCGTCGATGCGGATCTGACGCAGGCGCTGCTCGACGGCGCGACGTTTTCGCAAGCCGTGCTGATCGGCGCGAAGATCGGCGGCGCGCGGATCCGCTTCGTGCCGGGCGGCCGCCGTCCGTCGTTCGCCGACGCGCTCGTCCTCGGCGCGCGCTTCGACGCGGCGCTGATCGTCGACGCGGTGTTCGCCGGCGCGTGGGTCGCGCTCGAAGACGGTGTCCCGCTGGTGCGGCTCGCCGCGACGGCGTGGGACGAGCTCGCGGCGGGCCGCTTCGAGCCCGTGCGCACCGCGATCGCGGCGGGCGGCTACGCGCTTTCGGCGAGCACGCGCTTCACCGCAGTCGACCGCTGGTTCGTCGCGAACCTCGGCAGCGGCGGCGACAAGAGCGTGAGCACGTTCGCGGTCGAGCGCGCGAAGACGAGCCGCAAAGAGTACGCCGTGTACGACCGCGATCGCGGGACCTTCCTGTTCCGGCTCGACGCCGGCGTGACGCTCCCGCCGTCCGGCGCCGTTCCCGCAGCGGTGCGCAGCGCATTTCGTGCGCACGACCGCCCGCTCGGCGACGACTCGACGATCGAGCGCAACGATCTCTGGTGGGCCGACGATCCGGCGCCGCCGCCGCAGCGGGTGCGCTTCCGCACGCTGACGCTCACCCGCTCTGCCGCCGGCCCGGTCGACGTCGCCGGCGCGATCACGGTGACGTTCGCCGAGCGCGGCGTCGACGAAGTCGCCTTCGCGGTCACCGCGAAGCTGACCGGCAACGCGGAGACGGTCACCGCGAACGGCTTCACGCGCCGCGCGAACGAGCGCGCCGGCCTCGACGCGTTCGCCCAGATGATGCGCCGCCTCCGTTCGTGAACGTTGCGGCGATGCGCAACGAAGGATCGGGCCGGGCTGCGCGCGCGCCGCAGTGGACGGCCGAGCGCGAGGTCACGCGTGACGAAGCGCGCGCGCTGATCGGTGCGCAGTTTCCCGAGCTCGCCGGCGCGAGCGTCGAGCCGTTCGGCAACGGCTGGGACAACACGGCGTACCTCGTCGGCGATATCTATGTGTTCCGGTTTCCGCGGCGGACGATCGCGGTGGAGCTCATCGAGCGTGAGATCGCGATCCTTCCGATCATCGCGCCGCTGCTCCCCACGCCGATTCCGGTGCCGCGCTTCACCGGCACACCGGCGGAGACGTTTCCGTGGCCGTTCGCGGGCTACGCGCATCTCGCGGGAACGACCGCGTGCGCGCTGCCGGACGCGGCCGGCGGCGAGGCGCTGGCGCGCGAGCTCGGCGTGTTCTTGCGCGCGCTGCACGCAATCGATCCGAGCGCCGCGGTCGAGCGCGGTCTGCCGCCCGACCAACTCGGACGGCTCGTGCACGAGCGCCGCCTCGCGATGGCGCGCGACCGCTTGGACGCGCTCCGTGGCGCAGGGATCATCGACGATCCCCAACCGCTCCTCGACGAGATGAGCGCGATCGCACCGCAACCCGGCGAAGGCGCACTCCGCCTCGTGCACGGCGACTTCTACGCGCGCCATGTGCTGGTCGACGATCGTGGCGAGCTGAGCGGTGTGATCGACTGGGGCGACATGCACCTCGGCGATCCCGCGCTCGACCTCGCGATCGCCGACCTCGTCCTCACCGCGGAACATCAGCCGGCGTTCTTCGCTGCCTACGGGCCCGTCGACGCGCGCACCCGCGCGCGAGCCCGTTACCGCGCGATCTACCACGCCGCTTTGGTCGCCGACTACGGCGCGAAGGCGTCGGACCCGGCCTTGCAGCGCGCAGGAACCGCCGCCTTGATGCGGATCTGCGCCGGCTTGCGCTGACGCGCGAGCGGCGATGCGGGTCCGAGGTGCCGGCGGCGGGAAGCCCTGTCGCGATGCGCACCGTTCGGCTCGGCCGTACCGGCCTGAAAATTTCCGAGATTTGCCTGGGGACGATGACGTTCGGGCTGCAGACCGATCGGGGCGAGTCGTTCAAGATCATGGACGTCGCCGGCGAAGCCGGGATCGACTTCATCGACGTCGCCGACGTCTATCCGGTCGGCGGGACGCTCGAGACGGTCGGGCGGACCGAAGAGATCGTCGGCGAGTGGCTGGCCGGAAAGCGCGAGCGGTTCGTCGTCGCGACGAAGGTCTACAACCGCGTCGGACCGGGACCGAACGACGTGGGCAACTCGCGCCGCCACGTGATCGACGCCTGCGAGAGATCGCTGCGGCGGCTGAAGACCGACTTCATCGACCTGTACTACATTCACCGCTGGGACGACGAGAC
>DASZGA010000436.1:0-2225 GCA_035939295.1 Candidatus Elarobacter sp. | reverse complement strand
CGCGGAGATGAGCACGTCCTGACCGGCGCGGATCAGCGGCCAGCCTTGAACTTGCGGTTCGGTCGGGTTGCCGTAGCGAGCTGTAAACCAGTCGCCGACGAGCGGATGAAAAGCGCCCACCACAGTTCTTTCTTCAACCCGTGCAGGGCTTGTCCGTTTGCGACCGGTCGCAAGGCGGAGAGGTATCCGGCGGCGGGAAAAGCGCGGTTTGTGACCCCGGTTCGTGAAGCGGCGCTCGCCGCGATCCTCGCAGCGCTCGCCTTCCTGGCCGTCCCGGCGGCGGCCGACGCGCAAACGCTCCCGCCTCCGCCGCCACCGCCGCCGATCCCCTCCGCCACCGCGACGCCGTTTCCGTCCGCTACGCCGCCGGGGACGGAGTCGCCGACGCCCTCGCCGTTTGGGACGCCGCCGCCGAGCGGTGCTCCCTCGCCGTCGCCTAGCGCGTCGTCACGGCCGGGGCTGCCTATTCGCGTTGACCGGGCGCGCGCCGGCGTCGTTCCGGGGACGACCGTGGTCGTGAATGTCGCCGGCGGCGTCGGGCCGCTCGTCGCGCAAGCGTCGTTCGACGGCGTCGACGTCCGCTACGACGACTTCGCGCACACGCTCGCATTGACCGGACGCGCGAACGGTCGGGGGACGGTGACGATCTCCGACGCGTACGGCGACTCCGCCGTTGTGAACGTGCTGGTCGCGCCGCCCGCCGGTGTCGTCCCGGCGGACGCCGTCGTCGAACTGGCGGGGAACATAACGCCGCAGTTCGCGACCGCGCGCGTGCAAGCGACGATCGCGCAGCTCGCGCAGATGCAGCCGGGCGCGACGATCGCGGTCGCCGGCGTGACGTCGGGAACGTTGCGACCCGGCGACGCGCTCGAAGCGCGCGCGAACGTCACGCTGCGCGGCAACGACACGTACGTCGACCAGAGCGGGACGACGAACGTCCACCTTCGCGTCGCCTCGCTCCCGCCGCTCGATCCCGTCGTGCTCTTCTACAGCGACGATCCGGAACGTCTCGGGCCGCTCGACGACGGCGTTCTCTTCCGCGGCACGATCGACCCGACAAGACCCGCGCGCGCGTACGTCTATCACGTCTCCGACACCGGAAGCCGGCGGCTCTATCTCGCGCTGCAGGCGACCGGCAGCGCGTCGCGCGTGCAGGTGCTGAGCGGGACGGCCGGACCGTCCGACGCGTTCTCGTACGTCGGGCACCTTTCGACGCTGCGCTACATGCTCGAGCGCGCGCCGCAGGAGAGCTTCGTCGCGACCGTCGCGCCGGGTCTGCCGTATCTGATCCCGCTCGGCGCCGGAACGCTGTTGCCGGGACAGCTGATCGCAAGCATCAACGACTTGCGCGTCCTCGACGGCGGTCCGGTAAACGTGATGGTCGTCGCCGCCGGCAGCAATGTCGATCCGTCATCGCTTCTCGCGCAGCCGGAACATCCGACCGACGGTCATTTCCGCCGCGGCGAGTTCTCGCTGACGAACGTTCCGCCGGTCGCGCTGACGTACTCGGCCGGCGGCCCCGAGCCGCAGCCGTTCGCCGCCGGCGTGCGCTACTACGCGAACGGTCAGGCGGCGTTTCCGAACCTGCGCCCGGACATCGTCGCGCAGGCCGGGCAGCGCGCGCCGCTCGCGGGCGACTACGGCGTACTACGCACCATCTCGCTGCAGATCGCGAACCCGACGTCGACGCCGCAGAACGTCTACCTGTACGAACAGCCGGGCGCGAACGGCGGCGTGACGACGACGATGTGGTTCACCGGCGATCCCGCGCCGACCGAAGTGCGCTGCGTGAGCGATCCCTCGCAGCGCTATCTCGTCAAAGGGTTCGGCGTCGCGCCGGGTCAGACGCTGAACGTCACCGGCTCGTACATGACCGACGGCACCTCGTTCTTGCCGGTGCTGTTCGGCCTAACGCAAACGGTCCCGCCCGTCGCACCGGTCAACGGCTGCGGCCCGAAACCAGGCGTGCCGCCGCCGTCGAACTAGATCAAGACTTCGCGGCGCTGCGCAGCGGCGTCTGCGTTTGGTCGCGGACGACCAGCCGCTTCGCGCGGTTGACGGCGCCGCGGAGCGCGCCGAGGAGAGCGCGGCGGCGCGAGATCACCGGGACGACTTCGTTCTCTTCGATCTCCGCGCCGGCGAGCCAGCGCACCGACGACGACGCTTCGACGTGGTGGTCGGTGGCGTACGCGAGCTGGTTCGCGGCGATGCGGTCGAGCGCGTAG
>DASZGA010000435.1:0-9546 GCA_035939295.1 Candidatus Elarobacter sp. | reverse complement strand
CGGCCCGACCGCGCGGGCGCTCGTCGGCGACGTCACGCTGGTGCACATGACCGTCCCCGAGCTGCGCGTCTCGCTGGCGCACGCGTTCGCGCACGTGCGGTACGGCGATCCGCTGCGCCAGACGCTGATGGCGGTGACGTTGTTCGTGCTTGCCGCGGCGGTAGCGGTGCTGCTCAGCGACCGCGTCGGCTTCCGCCGCGACGACGACGCGCTCTCGCGGCTCGCGCTGGTCGCAACGTTCCTCGGGTTGGTGCTGATCGTCGTCTACCCGCTCTATAACGCCTACGCGCGCAACATCGAGACGCGCGCTGACCTACAAAGCCTGGCGATCACGAACGACCGCGCCTCGACCGTGCGCGCGATGGTCCGCTACGCCGACGACGATCTGGTTCCGCTCTGCGACCGCCGTTCGATCCGCTGGTACTTCGACGACCGCCCCCCGCTCGGCGGCCGCATCGCCCGAACCGCCGGCACCGCCGACCCCTGCCCCGGCGGCGGCCCCGCCACTGCCACCCCGCCTCCGTAAACGCATCGAGGTACTCAGCGTTGTTTAGAGCGCATGGGGTCTCGCGGCTGCACTCACACGCGTTCGGACCTACAGGATTGGTTGACACAGCACGCGGCATGTGGCATGTATTAGTCGTGGTGTGGGCGATCCGCCGAGCATGTGCTTTGGGAATGCTGAAGTGAGACTCTCCTGCGTACGGGCGGTACTTCAGCAATGGAGACAACTTGGGCGGTATCGACTTGATTGATCGAGCGTGGCGAAAGCGGATGCACGGTCGGATGAACGTCCTGAAGACTTCGGCGCGCATCGCCGCCGTTATCGGCCTTTTCGCCGTTACGCCGCAGGCGAGCGTCGCAGATGTTGCTGCCGGCGGCTGTTACGAAGCGGGCCACGTCCCTGCGCTTTCACCGAAGACGAGGATTTTCGCAACCGCACAGCTGGAACTGGAGACCGAAGGGGCGGATGGGCGGCGCATCGTCACGACGATTGCGCGGCCCTCGATCCTCGTCGCGAAGGCGCCGATACAGGGAAGCAGCGATCTGGTCTTCGTTCCCGGCGAGAAGGGGAGTACCAGGCTCCGCACGCATCCGCTGGTGTGCGCGTACCCGGCGGACGCCGTGCTGCCGGCCGAGTTTGCGAATCGGGCGCCCGATATCGTTATTCCGTAGCGGTTACATCCCCGGCATCTTCATCACGCCGGCGAGCGAGGTGACTCGCGTGTAGCCGGCGGGGACGCGGAACATCGAGTCGTCCGGTGTGTCGGGCTGGACGCTGGTGAGGTCGAGCTTCATCGTGCCGCCGAAGGCGTTCGGCGCGGGCGGGACGCTTTGGAACGTGATCTGCAGCGGAAACTCGTTCAGGTCGTCGGCGAGCGCGAGCTGCGCGTGGTAGTTCTCGAGCGGCTTGCCGGGTTTCTGACGCTTCATCTGCACGTCGAAGTTCGTCGCCGGATGTCCGTTCACGGGCGAGTGCCCGACGAGCTGAATCGTCGCGCTCTGCACGTCGCGCAGCGTCGCGGCGACGGTGCTCATCGCGGCGAACGGATCGCTCGGCCCCGACGCGCTGTTGGCCGCCGCTGCCGCCGTCGCGGACGCGGACGGTCGCGCGGGGGTCTCGGAGTAGTAGGTCTTGTTGGCGTTGGACCATGCGGTCAGCGCACCGTTCGAGCCGTCGTAGACGACGGTGATTCCGCCGGGGCCGATCAGCGTCGCGGCGAGCGCGCTCAGATCGCCGCTCGTGCCGGGGAAGCCGAGCGAGAGCACGTCGAGCCGGTACGCCGTGCCCTTGTGGTACAGCGCGACGTTCCCGCCGACGTTCAGCGGCGAGCCTTGCACGTTCGCGCTCACGACGATCGTGCCGCTCGCGCGCAGCCCCGGCAGCGGCGTCCCCGCGCCGAGCAGCGGCGGCGAAGCCAGCAGAAGGGCCGCCGACGCGGCGATCGCACGAACGTTCATCCCGTGTAGACCGTACCCGCTACCTGCGTCCCCAAATGCCGCGCGGTCAGGAACTCGACGATCGCCGCGTGGGCAACTCGCCCGTCGCAGATCTGCGCGGCGCCGACGCCGCGGCGGACGCCGAGCGCGGCGGCGCGGATCGCGGTGCGCAGCGTGACGGCAAGCGAGCGGTCCTCGGCGATGTCGAGCGCCTCGGCGGGCGTGAGCTGATCGACGACCAGCTTGGTCTTGGCGTCGATCACGCCGCCCTGCTCGTCGAAGAAGATCGCGCGCGCCGCGCCCACGGCGCTCGCGAGTGCCTGCGTGACCTCGTCGGCGCCGACCGCGACGTCGGTGCCGGTGAAGCCGAAGGCCAGCGGCTCGACGACCGGGACGTAGCCCGCGTCCAGCAGCGTGCGGAGGAGCTTCGTGTCGACGTTGCCGATCGACTCGCCCGTGCCCGCCGGGATCATCCCGGCGTCCGCGCCCGAGAGGCCGACCGCGGAGTCGCCGCTGCGGTTCATCGCGCGAACGACCGCGCGCGCGGCGTCCTGGCTCGGCGCGACGACGACCGGCCGCATCCCCAGGTTGCCGAGGAAGACCAAATCGCTGAAGAACGTCGCGCCTTCGGCGCCGAGCGTCGCTTCGTCAACTCGGATGACCATCGTCCGCCCGGTGAGATCCATCGCGTCCCCCTTGTTCCCGATCAACGTCTTGATGACATTATCGGTTCAATAAGGAGCGAGCAGGCAGGTTGCCCGCCGTTCGCTTCGTTAGTCGGCGAACTCTTCGACGTAGAAGACCTCGCCGTCGCCCGCCGCGACGACGGCGACCCCGAGGCGGTGCGGGTGCGAGTCGACGATGTTGGTGTAATGGGCCGGGCTGCGGAGAAACGCCTGGTTGGCCGCCCTCTCGTCGGCATCGAACGCCATGTTCTCGGCCGCGTAGCGGTAGCGCAGCCCCGAGGCGCGGAGGCGGTCCGCAAAGGTGACGCCGTTCGGGTCGGTGTGTCCGAAGTAGTGGCCTCGCGCCATCTCCTCGGCGACCTGCAGCGCGAACTGCGAGAGCCCGTTGTCTTCGGCCAGCGGCGGCAGGCCGCGCTGGGCGCGCGCCGCGTTGACGTCGTTGAAGAGCGCACGCGCTTCACCCGCCACGACCATAGGCCGGTGCGGGCGGATGTATGCGATTTGAATACAATCTTCTTCGGACGCCGCTGCCGTTAGGGGGACTAACACAACGAGCGCCGCGAGAAACGCGACGACCCGGTTCATACCTCGATATTCGGATTGGCGGGGTCAGACTTTAGCGTTTACGCAGTTCATGGCCTGCGTCACACCTTCGCTTAACCAGAGCTCAACGCCGCGGAGCGCGCGGTCGACGATCGCAGGAAGTTCCTCCATTTCGCTTTCTGAGAAATCGCCCAGAACACGATCGATCGCATCTCGATCATGCCCGCGGCCGATCCCGATCCGCAAGCGCGGAAAGCCCTCTCCGAAGACCTCGATCAGGGACTTTAGTCCGTTGTGTCCGCCGCTTCCACCGCTCGCGCGCATCCGCAGCGTCCCGAACGGAAGGTCGAGATCGTCCACGATCACGAGCATCCGTTCGGGTGGTACTTTGTAGAACGTCGCGATGCTTTGCACGGGACGCCCGCTCAGGTTCATGTACGACTGCGGCTCGACCAGAATCGTTCCGTGCGTGCGGTCGACCGCGTAGCGCGCCTCGCCTTTCTTCTGCCAGTCGCGCGCGCCGATCTCCCAGCGCCGTGCCAGCTCGTCGACGACGATGAACCCGATGTTGTGGCGCGTGCGGGCGTATTTGGAGCCCGGATTTCCGAGCCCCACGACGAGCGCCGGATTTCCGAGCCCCACGATGAGAAGCGGTGCGTCCGTTCCCGTTTACTCGGCCGGCGGCGCCTCGACCAGCGTCGGCGGCGTCTCCTCGATCTCCTCGCCGGCGGCCGCGCGCGTGATCTCGACCGAGACGACGACGGTCTCGGGCGGGGTGAGCAGCGTGAAGCCCTTCGGCAGCGTGACCTGGCCGGCGGTGACGTGCGAGTGCACCGTGAGTTCGCTGACGTCGACGGTGAGGTTGTCGGGGATCGACTGCGCCGGGCCTTTGATGTCGAGCGCGTGCGTGACGAGATCCATGACGCCGCCTTGGTCGCGCACGCCGACCGGCGTTCCGGTCACCGCGACCTGCACGGAGGCGGTGATCGCTTCACCGCTCTTGACGCGCTGAAAGTCGACGCTGAGCGGCTTGCGCGTGATCGGGTCGGAGTCGATGCGGCGCAGCAGCACGGAGTCGCGCTTCTTGCCGATCTTGGCCTCGACGATGTGCGACTTGTGGCCGGAGAGGATGAGCTCCACGAGCTCCTTCGCGTCGACCGTGATCGGCGTCGATTCGCCGTGCCCGTAGACGACGCCGGGGATCTTTCCGGCGCGGCGCAGCGCGTGCGCCTTGGTAGTCCCGATCGCGTCGCGCGGCTCGAGGGTGAGGCTGGAGAGGTTGTGCTTGTTGGACATAATTTGTATGGGCCTTATACCGCAGCGGGGACCGGAAGCTCGCGGGTCGTCGCGGCGGCGGCAGGCGGAGGTTCGTCAGGCGGCTGCTCGGGCGGCGTCTCCTCGGCGTTGAAGAGCTCGGAGACGGAGCGGTTCATGGTGATCCGCTTGATTGCGTCGGCGAGGATCTGCGCGATGGTGAGGTGCTCGACTTTCGGCGACTCGGTCGCGCGCGGGATCGTGTTGGTCACGATCACCTTCTTGATGTCGGAGCTCTCGAACTGCGCGATTGCATCGCCGGCGAAGATCCCGTGGGTTGCGAGCGTGTAGACGTCGGTCGCGCCTTTTCTGCGCAGCGCCTCGGCGGCTTTCACCAGCGTTCCGCCCGTCGAGATCATGTCGTCGACGACGACCGCGATCTTCCCCTCGACGTCGCCGACGATGTGCGTCACTTCGGAGACGTCGGGCTCGGGGCGGCGCTTGATGATCACCGCCAGGTTCGACTTGAGCCGTTTCGCGAACAGCTCGGCGCGCGGCACGCCGCCGGCGTCCGGCGAGACGACGACGATCTTGTCGCCCTGCAGGTCGAGATTTTTCAGGTGGTTGCAGAGCGTCGGCGCGGCCATCAGGTTGTCGACCGGGACGTCGAAGAAGCCCTGAATCTGCGCTGCGTGCAGGTCGAGCGTGACGATCCGCTCCGCGCCGGCGCGCTCGATCATGTTCGCGACCAGCTTGGCCGAGATCGGCTCGCGGCCTTTGGTTTTCTTGTCCTGTTTCGCGTAGCCGTAATACGGGATCACCGCCGTGATGCGGTTCGCCGAGGCGCGGCGCAGCGCGTCGATGATGAGAAGGAGCTCCATGACGGCGTCGTTGACGTTCGCGCCTTGCAGCGAGCGGCACAGCGACTGGATGACGAACACCTCGGCCCCGCGCACGTTCTCGCGGATCTCGATCCGGCACTCGTCGTTCTTGAACCGGTCGACCAGCGCGTTGCCGACGCGGGTCTGCATCTTCTTAGCGATCTCTTCCGCCAACTGGCGGTTGGAAGTCCCGCTGAACAACAGGGGCGGCTGGATCACGAGGTCGGCTCCTTCTGCCTCCGGACGGCGCCGAGGCGCGCAGGGGGAAGCGAGGCTACCATGCGGCAAGCGAGGCGAACTGTCCTGGCTTCGTAAAGAGCGCGGGACCACAACCCGGCTTCGCCCGGCCGTGTCTTGCGGAAAGCCTATGCCCAAGTTCGAGCTCGTTTCGTCGTACCCGCTGGCCGGAGACCAGCCCAAGGCCACGCAGGCGCTTGCGGAGGGCGTGCTTCGGGGCGACCGCGCGCAGACGTTGCTCGGGGTGACGGGCTCCGGGAAGACGATGGCGATGGCGCGGATCGTCGAGCTGGTGCAGAAGCCGACGCTGGTTCTGTGCCACAACAAGACGCTGGCCGCGCAGCTCTGCGCCGAGTTCCGCGAGTTCTTTCCGAACAACGCGGTCGAGTACTTCGTCTCGTACTTCGACTACTACCAGCCCGAAGCGTACATCGCGCACACCGACACCTACATCGCGAAGGACAGCTCGATCAACGACGAGATCGAGCGGCTGCGGCATTCGGCGACGCAGTCGCTGCTGACCCGGCCCGACACGCTGATCGTCGCCTCGGTCTCGTGCATCTACGGTCTCGGGTCGCCGTCGGACTACATCGAGATGGCCGCCGACATCAAGGTCGGGCAGTCGATCGACCGCGACGAGTTCCTGCGCAAGCTGATCGGGATGCAGTATCGGCGCAACGACTTGAACCTGGTGCGCGGGACGTTCCGCGTCCGTGGCGACACGCTGGAGTTCGTGGCGGTCGACGAAGAGCTGGTCCATCGGATCGAGTTCTTCGGCGACGAGATCGAGGCGATCAACGTCGTCAACCAGCTCACCGGCGAGTACGTCACCTCGAAGGACGAGCTGAAGATCTTCCCGGCCAAGCACTACATCACGCCGGACGAGAAGCTGCGCCGCGCGATCGTGGAGATCGAGAACGAGCTCGAAGAGCGGCTGCGCTTCTTCAAGAGCGAAGGGAAACTGCTCGAGGCCCAGCGGCTAGAGCAGCGCACGCGCTACGACCTCGACATGTTGCGCGAGGTCGGGTACTGCAACGGCGTCGAGAACTACAGCGCGCCGCTTTCGGGGCGTTTGCCGGGATCGACGCCGTGGTGTCTGCTCGACTTCTTCCCGGAAGACTGGCTGCTGATGATCGACGAGTCGCACGTCACGCTGCCGCAGACGCACGGGATGTACGGCGGCGAGCGCGCGCGCAAGCTCTCGCTGATCGAGCACGGGTTCCGGCTGCCGTCGGCAATGGACAACCGGCCGCTCAAGTACGAAGAGTTCGACGCGCACCTCAATCAGGTGATCTACGTCTCGGCGACTCCGGCGACGTACGAGATCGGCAAGTCGACGCAGGTCGTGGAGATGATCATCCGCCCGACCGGGCTGGTCGATCCGGAAGTCGAGGTGCGTCCGACGCGGCATCAGGTCGACGATCTGATGGACGAGATCCGCAAGCGCAGCGACAAAGGCGAGCGCGTCCTGGTCACGACGCTGACGAAGAAGATGGCCGAGGACCTGACCGACTATCTCTTGGAGAACGGGATCAAGGTCCGCTACCTGCACAGCGAGGTCGAGACGCTCGAGCGGATCGCGATTCTGCGCGATCTGCGCAAGGGCGAGTTCGACGTGCTGGTCGGGATCAATCTGCTCCGCGAAGGTCTCGACTTGCCGGAGGTCTCGCTCGTCGGCATCCTCGATGCCGACAAAGAAGGCTATTTGCGTTCAGGGACCTCGCTGATCCAGACGATCGGCCGCGCCGCGCGCAACGTCGAAGGCAAGGTGATCATGTACGCCGACGTCGTGACCGAGTCGATGGCGAAGGCGCTCGGTGAGACGAAGCGCCGCCGCGAGATGCAGGTCGCCTTCAACCTGGAGCACGGGATCGAGCCGAAGTCGATCCGCAAAGAAGTCCACGACATCCTGAGCTTGGTCGGCGGCGCCGCCGGCGGCGCGGACGCGGCGAACGCCGTGCGCGCCGAGCACCTCCCGCGCGAGGTCGCCGAAGCGATGGCAAAGGAGATCGAACGCAAGATGCGCGAGGCCGCCGCCAACCTAGAGTTCGAAAAAGCCGCCGCGCTGCGCGACGAGCTGGTGAACCTGCGCAAGCAGATCGGCGGCAACGAAAGCGTCCTGTTCCAAGGCAAAGCCCCAAAGATCTTTCAACACGCGCTGAAAGAGCTGATCGGAACGTAGCTTCGAATTCGGAGGAGCGATGGCGCAGAACGAGGCTGACGCGGCGGTTCGGCCGCGCTTCGGCGGGCTCTATCGGAGCCTCGCGATCAACGTCGGTCTCCCGTTCGTGATCGTCCAGGTGTTGCTGCGCCGCGGGACGCCGCCGGTAACGGCGCTCGCGATCGCGGCGATCATCCCGTTCGCTGACGGCCTCGTCGGGCTCGTCCGGCAGCGCCGCTTCGACCCGATCGCCGTCCTCTCGCTCCTTGCGATCATCGTCGGGATCGGCACCTCCGGGCTCTCGGGAAACCCTGCGTTCGCTGTCGCCAAGGAATCGCTGTTCACCGGGGTCTTCGGGATCGTGTTCCTCGCCTCGCTGTGGGCAAAGCGACCGATGATCTTCACCTTGGGGAAACAGTTTTCGACCGGCGGCGATCCGGCGGCGATCGCGGCATGGGACGCGCGCTGGGAGAACCCCGGCTTCCGACGCGTCATCCGGCTGATCACCGTCGTCTGGGCCGGCGGCTTCATGCTCGAAGCGATCGTCCGCGTGATCGTCGCGTTCACGCTGCCCGTCAGCCTCTCGACCGTCGTTTCACCACTGCTGGGGGTCGTCGTGATCGCCGGGCTGATCGTCTGGACGACCGCCTACATCCGCGATATCCGCCGCCGGCTCGCCGCCGCCTCCGCCGCGTAGCGGACTCGGCCCGGTCCGCGCGAAGCCCGGAGCGCAATGGACCGGCGCTTTCTTCTTCGAGCGTGCTCCCTGGCGGTTGGCATCGTCGTCGCGAGTTGCACCACGGTTCGGAACGAGTCGTCCGCGGGCGGGCGGCATCCGTGGACGCAGGCGGGGACGTTGCGGATGGCGACGAGTCTGGCACCGAATACGATGAATCCGTTTCTTTCGACGCAGCAGGTCGAGGCGCTGATTCAGGCGTTTGCGCTCGACCCGCTTGTCGCGGTCGACGACAAGTGGCGCGATGTTCCGATTCTCGCTTCTACCGTGCCGACGCTGGAGAACGGCGGGATCAGCCGTGACGGGCTGACGATCACGTACCATCTTCGCAAGAACGTGCGCTGGCACGACGGCGCGCCGTTCACCAGCCGCGACGTCGCGTTCTCGTACCGTGCGATCATGAATCCGGCGACCGCGGTTTCGACGCGACACGGTTACGACGAGATCGCGCGCGTGGAGACGCCTGATCCGTACACCGCGGTGTTTCGGCTGAAGCGGCCGTTCGCGCCCGCGACGCACACGTTCTTCGCGCACAGCGACGCGCCGTACTACATCTTGCCGGCGCATCTGCTCGAGCGGTACCGCGATTTGAACCGCGTCCCGTTCAACTCGATGCCGGTCGGGACAGGCCCGTTCAAGGTCGTGCGCTGGCTGCGCGGCGACCGGATCGAGTACGCCGCGAACGACGACTACTTTCTCGGCAAGCCGAAGCTGCGCAAGATCGTCGTTCATCTCGTCCCCGACGAGAACACGATCGCCAGCCAGATGCGGGCGCACGAGATCGACTGGTTCTCCGCGGCGACCCCGCGGATGTACCCGCAGCTCCATTCGATCGCCGGCGTCGACGTGCGGCTGGTCTCGATGAACGCGAGCGATGCGATCATGATCAACACGAAGCGATCACCGTTCGACGACCCGAACGTGCGGCGCGCGATCGGCCTTGCGATCGACAAACCGCTGCTGGTGCGCGAAGCGACGTTCGGCACCACCGTGCCGGCAACCGAAGACCTCCCCTCGTTCATGTGGGCGTTCGATCCGAAAGCCGGGACGACGGCGCGCGACCTGCCGCGCGCGAACGCGCTGCTCGACGCGGCCGGCTGGAAGCGC
>DASZGA010000434.1:0-3670 GCA_035939295.1 Candidatus Elarobacter sp. | reverse complement strand
TTCGTCACCGCCGCGCCCGAGCCGACGTACCGGATCTCCGGGTCGCGGACGAGGTTCCCCACGAGCGTGATCCGGTTGAACGAGCCTGCCATCTTCTTCTCTTCCTTCTGCTAGCTATGCGTGCTGTTGCGGCGTCAGGATAGCCGCCTACAGTGCCAGGTGCCCGGCACTTTGCGTGGACAGCACTCTGACGCCGAAGCTCAGTCGTCCTTGCGAATAACCAGCTGCCGGAGGACGGAGTCGTTCAGCCGGAGCCGGCGCTCCAGCTCCTTGGCCTGGTCGGGCTCGCTCTTGAAATGCATGACGACGTAATAGCCCTCGCGGACGTCGTCGATCTCGTACGCCAGGCGGCGCTTGCCAAGCTTCTCGAGCTCGCCCACGAGCTCGCCGCCGCGGGTCTTCAGGTCCTCGGCGATCGCGTTGGACCGCTCGTCGACCTCGGTCTCTTCGAGGCTGGGGCGCAGAATATAGGTGACTTCGTAATCGGTGACAGCCATGATGCCCTCTCTGGACGCCGGCAAGGCCGGCGGCCCGGCGCCAATCGGCCGGGCAGCGGGAAGTCTCAGCCGGCCTGAGGCGCCGGGAGAACCCCCGGATGGTATCACGCCCAGTCCAACGCCGTCTAGGCCGCCCGAACGGGTATCGGCTCCTGAGCGCCCTCTCAGGGAAAACACCGAAACTTTGCGGAGGTCGCGCCTCCCCGGAGAACGTTCTTGTCGATAGCCGATTTCGCGGTCACCCGCCGAGTCACGGTAGCCATGATGGCATGCGCCATCGTCGTCCTGGGCATCTTTGCGATCCCGCGGCTGCCGATCGCACTGCTCCCCAGCTTTCAGCCGCCCGTCGTCTCGGTGACGGTGAACTACGGCAACGTCGCGCCGGAGACGATGGAGTCGACGGTCACGCGCCCGCTCGAGAACGCCGTCAGCCGCGTCTCGGGCATCGACTACCTTCAATCGAACTCGTTCACCGGCCAGAGCACCATCCGCGCGACGTTCAAGTACGGCACGAACATCAACGTCGCCGCGACCGACATTCAGCAGCAGGTCGCCCGCGCCGCGACCTCGCTCCCGAACGACCCGCTGCTGCAGCAGCCGGTCATCCAGAAAGCCGACCCCAACGCGCTTCCGGTCGTGCGGCTCTCCGTCACCGACTCGAGCCGCCCGCTGCGCGACCTCTTCGACCTCTTCAACAACACGCTCGCCGACGAGTTCGCCGGCGTCGGCGGGGTCGGCTCGGTCAGCGTCTTCGGCGGCGAACAGCGCGCGATCATGGTCGAGCCGAACCCAGCGGTGCTCGCCGGCTACGGGCTCGACACCAACGCAATCGTCAGCAAGATCAAGAACGAGAACGTCGACGCGCCGGCCGGCGTGCTGGCGATCGGCCCGAAAGAGTTCGTGATCCGCGCGAACGCGCTCTACAAGAACGCCGACGAGATCGGTAACACCGTCCTGACGGTGAAGAACGGCGCGCCGATCTACATTCGCGACGTCGCCCGCGTCACCGACGGCGTCCAGGAAGTCCGCACGTTCTCGCGGCTCGATGGGCAGCCGTCGATCGCGCTGGGGATCACCGCGCAGCCCGACGCCAACGTCATGTCGGTCTCCGACGGCGTCTACAGCAAGATCGCCGACTTCCAGAAGCGCTACCCGACGATGCACTTCGGCGTCGTCTTCGACCAGCAAGGCTTCATCCGCCAAGCGGTCGACGCGCTCGTCCACACGGCGATCTACGGCGCCATCCTCGCCGTCCTCATCATCCTGCTGTTCCTGCACTCGCTGCGCTCGACGCTGATCGTCGCCGTCTCGCTGCCGATCTCGGTGATGGGGACATTCTTCGCCTCGTACATGCTCGGCCAGTCGCTCAACATCATGACGCTGGGCGGTCTCGCGCTCGCCGTCGGCTTGATCGTCGACGACGCGGTCGTCGTCATCGAGAACATCTACCGCCACTTGCACGAAGGCGAGTCGCCGCGCGAAGCGGCGCGCAACGCGACGGCGCAGATCTTCACCGCCGTCCTCGCTTCGACGATCACCGTCGTCACCGTGTTCATTCCGCTGCTGCTGATCCCGGGGCTGCAGGGTTTGATCTTCGGGCCGTTCGCGCTCGTCATCATCGTCGGCGTCGCGATCTCGCTGCTGGTCGCCACGACCACCGTGCCGATGCTCTCGAGCATCATGCTCGACCGCGCCAGCGCGCAAGGCGGATCCGTCGGCCGCTTCGGCCCAGGCCCGTACCAGCGCTTCAGCGCCGGATTCGACCGCATCTACGCCCGCTTCGAAGGCGCCTACAAACGGCTGCTCGGCGCGGCGATCGACCGTCCCGCGCTGGTCGTCGGGACCGGCGTCGTGCTGCTCGGGCTCACGCTCGGCGCCGTCAAGCTGGGCGTGGTGAAGACCGAGACGTTCCCGGCTTCTTCGTCGCGCTTCATTCGGCTCAACATCCGCACGCCGAACGGTACGTCGGTCGCGCAGACGAACGCAGTCTCGCTGAAAGTCGAGGACGCGCTGTTGAACGATCCGCGCGTGCAGGACGTCTCGGTCTCGGTCGGCTCGGCGTTCGGCGGCGGCGGCAGCCGCGTCGTCACCAATCAAGCATCGATGGCGGTCGCGCTCAAGCCGAGCATCCGCGGCGCCGCCGCCGACGACTTCGTGACCGAATGGCAGCGCCGGCTCGGCGGGATCGTGCGGCGCGGCAACGGTTCCGGGCCGCAGCAGCAGCAGACGGGGCCGGCGATCAGCGACGCGCAGCGCGCGAAGTTCCGCGAGCTGCGGCGCGCGCTGATCGGCACGCAGGCCTTCGCCAGCAGCATCGACATCGTGCAGCAGACGGTCAGCCAGGGCTCGGACGCGGTCGAGATCCAGATCTACGGTCCCGACATCGCCCAGATCTACAAAATGGCGCAGCGCGACCTCATCCCGCAGATCGCGCAGATCAAAGGCATCGTTCGCCCCGACACCAACATCACGCCCTCGCAGCCGGAGGTCGACATCAAAGTCGACCGGCGCGTCGCAGCGCAGCTCGGCGTGACGACCGGCGACATCTCGAACATCATCTCGACCGCGACCAGCGGCACGATCGCCTCGTACTGGCAAACCAACGGCACGCAGTACCCGATCATGGTGCAGCTGCCGCCCAACGAGCGGCGCACCTACGCCTCGCTGGGCGACCTGCTCATCAACCCGAACATGTCGCAAGCAACTGCGGCGGCGGCCAACACCGGCCCGACGTTCACGCCGGGCCAGAGCACGGGCAGCAGCTCGAGCGCGAGCTCATCCGGATCATCGGCGACCGGACCGTCATCGCAGTCGTTCAACTCCGTTCCGCTCGGCTCGGTCGCGGCGCTTTCGCTCGGAACCGGGCCGTCGCAGATCCCGCGCCAGAACAAGGCGCGCCGCGTCGACATCGACGCGCCGGTCGTCGGCGCGACGCTCGGCGAGGTGCTCGACCAAGTCACCACCATCATGAACTCGTACACGTTCCCGTCGGGCTACCGCTGGCAATACGGGCCGGCCGTCACGCAGAACACCAACCAGTTCCAAGCGCTCACGCTGGTCGTGATCCTCGCGATCGCGCTGATCTACATGCTGCTCGCCTCGCAGTTCGAGTCGTTCCTCGACCCGCTGGTGATCATGTGCGCGGTGCCGTTCGCGGTGATCGGAATCATCGG
>DASZGA010000433.1:0-6507 GCA_035939295.1 Candidatus Elarobacter sp. | reverse complement strand
ATGATCGGGACGACCCGCGAGACGGTGAACCGTACGCTGAACCGCTTCTGGGACGACCGTCTGGTCGACATGCGCACCGCCCACGTCGTCGTCACCGAACCCGACAAGCTCCGCTCGCTGATCCCGTAAGACTCGCACGCCGCCGCAGCGGGCACCGCAGACGGCATGACCGCTCGCGACGTGGCCCTCGCGGATGCAGCACGCCGCCTTGCGATCGCGGCGCGTGAGTCGGTAGAGGCCGTTCGGGCCGAAATCGTGCGCGCCGTGCGTGCAGCGGCCGCCGCGGTCGACGGCGTTCTCTTGTACGAAGAGCAAGACGGCGCGCTGCGATGCGTCACCGCTGCCGGCGACCGCTTCAGCTATTTCGCCGGATCGTGCATCGCGCTGGACAACGCGTCGTCGCTACCGGCCCGCGCGTTCTCGGCACGACATCGGATCACGGTGGGCGTCGAGGAATGCCGCGGCGCAGCGATTCGACCGATGCATCCGGGCGATGCAGCGGCGGTTGCCGTGCCGCTTGCGGTCGACGCCGAACTGGCGTGCGTGCTCGTCGCAGCGTCGCAGTGCGCCATCGACTGCGAGACAGCGGACAGAATCGTCGCGCTCGCGGAACATGCTGCGCCCGCATACCTGATCGCGCTCGACCGCGAGCGGGACCGCCGCCGCGCCGAGTACGACGGACTGACCGGCTTGCTGACGCCGCGCGCGCTGCGGCAACGGCTCGCGCAGCTCGTCGACTGCGCGCGCTTTCGCCCGTCCGCACGCATCGCGCTGCTCTTCGCCGACACCGATCATTTCAAGCGCTGGAACGACGCCTACGGCCACGCGGCCGGCGACGCGCTGCTGCGCGAGCTCGCCACGGTGCTGCGGTCGTCCGCGTCATCGGAGCGAGATCTCGTGGCGCGCAACGGCGGCGACGAGTTCTGCATCGTGTTCACCGAAACCGGCAAAGCCGCGGCGATCGAGCGCGCCGAGGCGCTTCGGCGTCACATTGCGGCGCTCGACTTGAGGGCGCTGCGACCCCCGACTGCGGCCGTCGAGATACAGATCAGCGCGTCGATCGGGGTCGCCGCATTTCCGCCAGACGCCGCGAGCGCAAACGCGCTGCTGGAAGTCGCGGATGCGGCGATGTATCACAGTAAGCGCACCGGCCGAGACGGCGTAGCCTACCGCGACGCCGCCGGAGTTTTCACGCGGTTTTCTGCGACCGATCCCTAGAGCTTGAGGAAGAAGAACCCATAGGTCGGCGTGAAGGCGAGATAGGGAAGCGCCGCCCCGCCGAGATTGAGATCTCCCAACTCGGTCTTCGTACCTTGTGAAATGTGCCCGCAATTCAAAACCGCGGCTAGGTCGAACTGCGATTTGAACTCAAGGGCAACCCACGGCAGAGAGTTCAGCGTACCGACCTTCACGTCGAACGCCTCGGTCGAGAAGGGCTTGTCGAGTCCGCGCCGGCCGAGCTCGTCTCGGATCGTGGCGAGCAAGACGGTCGCGCGATCGCGATACTTAGCGCTGCAGCTCGGAGCGGTCGTCAGCGCAAACGGGTCGCGTGGAACTCCCTGCCCGATCGTATAGTACTGCGGCGGGCTCTGCCGCTCTTTCGTCGACGGCAGAATGAACCCGTATTTCGAAGAGAACAAGAACGAGATGCCGGTGTAGTTAGTTGCGGAGCCGACGAGTCCCGCGGCGGTGAGGTCTTTCTCGTCGACGGTGCGGTACTGCAGGCACTTGATGATCACCGACAGCGTCGTGAGGTTCTGAATGCTGTACTCGAGCTCGTAACCACCCGGAACGTCGTGATAGCTTGCGCTCATACCGGCCGGTACCGGCGGCGGCGGAGCAGCTTCGTTCGGATGACTCTGGCGGTAGTCGTAGTAGCGGCGCACCGGGGCGACGAGATCTTCGGCTTGCTTGGCGGCCTGAAAATCGCAAGCCGGCGCGTTGTTCCGAAGCGTGAAGGGCGCGCTCACCGGCCCACCGGGGAGACCGGTGAGGGGCGGCGGCGTCGCTTCGGGCGCGCTGCCGAAGACACGCGCCGATGGGCCGCCGCGTTCGGCGACGCCCAGGCTCACGCTGTAGTCGACGGAGACACGTCGTCCCGGAAACGGCCGGGAGACGAGCGGGATCATCATGCCCGCGGTCGTGGCGGCGCTCTGTGTCCCGACGACGGCGAACGTGCCGGCTTGCGCGTTCGTGAGGTTCGTCATGCGCGCGGTGACGGTCCCGCGCTTCGCCGAAAACACTGCCCCGAGGTCGATCGTCCCGAAGGCCCCCGCAGCGAGCGAATTGTTCGCGGAATAGTAGTGGTAGTTCGCGGCGAGCTCGACCGGGCCGCTCTTGTAGTCCAGAATTCCGCCGGCCTGAACGTACGGGACGCCGAAAAGCTGCTGTCCGGAATGCAAGATCGACTGCGGCGCCGTGACCAGCGGATCCGACGAAGTCAACCGCGCCCGCAACACAGCGACGAATGGTTCGAAGCGAAGCGGGCCGCGACCGACCGAGGCGATCCCGCGAACGCCGGTGTAGCGAGTATCGAGCCCGTTCACCAACCCGAACAGATAGATGTCGGCCGCGGTCAGTTGAGGCATCTGCGGACACACGGGAGGCAGGTGCGCGATCTGATTCGCTTGGGACAAGAACGTACCGAAACCGGGCGAACCGTTCAACACGGTGGCGTTAACCGGAAAGCGAGTCGGGACGTTGCGCGCGACCTGATCGAAGGCGATCAAAGAAAAGACGCCGGCAGGCGTCGCACGCGTGTACGCCAGCCGTTCCGTCGATGTCGAGCTCTCGTCGGAAACGATCGTGCCCAACCGGCCGTACGCAACGTGTCCGGAACACACGTAGTTGAGGAATTCTGGCGTGGAGGTGATCCCGGACTCCGACAAAACCCCCGCACTCGATCCGACGTCGACGCTCCCGGATAATGTGCTGTTCGCGTCGAGCCGCAGGTCACCGCGCGCGGAAACGGAAGACGCCGTTCCGCTCAGGCCGCGACGGCGCGATAGGCCGAGCGCGATCCGTGTCGCCCGCGAAAGGTCGCGCGTCAGGGCGAGATCGACGATCGCGTTGCGAGCGACTCCGGTTTGGGCGGTCGATGATCCCATCGCCGTCTGGGTCAGGTGCTGGTTCGTGGACGCTCCCAAGAACGACAAAGACAGCCGATCCTTCGCATCCACGTCGAAACCGAGCCTGGCGTTCACACCGCCGTAGGCGACCGACAGCGCGCTCGCGGCCGGAAAGGGTGAACCGGCAATGACCCGGGCCGACAGATCGGTCGCGCTCGACACGTTCGTCTGAAAGGCCGACGCGTCGTACGTGAAACGGCCGCGCTGGCCCAGCAGGCGGAGCATGGCGACGCTGCTGTTCCCGCTTCCCGAAACCTCGTTGCCGAAGCCGCACGGCGTGACGGTGGTGCCGAACGGGCAGAACGGCGTGAAATCACGGTTCGTGCGAAGATACGTCGCCGTGACGACGTCCTCACGTGTAACGAGATACTGCAGCTTCGCCAGGGCCGTGCGGCTGCCCGAAGCTCCCCGATGCGCCACATCCCCCGACCAATCGGGAAAGAGCTGCCCGGTCGTCGCAAGATCGGCAAAGGCTGCGCTGCCGCCGGCCACAAATCCCAGCGATCCCGCCGAGCCGCGGGCAAGCGCTGCGATACTCGACGATCCCGACGCGCCGGCCCGCGTGACGACGTCCAGCAACGGATACCGGGTCGGCAGCGCGGTTCGGAAGTCGACGCTGCCGCCGCTGAACCCTCGCGCCGGCCCGAACGACACGGAGGCCGAGCTCATGAGATCGGAGCCGAGCGCCGAAGCGTCGAACGCGCTTCCCGGCGTGTTGAGCGGCACGCCGTCCAGCGTTACGGCCGTCTGCGTCGGGTCGTGTCCCTCAAGACCGAAGAGCGCTTGGGATTGGCCCGCGTCTCCCGTTGTGTCGAGCGCAACGCCGGGCAGCTTTCCCAGAGCGTCGTACACGTTCTCTGACAAGCGCGACAGCGCGGTGGCTCTTGAAAGTTCGGAGTAGGGTCGCGCCGGAGGGCGCGTGGTCGAGACGCGCCCGATCGTCTTCAGAGCGCTTTCACGCTTCGCAAGCTCGATGTGTACGACGGAGCGCTCGCCTGGCGCAAGAACGATGGCGACGACGTCGCTCGATTTATATCCGGCAGCTCCCGCCTGAACGCCATACGATCCCGGCGGCACTTCACGCAGTTCGAACGTCCCGTCGGCGTTCGTCCTCTGCGTGGTGGAGAGCGGTCCGGTAAACTTGACGTTGCCGCGAACCGGGAGATGCGATACGGCGTCCACGATTTGTACCACGATCGTGTTCGCTCCATCCTGCGCAACGATCTGTACCGGTGAGCAGAAGACGCCGAACGTCATCGCTAACGCAGAGAATGCGGCGATGCAATATCGTAGCGCTGAACCAAAGGTGAGCGTCGCACCCGCTTTACCCGACACGAGTTGACAATTGGAACTTTGGGTGCTAGGTTTCCTCCACGGCGTTATCGGTGCGCAATTGTTGCTACGTTGCGCTAGCCGAGCACCGTCAAAGACGCAACTCAGAAAAGCGCTTTTTGTACAGCGCTCCGTTGCGACATTTTCGGAGGTGTGACATGTATTTTCTCAAGAGGCTCGCCGCAGCATCGGCGGCGGCGATACTGACGCTTGCCGTGGCTCAGCCCGCAGCGGCGGTCGTCGTCAGACAGTATTTCGTGCAGTCGAGCACGCTCCACGTCGCCGGCGGCAGCATCAATTGCTCGTCAGGCTGCACCGTCACGGTGACCGACGACGGATATACGGAAATCTCCGTCAACGGAGGCGAGACGTATCTTTCCGATGGGACCAATCTTTACGGCGCACCGTAAGCCGTAACGTCGCTGTGCGCGCGCGAGGTGCGGGTACCCTTGCGCACGTACGGCGGACTCGACCGCAGGCTGCTCGAAGGACGGGACGTGTCGTCATCGTTCGGATTCGCGCTGCCCTGAGCAACCAGGCTGTCGACGTCCTTCCGCACCTGAAGACCGCACGGTTCGACCGCGCGCTCAGCTATCGCGTGCCGGAGGGCGTCGTTCTCGGCGTCGGCGACGTCGTGCGCGTTCCGCTCGGGTCGCGCGACGTTTTTGCATACGTTCTTTCGGCGTCGTATCACGGGAACGGCGGGACGAACCTGCGCGATGTCGCCGCGCGCATCGACGGGCCGCGCGCGTTCAACGTCGCGGGGCTCGAGCTCGCGCGGTGGATCGCGGATCAGTATGTCTGCTCGCTGCGCGAGGCGCTCGGTGCGGTCGTCCTCGCCGCCGCGATCCCGCGCGCGGTCGAACGCTTCGTCCCGATCGGGGATATGCCTGACGCCGCGCGTTTCAAAGTCGTTCCGGCGCGGCTGATTCGGTTGTTGTGGACCGATTTCCGCGACGGGGTCGCGCCCGACGCGCTGGTTCGTCATCCTGAGGCGCGCCGCGCCGGCGACCGCAAGACGTTGCTGCGTGCGCTCGACGCGCTCGTCCGCGCCGGCGCGCTCGAACGCCGTCGCGTCCTCGCGAAGGCGTCAATCGGCGCGGCGACGATCCGCGTGCTGCACCGCGGCGCCGCCGCGATCAAGGGGAAGAAGGCCGAGGCGCTGCTCACGCACGTCGCCGCGCTCGGCGAAGTTCGCCGCAGCGACGCGCTGCTCGCAGGTTTTTCGGACGCGGTGATCCGGCGCGCCGTGCAGGCCGGCGCGCTGACCGAGGAGACGCGCGAGATCCGGCGCGAACGAACCGCCCGCGTAGCGCTTCCGCCCCATACTCCGAACGACGAGCAGCGTGAAGCGATCGCGCGCCTCGCCGAGCTCCTCGATGCGGGCGATTACGCGCAGCTGCTGCTGCACGGCGTCACCGGCAGCGGCAAGACGCTGGTGTACCTGCACGCGATCGCGCGTGTCCTCGGGCGCGGGGGCCGCGCGATCGTGCTCGTTCCGGAGATCGCGCTGACGCCGCAGACCGCAGCGCGTTTCGAGGCGGCGTTCGGGGACCGCGTCGCGGTGCTGCACTCGGCGCTCTCCGAGCGCGAGCGCTTCGACGCGTGGCAAGCCGCGGCGCGCGGCGAGATCGACGTCGTCGTCGGCGCGCGCAGCGCGGTCTTCGCCCCGCTCGAGGACGTCCGGCTGATCGTCGTCGACGAAGCGCACGAGAACTCGTACAAACAGGACAGCGTGCCGCGCTACGACGCGGTCGCGGTCGCGCGCGAGCGGATGCGGCGCGCGAACGGGGTGGTCGTGCTCGGCAGCGCGACGCCGGCGCTCGACGACTACGCGCGCGCGCAAGCGGGGCGTTTCCCGCTCGTGCGGCTGCAGCATCGCGCGACGGCGCAGCCGATGCCGGCCGTGCGAATCGTCGACATGGGCGCGGAGTTCGCGTCGGGAAACAAGCGCGTCTTCTCGACCGCGCTGACCGAAGCGATCGCCGACCGCATCGCGCGCGGCGAGAAGACGGTGCTGTTCATCAACCGCCGCGGCAGCGCGCGG
>DASZGA010000432.1:0-6871 GCA_035939295.1 Candidatus Elarobacter sp. | reverse complement strand
ATTCTACGCGCGAACCCCAAACCCCATCGGCTACTTTTCCGCCACTCCGTTAAGAAATGAGCGCCGCAGCGCGGTTGGTTCTTTGGCCCTTTACCGATCCTTCAGGTTTGTCTGCGACGATCGGCTCGGAAATCGGACCGGAGGAGCATCCTTGGAAGATCGCGTCCGTTGTCCGTGCGGACACGGGATGGCAAGCCACGACAGCGGCGGTTGCCGAGGTGACCTTCTTTCGAAATGCCCGTGCAAGCGGGATCGCTTCGCAGCGCTGGCGGCGTCCGTCAACGAAATGCAGCCCAAAGCGACGGGCTCAGGCGCCTAGCACTCGCGGCACGAGGTGCCGGCTGCTATATTGACAAACGCCGATTCAATGAGCTAGAATCGAAACATGTCGATACAGCGGTGCTGCCCCCCGGCCGCCGTGGACCCCACGGACCGGACTGAAGATGCCGCTCTTTTCAAAGCCCTGGCCGATCCGAACCGGCTCACGATGCTGGCGACGCTGGCGCGCGCCGGCGACGAAGTCTGCGTCTGCGACTTCACCGGAGCGCTTCCGCTGGAACAGCCGACGGTCTCGCACCACCTGCGCATCTTGCGCGAAGCAGGCTTGGTGACGTGCGAGCGCCGCGGCACGTGGGTCTACTACCGCCTCGCAGAAGATGCGCGCAACCGCATCGACGCTTCCGTCCGCTCCCTCATTCCGGAGAGGGTCCTCGCATGAAGATGCACCTCAACCTCGCGACGCGCGATCTCGACCGCAGCGTCGCGTTCTACTCAACGCTTCTCGACGCGCCGCCGGCGAAGCAGCTCGGTGACTACGCGCTGTTCGTCACCGAACAGCCCGGTCTCGAGCTTGCGCTGGACCTCGACTCCGAAGCGGTCGCCGGACACGGGCAGCATTTCGGCATCGTCGTTGATTCGACCGATGCCGTGGACGCGCAGATCGCTCGGCTCGAAAGCGCCGGCTACGCGACCGACGTCGAGCGCGACGAGACGTGCTGCTACGCCGTGCAAACGAAAGTCTGGGCGAGCGATCCCGACGGCCGCCGCTGGGAAACGTACTTCGTGCACGAGGAATCCGAAGCGCGCGACACCGAGGATACGACGTGTTGCCGCACCGACGACGCGGAAGCATCCGGCGCAATCTGCTGCGCATAACGCGATGCTGCCCCGCTTCGCCTTACGGCTACGCCTCTTCTTCGGCTACATCCCGAACGCCGAGTGGTTTCGCGCCGGGCTCAGCCGTGCTGTCGCGCTCGACCGCGCTAGGGCGCACATCGCAGTCGCGGAGCTCGAGCGCTGCCTACTCCTCAGACGGCGTGGGATGCCGGTGCGCTGCTTCGGGCGGTTGTCCCGCTGAATCCGCGCGCGATTGCCGCCGAGTTCGTTGGCACGGCGTTCTTACTCGCGGCCGTCGTCGGCTCCGGAATCATGGCGGAGCGTTTATGCGGCGGGAACGCCGGGCTCGCACTGCTTGCGAATGCAATCGCGACCGGCGGCGCCCTCGTCGCCCTGATCCTCACCTTCGGCCCGATTTCGGGCGCGCACTTCAACCCTGCGGTGACGCTAGCGGACGCATGGCAAGGCGGCGTCTCCCGATCCGCCGTCCTGCCGTACGTCGTCGCGCAAATCGCCGGCGCGCTGTGCGGCACGGCCCTGGCAAATGGAATGTTCGGACTGCCGCTGCTCTTCGCTTCGCATCATAACCGCGCGGGAGCAGCGCTTGCGGTGAGCGAGTTCATTGCGACGTTCGGCCTCCTGGCGGTGATCTGGGGTTGCGTGCGCTCGCGGCCGGCCGTGACCCCGTACGCGGTCGCGGCGTATATCGTGAGCGCCTATTGGTTCACGCCATCGACGTCTTTCGCGAACCCCGCGGTAACGATCGCGCGTTCGCTCACCGACACCTTTGCCGGGATTCGCCCAGAGGACGCGCCCTTCTTCATTGTAGCGCAGCTCCTCGGCGCGTTCGCGGCGACCGCACTCTTCGCGTGGCTCTCACCGATCTCGAAGAAAACCGCCGCATCGGTCGTCGTGCCGCATGCGGAACCGGCGGCCGTATGACGTCGCCGGCGCAAGATCCGAAGACGGTGCTCTTCGTCTGCATCCACAACAGTGCGCGCAGCCAGATGGCCGAGGGATTCGTCAACTCGCTGTACCGCGACCGGCTGACCGCATACAGCGCCGGACTTGAAGCCGGCCGCCTCAATCCGGCGGTGGTCGACGCAATGCGCGAGGTCGGGATCGACCTCAGCGGCAATCGCTCGAAATCAGTTGACGACGACGAGATCCGTTCGCGGGAATACGACTACGTCGTCACGGTGTGCGACGAGGCCAGCGCCGAGGCGTGCCCGATCTATCCGACGCACGGCGAACGGCTGCACTGGTCCTTCGCCGACCCCTCGTCGTTCACGGGAACGCCCGAAGAGCGGCTCGCGCGAACCCGTGACGTGCGCGACGCAATCGCGCGACGCGTCGAAGCGTGGGCAGCATCGCTGCCGGCGTCATGACCATTTAGAAGTCGCTGTAGAATCCCGAATCGGGCGTACGGCGATTCGCGGCCGCACGTTCGGCGCGCCGGCGCGTGCGATCTAAGCTGATCCCTGCTACCGTCGCGGCGCCGATTACGAGGGCAGCGAAGAGCAGCCCGGCGAGGATGTCCATGATGCCGTAAGCATGCGCTATACGGGGCCGCCGCGGCATCCGTCTTCCGGCCGAACCTTTCGGCCATCCATTTGCGCCGCGTGACGAACGCCACAGTTCGCCTCGTGCGCCCCGCGCGAACGGACATTCTCACAAGTCTTTCATCCTTGCTCCCTACGGTCGCGGCTGCGGCGATCTCACCAGCGCCTTCCTCAGGGAGCAACCGATGACCAAACCCGCTGCGCTCGTCCTCGCGGCCGCCATGCTCGCAGCATGCGGCGGCGGAGGCGGTGCTTCGTCGGCGGTTCCGACGATGACAAGCCCCACCGTCCCGACGGCGAAGAGCGCTCAGTCGCTCGGCGTCACGTTCGCGGGAACGCAAACTCTAGCACGACTCCGCACCACACGCGATCTCAGCTCGGTCCCGGTCACCGTCACCCTCAACGGAACGGTCGTGGGTACCGGAACGCTCGACGGGAGCGGACACGCCAAGATCACCTTCACCGTCAACGTGCCGCCCGGCAGCACGATCACGATCACGGCAGGCCACCTCACCGTTACGGCAACGCTGGCGATGACGACCCAGAGCACCGCGGTCCTCATCACCGTCAAAGCCGACGGCACCGTCACGGTCACGACCGCAGCCGATGCGAACGGCACGGGGGTCGTCGATCCGAACGACCCCGAACAAGAGAACGAAGACGAGGACGGCCACGGCAACGTCACCTCGGTGACCGCAAACAACGGCAACGTGCTGCCCGCGAACGCGCCGTTCACGCTCGTCAACGCCTGCGGCACGATCACGTTGACACCGACCAACCCCGCCGTCGCGTTTATCAAGTTCGAAGAAAAAGGCTCCGACGGCGAAGACGACAACGCCGGCCGCGTCAAGTTCGAAGGCGCGTTCACCGGACCGCTGCACTTCCAGGTCGTCAGCAACGCCGCGCGCGTGCACATCGAGATCTTCGACGCGAACCACAACCGCCTGATCGAGGTGAAGGCGCCGATCAGCGCCTTCACCAGCGGCACGAACGCGAACGCCAGCCCGTGCCCGTCGCCTACAGCCTCGCCAACCCCGTCACCGGCGGCAAGCGCGTCGCCCGGCGCGACCGCATCGCCGGAGCCCAGCGAGTCGCCGGGCCACTAAGACAAACCCATCCTCACCCCACGAGAGCGGCGGGGCCGAAGCGGTCCGCCGCTCTTCGTTTTTCAGTGGCGCAGCGCGACGCCGAGAACCGCCCCGAGCCCGACGAACGCCTGGTCCGGAACGCGCTTGAAGAAAAACGGCGCAGCCAGCACGACGACGAGTATCACGGCGGTGAACGCGTCGACGACGACGGGCCGTCCGATGAGATACGTCGTCCCCGCCAAAACGCCGACGACCGCGACCGTCACGCCGCGCACGAAGCCCGCCACGCGCGGGTGCGATCCGTACCTCAGCAGCAGCGGCGTCGCGAGCACCGTGAGAACGATCGAGGGAAGGAAGATTCCCACGGTTGCGGCGACGGCGCCGGAGAAACCGTCGACCGCATAACCCACGAAGGTCGCGGTGATGACGACCGGCCCCGGCGAAATCATACCGATCGCGACGGCGTCGACGAACGTCCGATCGTCCAGCCAGTGAAACTGGTCTACGACGTACGTCTTCACGAACGACACGACGACGAGCCCGCTGCCGAACACCAAGAAGCCCGTCTTGAGGAAAAACCAGAACAGCGCCGGCGCCAACCCCGCGCCGGGTGAAACGATGCCGAGCAGCGCCGGAAACGCAAACGCGTTCGCTCTTGGCGCGTTTGGTGCCGCGGCCGGCGGTGCCGCCGCGGTAGCCGGCTTCGCACGAGTGCCGAACACGACGATCCCGATCGCGCCGGCGGCTAAGAACAACCACACCAGCTCCTGCTGCAGGACGATCGTCACCGTGCAGGCGACGATCGCCACGGCCCATGCCGCGTAGTCGCGCTTGAGCGTCTTGCGCCCGAGATTCCAGCTCGCGCGGAGGATGAGCGCGACGACCACCGGCCCGATCCCGTAAAAAAGGCCACGCGTCATCCCGGAGCCGGCGAACCGTTCGTACAACGCCGCGATCGCGACGACGATGGTGAAGGGCGGCAGCGCGAACGCGACCGCCACGGCGAGCGCACCCGGCACGCCGTGCGTGACGTAACCGCAGTACACGCCGAGCTGATAGGCCATCGGGCCGGGGCACGCCGTCGCGATCGCAAGCCCGCGGTCGTACGACGCCTCGTCGATCCAGCCGCGCTTCTCCACGAGGTCGCGGCGCATGTAGTTCGCCAGCGCGACCGGGCCCCCGAAGCCCGTCGCGCCGAGCATCAAGAAGTAGCGAACAAGGTCCAGGATGGAGGGCGCGGGATCCACGGCGACGACGTGCGCGTTCAGCGCCAGGAAGCCCTGTCTAGCCGGGCCGGGTCAGCTCTACCACGTCCGGTGCTTGACGTTTCCTTGACGCGATAGACCGACAGGTTTCAGAAAATACTCATGTTCGTTCGGTAATAAGGAGCGGAAGGACTAAACCAAGGAGGGTTCCGTGCCGCTTCAATTTCGTCGTGCTCGCCGGGCCGCTGCAATCGGCGTCTTCTGTTTCGCGAGCCTCGCTGCGGCCGCCGGCGCCGCGGACGCGCCGGTAAAGATCGACCTCGGGCCGATGAACGGTTCGGGCGAGAGCGGCGTCGCAATCCTGACGCCGCAAGGCTCGAAAACGCTCGTCGAGCTGCGCTTGAAGGGCGGCTCGGGCGACCCGCAGCCGGCGCACTTCCACACCGGAACGTGCGACAACTACGGCCCGCGCCCGCTCCACATGCTGCGCGCGGTCGTCAAAGGCAATTCGTCGACGACGCTCGACATGCCGATCGAGAAGCTGCTCGGCGGCGACCTCGTCATCAACGTCCACAAGTCGTTCGACGACATCGCAACGATCGCGAGCTGCGCGGTCGCCAAGCCGAAGTAACCGCCGGTGCGCGTGCGCTTTCCGGTGGGCGCGCAGATCGCGATCGGATCGTTTCTAGCGATCCTGCTGCTGGTCGTCGTCGCGCTGGTGACGCAGCGCAGCATCGCGGCGATGTCGCTCGCCGCCGCGCATGCTCAGGCGCTGCAGTCCGTCGCGACGGAGGTGCGCGAGGTCGTCTCCGCCGCGCTCGCCGAACAGAGCGCCGCGCGCGGGTTCGTCGCGACCGCCGATCCGGTGTACGCGGCACAGCTCGAAACCGAGCGGCACGCGCTACGCGCCCGGCTCGCGCGGCTTCGCCGCAGCGACCAGACGACGTTGATTCCGGTAAACCGCCTGGAGCAAATCGACGTTTTCGAGCAGCAGATCGAAGACGGCGTCGCGCTGCTCGACAAGAATTATGACAAGCGCGTCGCCGGCGTTCGGGTGGGTCGGCGCGCCGGTGCCGTGCGTGGACTGCGCGACGACGACGCGCAGTTCGGCGCGATCCGCACGCAGGCCGAAAAATTGTACGTCTTCGTCGCCGACGGCGCGAGCGCCGCGAACGCCGAATTCGCCGCCGCGGGACGCGCCGTGGTGACCACGCTCGCATGGAGCACCGGCGCCGCGATCGCGCTGCTGGGGCTCGTGGCGCTGGTCATCGGGCGTTCCGTCGGCGGTCGCCTCGGAAAGGTCACCGGCGCACTCCGCGAGATCGCCCAGGACGACGTGCAGCGGCTCGTCCGCGCGTTCCGCGCCCTTGCCGACGGCGACCTCGATACCCGCTACGAGACCTCTCGCGCGCCGCTCGCCGCAGCCTCGCCGGACGAGATCGGCGTCCTGTCCGCCACGTACGACGAGCTCGTCGGGGGAATTCACGACATCGCGATCGCGTTCGGAGCGATGAGCGAGAGCTTGCGCGCGACCGTCGGCCACATCTCGGGCGTCTCCGAGGACCTCGTCGCCGAAAGCGTCGCCGTGTCGGCGAGCACCGCGGAGTCGGCGACCGCGGTTCGTCAAATCCTCGACGCGGTCCGCGATGCGACGCTCGATTCCGGCGAACAGGCGAACGAGCTGGACAGAGCGCACGACCGCATCAGCGCGCTCGCCGGCGGTGCGGCTTCGATCGCGGAAGCGTCACGGCGCCAAGCGGACGCGGCGGCCTCCGGATCGCTCGCCGTCGCGGCGCTCGACGGCGAGATCGCGCAATTCGATCGGCTCGGCCAGCGGCTCGCCGGCTCCGCCACCGAGGCGCGGCAGCAGACGGAGGACGGCTCGGGCGCGGTTCGCCGC
>DASZGA010000431.1:0-5520 GCA_035939295.1 Candidatus Elarobacter sp. | reverse complement strand
GAGACGCGTAGGCGCCGGATCGAGAGAACCTGCTCGATGCTCGAGGCCGGGAAGCGACGGCCTTGCTGTTTTTCGATCGTGCCGCTGAGCCTTCACAAAGCGCTCAAGGCTGCTCCGGCGGCGAAGGCGCAGTGGAGCGATCTCACGCCGACCGCGCGCAGGGACTTCATCAGTTGGATCGACGCAGCCGAACAACCGGAAACGCGTAACCGCCGAATCGAGAAAGCGTGCGCGATGCTCGAGGCTGGAAAGCGACGCCCTTCCGGTTGAAAAAGCATGCTCAGTGCGCGAGTAGCTGATAGCTGAGCGTCTCGAACAGCCACTGCTCGGTTTCATCGAAGCTCCAACCGTGCGTTCCGGTGAGACTGCGATACATGCTGGGGTCGTTCAGGGTGGCCAGGATCGCCGTCGCTCGCTCGGGGGTGATGTCGGCTCGCAAGCCGCCGAGGGCTGCGATGCGACGAACGGTGGTTTCGGCGCCGGCTTGATGACGGGCTCTCCCGGCGCGGTACAGCGAAGCGATCTCCGCTTCCGAACTGGCGGCCGATGCGAGTGAGGCGATGATGTCGCCGCAGCGTTCGGCCAGCGTTCGGATGAGGGTGACTGCCCGGCGCAGCACGTCGCTCGGGTCGTTGCTGCTGCGCACGCCGGCCGCCTGGCGCGGGATCTCCGCGTGCTCGTCGATCCGGTCGAGCAGCAGCCGCAGCAGGGCCGGCTTCGTTCCCACGCTGGAGTAGACGGTGGCCAACGCAACGCCGGCCCGCTCGGCGATGTCGGCGACCGACGTCGCGCCGTATCCGGCGCTCGTGAAGAGCGCCAATGCGGCATCGAGGATCACCCGGCGGGTCTCCTCCGCCTGCACCTGACGCCGCGACATGCTTGACACGATGGTGGATTTCGGCTTTACTGAGTAGAAGTCATTTCTAACAAACAGAGAGACTGTCTAACGAGGTGCATGGCCATGACCGCTACGGTGCGATCCTCCGATCGAGCAAGCCTTGAGCGGCTGGTCGGGGAGTTGGAGGCCGCCTGGAACAGCGCTGACGGCGCCGCCTTCGCCGAGGCCTTTGCGGACGATGCCGATTTCGTGAACGTGTACGGGATGCACGTGCGCGGGCGGACGGCGATTGCCGCCGGCCATCACTTCATCTTCACGACGATCTACAAAGACAGCAAGGTCGAATACCGCGTCGTTTCCGTGCGCGAACTAGCGCCCGGGGTCGCGCTGGTTCACGTGTCCGCGACACTGAACGTGCCGGTCGGCCCCATGGCGGGGCGACACGAGGCGATCTGGACCGGCGTTGCGACGCGACTCGACGGCGGATGGAAGTTTGCAGCGTTCCAAAACACCCACGTGAAAGAGCCTCCAATCCCAGTCCCGACAGACGTACAACAGCAACTCGGTCGATAAGCTCGCATACCGGCGCGTCTGAATCACGAAGAAACGCACATGTCGAGACGCACATGTTTCGTCATCGCAGCGAGTCTCGCGTTCGGCGGTGCCGCGGCGGCGGCCGCGACGGCGCAGGCGCGTCCGGCGACCGGCATCGGCTACGATCAAATCTCGCGGTGGATGATCGGCGCGACGCCGCCTCCGCCCGACAGCTTCGCGGCCGATGCGGCGCGCATCGCCGCCCTGCCGCCGATGTCGTCCGTAACGATGCCGACGGCGCCGGGCGCAAGCACGGCGCTCGGCGTCCTCAGTATGGTTCCCCTCGTCGGGGGCTTCGCCGCTATGGCAAATCAAGCCAGTCAGTTGGCATACGCTGCTGCCGCCCAGGCAGCCGCGAAGAAAATGGTGGCGCTCTTCCGGGAGTCTGCGAACGCGGGGAGGACGGAGCACGTCTGGTTCTACGGTGGCTGGACGCGCGTCGACGACGGTGTGGCGCGCGGCCTAATCCTCAAGCCGGATCAAGGTTTGCGGATCGCGCTCGACCTGACGAAGAAGACCTACCGGCAGATTCGCACCGACGCTCGTCCCGCCTCGAGCGGAGAAACATATGTCGTCTCCGCCGACGACGTCGCGGCGACCGTTCTGGATAGCCCTGCAACGGAGTCTTTAGGATCCGCGACGATCGCCGGATGGCCCGCTCGCGGTTACCGCACGACGGCGACCTTCACGTTTCCGCAAACCTCCGGGTTGTGCGCGAGCGGTCGCCACGAACTCACCGAGGTGGAGTACGTCGCCGATCTGCCCGATCCCGAATCGACGCTCGGCCCAGCTCTTTCGACCTCGCAGATCATCAGCGAGGCGTGTCAACCCAAGACGCCGGGTTCTCATCGCGAACCCGGCAGGCTGGCGCTGTTCCGTTCGACGGCCGTAACGCGCGGCATCGCCGGCGACTTCGTCTACGTGTTGGAGCGCGGCAACATTCGCGCGCTGAGCGCCGGCGACGCCGCGATCTTCTCCGTTCCGCCCAACTTCACCGAGGAGCACTGAGCATGACATCTTGGCTTCCAAGACTGGCGGTGGCCGGAGCGTTCGCCGCCGTTTGCGTGTCGCCCGCGCTCGCCGACGGCCGCAGCGTCGGGCAAACGATCGTCTACACGTTCGTCGAAACGAACCACATCACGATGCCGCCGGCACCCGCGTACCTGCCGCCGTCCGCTCGTGCGCTGTACGAAGCGAATGCGAAGAACGCGGACAAGCCGGTGCCGTATACGCTCACGCTGATGCTCGACAGCGTTGCCGCCGGTGGAACGGCACATGCAAACGCGACGCTCCTCAACCCGGCTCTCTCCGCGCTACCGCTCCGAGCGCGTAACGCTTCCGGCGCCGATTTCCAGGCGACGCTGGGCGAGGACGGACAGATCCGGCCTTCATACGACCCGGCAGTGAAGCCGGCCGCGGGAGCAGGCGGAAGGCTCATCATGACCAGCGAGGTTACGCAGAACACAAACGCCGGAAGCGCGATGGGACACTTCACGTATTTCAACGCGTTCGCGCTCGGCTGCGCCAAGCGCGGTCCGGCGAGACCGGGCGACGTATGGCACGTGCAACTGCAAGATGGTGCGATCACGAAGACCTACGACTACTCGACGAGCGCACGGGGCGGCGACGCGTCGCTCGTCACGATGACGTACGACGTTCAAGACGCGCACAGCTCGATAACGGTGAACGCGAGCGGTCACTACGACGCCGCGCATCGTCTCGTTGCCGATCTCCATGTGGAAACGAAAGGCACCATGTCGACCGGTCCGTTTACGACCGTGTCGGATTTCAAGTTGCAGCCTCCACCGGGCTAGTGAAGAGGAAAAGAATCTCATGCCCACCAGCTTCAGACCTCTTTTCGCGGCGAGCGCACTTGCCGCGGCGACCTTGCTTTTGGGCAGTACGAACTCGGCCTTCGCCGATGACGCGCCGGCGCAGCGTCACCTCTATCATTTCACGGGCTCCGGCGGTCGCGAGCTGGGGCCGCTGCAACTTTCCGGCACGTATCTCATCAGCGTATACGCGCGGTTCTTGCCCTACGAACATCCCGCCTCGCAGACGGAGTGTCAGTTCGCGGCCCGGTTCGACGGATTGGATCGAGCCGTCGCCCCGGAGTTGGTCGATTGGGGGACGCCCATTCGGATCGCATCGTTACCGTCATTCCACAAACAACGGGTCGTGGAACTTTCGCCTGGGCGCTATGTCTTCCACATCTCGCAGCTGACGGGTTGCGCTTGGGACGTGCTCTTCGAGCCGTATCAGGCGGCGGCCAGACAAACGGGACCGCCGGCGATCTACTATACGAGAGTCTACGTCAGTTCGGACCAGGTCACGGCGGTGCATCTCGGACAGACCGCTACCTTCGGCGTGTTCCTCGAGGGGGACCCGGCTCTGCTTTCACATGCCACCGGTGCGGTGAGTCTCGTACAAGGAGGCCACGTGCGGGCACGCTTTCCGCTCAATACGCCACGCGTGACAAATGACGGCTTGCTGCACTTCTTGGCCACGGATCTCGCGTTTGACAGAGACCCGAAGCCGTTGGAGTTGGGAACGCTGACATTGCGCTTTGACGTTACCGCCGGCGGTGCGCATCTGAGTCAGAGCCTCGACCTGACGTTGGATCGATGAGCCCCCTTGTTGATCACGCTCGATCCCGACGGTAGCTGACGGGAATACTTTCACAAATGGCCGGTTTGCGATGGTTCGACAGGCCAAAGAGCCGTTGCTAAGTCCGGCGTTCGGGCGGATACAGAGGATACGCGTACCGCTCGATCGGCGCGCGACAAGGCCGACATGTACTACATGCCGGCGGCCTTCGAATAGGAGATCGGGTGAACAACTCCTTAACACGGCTCAACCTCTTGATGGGTTTGGGCTCAGCCGCAGCACTGGCCGCGTGCGGCGGTAGGTCAGCCTCGATCGGCGGGAGAGCGCTGATCCCGCCCAACGGCAACTCGTCCGGCTTCGATCCTTCAGCATATTTCCGTGTTGTGCGAACGCGGACGTCGTCGCTGCGAAAGACCAGCGCGTACACGTATGCGACGCCGATTCCGAGCGGAGTACCTTCGTATCGCGACCCCCTGGAGTTCACGACGACGATCGGCAACGGAAGCGGGGGCGGCGTCATGTACGGCGCGGACGGCACGACCGTCATGTCCGTCAGCACGTCGCCGCTGCCGAACGGTGCCGGCGCTTCGATCTCGGTGACGCTCGCCGACGGCAGCCAGTACACGTCCGCAATGCCTCCGCTCACGGCATTTGCGGCACAAGGAACATCGACGTTCGGGGCGTTGACGATGAACGCCAATCAACCGGGCGGCGTGTACACCGCCACCGTGCAGACCGCCGGCGGCATCGCTTCGGTCAGCACGCAGGCAACGACGGGCGGCTATCTGCTCACGCTGCCGGACGGAACGACGACGGTTCTGCCGCAAGCCGCCGTGGTCGCTGCCGGCTGGGCTCCGGCATCGACTGCGGCCATGTCGCACATGCGCCACACGGAGGACGTCTCCGCCGGCTGTATCGCTGCGATCGCCTTGCTGATCGCAGCCATCCTCGGCCTCATGGTCGCGTTCTGGTGGGCGAGCTGGATCATCGCCTCGATCGCGGCGAGTCTCGCGATCGAGCTCAACGCGGCGGCGATGGCCGGCACGATCGCGGCCAGCGCAAGCACAATCACCACCGCCGCGCAAGCGACGGTCGTCTGGGGCGCTCTGGTCGCGGCGCTCGGCGTGATCTTCAGCGGCGCCGTCGCATTGATCAACGCGCAGTGCGTGTCGACGCCGACGCCTTCGCCCACGCCCTCGCCGGTTCCGACGGCCACACCGACGCCGGCGGGCGGCGGCTGCACGATGCCGCGCGCGAGCGATTCGCACAACCGCGCCGGCAAAGCAGTCGCGCGCGTCTGCGCGTAGCGCAATCGGGAAAAGGAAAGCCCGCCGCGGGTGCGGCGGGCTTTCCGACGTGGTGGAGGTGAGGAGACTCGAACTCCTGACCCCTTACATGCGAAGCAAGTGCTCTACCAGCTGAGCTACACCCCCACGGGCCGACTCGGGATTCTAGCAGGGGTCGGTGCTCCCTGTAAAGGG
>DASZGA010000430.1:0-2219 GCA_035939295.1 Candidatus Elarobacter sp. | reverse complement strand
TCGTTCGACGCGTGGGCGAAGGCGCGCGATTTCGAAGATGTGCACGGCGCGATCGACGCGCGGGTGCGCGACATCGCCGGCGCGGTGGGCGACCGGCTGCACAGCGGGCGCAGCCGGAACGATCAAGTGGCGACGACGATGCTGCTGTTCGTGCGCGAATTCGCGTGGCGCGGCGCGCAGGCATGTTTGGACGTCGCAGCGCTGTGCGAGGATCGCGCGACCGAAGAGCTCGAACGCGGGACGATCGTTGCGGCGACGACACACTGGCAGCCTGCGCAGCCGGTGTTGCTCGCGCAGTGGATCGATGCGGTCGCGCGCGGATTCGTGCGCGCAGCGTCGCGGTTCGCACGCGTGGCGCAGGACGCGCAGCGGTTCTCGCCGCTTGGGAGCGCTGCGCTCGCGGGATCGTCGCTGCCGCTCGGCCGCGAGGCTGCGGCCGATCTGCTGGACTTGGATGGGCCGTCGGAGAACTCGCTCGACGCGGTCGGCGACCGCGACACGCTGCTGGACTTCGTCGACGCGTGCATGCGCGCGGTGCTGTTCGCGTCGCGCCCGAGCGAAGAGCTCGTGCTGTGGGCGACGCCGGCGTTCGGATACGTGCGGCTCGACGACGCAGCCTCGACCGGCTCCAGCTTGATGCCGCAGAAGCGCAACCCCGATCCGTTCGAGCTCGTCCGCACCGCCGCGGGCTCCCTGATCGGCACGTACGCCGGCGCGGCGGCCACGGTGAAGGGCGTCGCGCTCTCATACCACCGTGACCTGCAGACGACGAAGTCGCTGGCGATTCGGGCCGGCCACGACAGCCTCGCTGCGATCGATGCGTTCCGCCGTGCGTTCGCTCACGTCCACTTTCGGCACGAGACGATGACGAGCCGCGCAGGCGCGGGATACACCGTCGCCACGGACCTCGCCGACGCGCTGATCGCAAACGGCGCGACCGCGCGCGAAGCGCATCGAGCCGTCGGCGAACGCGTGCTGCTCGCCGAAGCCGCGGGGCGCGATCTCGACGCCTCCGACCTGCAACATCTCGGAATCCCGAACGCGCCGCTCGATCCGCGCTCCTCGGTGCTCGCGAAGCGAACCACGGGTTCGACGCATCCGGACGCCGTCCGCGCCGCTATCGAGGCAACACGCGCGGCGATCGCCGGAATCGTCGAGCAGATTCCAGCCTACGTAAAGGAGAGCTCTTGATCACCGCGCATGTCGTCGGGGCGGGCGGGTATGCCGCGGCCGAGCTGATCCGTTTGATCGACCGGCATCCGTCGGTCGCGCTCGGCGTGCTCGAGAGCCGCTCGCAGGCCGGGACGCCGGTCGCGGACGTGTTTCCGTGGCTCCCGCATCTGCACGTCGAGCTCGAAGAAAGCGGGACGACGCTCGCGCGCGTGCGTGAGGACGACGTCGTGTTTCTCGCGGGCGGGCACGATCTCGCTCGCGAACAGACGCCGGCGTTTCTCAGCAAAGGCGCTCGTGTGATCGATCTTTCCGATGCGTTTCGGCTGCACGCCAACGCCGGCGACGCGGTGTACGGGTTTCCCGAGATGCACCGCGAGAAGATCAAGACGGCTCGGCTGGTCGCGAATCCAGGCTGCTATGTGACGGCGGCGTTGCTCGCGCTCGTTCCGCTGGAGCCGCTGGCGGAGCGAATCGGACACGTCGTGATCGACGCAAAGAGCGGGATCACCGGCGCCGGACGCACGCCGACGGTGCCGTCGCTGTTCGCGGAGGTTGACGGTGACGTGCGCGCGTACGGGCTCGCCGGTCATCGCCACGGCGCCGAGATCGTGCAGGAAGCGCGCGACGCGGGGATCGCCGCGCCGATCGTCTTCTCGCCGCACGTCGTGCCGCTCAAGCGCGGGATCCTCGCCGACGTGTACTTGATCCCGCGCGCCGCGATCTCGCGTGACGAGGTGCTCGCGCACTTCCAGCGGTTCTACTCGGCGAACCCGTTCGTCACGGTGTTCCGCGATCTGCGCGCGCCGCATCTTCCCGCACTCGAAGGGACGAACGATGCGCACCTCGCGGTCGCGGAGCGCGACGGCGTCGTGCAGATCCTCTCCGCGATCGACAACCTCGGCAAAGGCGCCGCCGGACAAGCGATCCAGAACATGAACCTCGTACTCGGACTCCCGGAGGAACACGGTCTCCATGCCCGCACAACAGTCGGCTAACGGCGATGTCACCCTGAGCCTGTCGAAGGGTGATCGTCAGTCCACCAACGG
>DASZGA010000429.1:0-18677 GCA_035939295.1 Candidatus Elarobacter sp. | reverse complement strand
CGCGACGAGGAGCATGCCTTTCTGGCGAACATCGACGCGGTGTTCTCCGGTGAGCTCGGCGCGGCACTGCGCGAAACCGCCGCGCTGCTGCCGCTCGACTACGTCGGGATCGACTGCGCGATCCACCCCGACGGCAAGCTGTTGATCTTCGAGGCCGACAACGCGCTGATCATCCACCTGCTCGACGATCCCACGATCTACGGCTACAAGCACCGCTACGTCCCGCGGATCCTCGACGCGCTCGACGCGATGGTCCGCGACCGAATCCGGAACGCGCGATGAGCGAGACCTCGCTCGACCCTGCCGATTGGGAGCAGTTTCGTCGGCTGCTGCACGACGCCGTCGACGGCGTCGTCGACGATCTTGCCGGAGTGCGCGACGAACCCGCATGGCGCCCCGTCCCGGACCAGGTAAAAGCCGCGCTGTGCGAGCCGCTTCCGCGCAGCGGCGAATCGCTCGAAACGACCGTCGCGCGCTTTGACGAGCTGATCCGTCCGTATCCGACCGGCAACCGCCATCCGCGTTTCTTCGGCTGGGTCCACGGGGCCGGCAACGCGCCCGGCGTGCTCGCCGAGCTGCTCGCCGCCGGAATGAACGCAAACGTCGGCGGCCGCGAACACGCCGCGGTTTACGTAGAACGTCAGGTCGTCGCATGGTTCACAGAGCTGTTCGGCTTCCCGCGCGACGCCAGCGGAATCCTCACCAGCGGAACGTCGATGGGGAACCTGCTGGCGATCGTGGCGGCGCGCGATGCGGCGCTCGGTGGAAGCGCGCGCGAGACGGGGATCGGAGGCGCGAAGCTTGTTGCGTACGCGGGCGCGGGCGTGCACGATTCGGTGGCGAAGGCGATGCGAATCGCGGGGCTCGGCGAGCACGCGCTGCACACGGTAGCGCTCGATGACGGATTCGGCATCGATGTGGCGGCGTTGCGCGCGCGGATCGAAGCTGACCGCGCCGCTGGTGAACAGCCGTTTCTCGTCGTCGGCACGGCCGGGAGCGTGGACGTCGGCGCATTCGATGATCTCGATGCGCTTGCCGGTCTCTGCGCCGAGCAAAAGCTGTGGCTGCACGTCGACGGTGCATTCGGCGCGCTCGCGATCGCGAGTCCCGCGCATGCGCATCTCGTCGCGGGGATCGAGCGGGCAGACTCGCTTGCGTTCGACGCGCACAAGTGGCTGCACGCGCCGTACGCGGTCGGATGCGTGCTGTTCCGCGACGAGCGCGCGCACCGCGCGGCGTTCGCTTCGGCGCCGGCATATCTCGGCCGCGCCGAGCGGGGTACCGCCGCGGGCGCGCCTTGGTACGCGGACTACGGGCTCGAGCTCTCGCGCGAGTTTCGTGCGCTGAAGGTGTGGTTCACGCTGCGCCACTACGGGATGAACGCGCTCGGTGCGTCGATCGCACGCACGTGCGAGCTCGCGGCGTCCCTTGCCGAACGCGTTCGCGCGGCAGAGGATCTGGAACTGCTCGCGCCCGCGACCTTGAACGTCGTGTGCTTTCGCTACCGCCCGCGGGAATCGGGCGACGAAGCGGCGCTGGACCGGCTCAACGAAACGCTTGCGGTCGCGATTCAGGAGAGCGGCGAAGCCGTCCTCAGCACGACGAGCGTCGACGGCAAACGCGCGCTTCGCGCGTGCATCGTCAACCATCGCACGCGCGAGCACGACCTCGACGGGCTGCTCGCAGCGCTGCGCGACGCGGCGCGCGAGCGTCACGGAGTCCCGCGATGAAAACGGATCCCTCGGTGATTCGCGTCGAGGACGCGCTGAAGGAGACGGCCCGGCTCGGTGTGTCGATGCACGAGTTCATGCTGGACCTGCTGCCGGTCGCGCGCGCGCGCGCACGTCCCGTCATCTCGAGCTTCGCCGTCGGCGCGGTCGCGCAAGGAAAGACCGGCGGCTTGTATCTCGGCGCCAACGTGGAGTTTCCCGGCCTTGCGCTAAGCGAGTGCGTGCACGCCGAGCAGGCGGCGGTCGTCAACGCATGGACCCACGACGAGCACGGCCTGAGCGCGCTCGCCGTCACGGCGGCGCCGTGCGGGTACTGCAGACAGTTTCTCAACGAGCTCGTCGATGCGGAGCAGCTCCACGTCTTCGTCAAAGGCGCCGAGCGCACGACGCTGCCGGCGCTGCTCCCGGCCTCCTTCGGCCCCCGCGACCTCGGGGTTACCGGCGGGCTGATGGCGCGAACCGCCCGGCACCTGACATTGCAGGGAGCATCGGAACCAACCGACCCGATCGTCGCCGCGGGGCTCGCCGCGGCGTCCGCGTCGTACGCGCCCTACACCAAGACCTATGCCGGCGTCGCTCTGGCAACCGAGGACGGCGCGATCGTGTCGGGCCGGTACGCCGAGAACGCTGCCTTTAACCCGAGTCTCTCGCCGCTTCAGGGGGCGCTCGCCCGGCTCGCCCAGACGTTGGTGCCGTATGCGGCGATCAAGCGGGCCGTGCTGGTCGAGACTGCCGGGCCGGCAAGCCAGCGAGCCTCCTCCGAGGCGGTCTTAGGGGCGGTCGCGCCGGAGGTGACGCTGGAGTACGTCCGGGCGGTCGAAAATGGCTGAGGAGCGCCACGGTCCAGGAGTCCGGCGGGTTAGATAGTACAGAAACCCCTGGACTATCTTGACCGTCCAGTCCAGGACCGCTACGCTGGGAGACCGATGGCCGCACCGACCGATGTCCTGATCGAGGAATACCGACACGGATTTCACGATCCCGAGGATAGCTACGCGTTCAAGTCCGACAAGGGTCTGAACCGTGAGATCGTCGAGCGCATCTCGTCGATGAAGAACGAGCCCGAATGGATGCGGGCGTTCCGTTTGCGCGCCTACGACGTCTTCCGCTCGAAGCCGATGCCGACGTGGGGCGACACAGCGCTCCTGAACGAGATCGACTTCGACAACATCCGCTACTTCGTCAAAGCGGGCGAGCGCACCGAGCAGAACTGGGACGACGTCCCGGACGACATCAAGCGCACCTTCGACCGGCTCGGGATCCCGGAAGCGGAGCGCAAGTTCCTCAGCGGCGTCTCGGCGCAGTACGAGTCCGAGGTCGTCTACCACTCCGTCATCGAGGAGCTCGAGAAAGACGGCGTGATCTTCTGCGACATGGACACGGCGTTGCGCGAGCACCCGGAGATCGTCCAGAAGTACATCTCCACGGTCATCCCGATCGAAGACAACAAGTTCGCCGCGCTCAACTCGGCGGTGTGGTCGGGTGGTTCGTTCGTCTACGTGCCGAAGGGCGTCGAAGTCAAGATGCCGCTCCAGGCCTACTTCCGGATCAACACCGAAAACATGGGCCAGTTCGAGCGCACGCTGATCATCGCCGACGAAGGCTCGAAGGTCCACTACATCGAGGGCTGCACCGCACCGCAGTTCTCGACGTCCTCGCTGCACTCGGCCGTAGTCGAGCTGATCGCGATGGAAGGCGCCTCGATCCGCTACACGACGATTCAGAACTGGTACCGCAACATCTTCAACCTCGTCACCAAGCGCGCCGTCGCGTACAAGAACGCGACGGTCGAATGGGTCGACGGCAACATCGGCAGCCGGCTGACGATGAAGTATCCCGCGATCTATCTGATGGGCGAAGGCGCGCGCGGCGAGATCCTCTCCGCGGCGTTCGCCGGCGAAGGCCAGCACCAGGACGCGGGCGCGAAGGTGATCCACGCGGCGCCGAACACGACCTCGGTGGTTACGAACAAGTCGGTCGTCGCGCACGGCGGCAAGACGACGTACCGCGGCTTGGTCGAAGTGCACGCCGGCGCGGTCGGCGCGAAGACGCGCGTGAAGTGCGACGCGCTGATCATGGACGAGAAGTCGTCGTCCGACACGAAGCCGACGATGAAGATCGACGAGCAGCGCTCGACGGTCGAGCACGAAGCGTCGGTCTCGAAGATCGGCGAGGAACAGCTCTTCTACGCGATGTCGCGCGGGCTCAGCGAAGCCGACGCGACGGCGATGATCGTCAACGGCTTCTTCGACTTCTTCGTCAAGGAGCTGCCGATGGAATACGCCGTCGAGCTCAACCGCCTGATCAAACTGGAGACGGAGGGTTCGGTCGGCTAGCGCCGGCTCGACTCTAGGGAATCCGAAGGGCGCCGGTAGACGGCGCCCTTGTTTTTGGGGATGATCGAAGCGTGACCGCTCGATCGCTCCTCGCCTTGGCAGGCGTCGCGGCCGCCGTGACGCTCCTCGCACCGGCGCCGGCCGGCGCGACGAAGATCTGCGCGTACGCGATGCCCTCGGAGATGCTGGACAACATCTACTCCGGGACCGCGCGCGCCGGACAGCCCTTCCGCTTCCGGGTGACCGCCGACGTAGCGCTCGACGACGGAACGAAGGTTCCGGCCGGAACACTCGGCTACGGCGTGATCCGCGCCGCGAGCGCGGCGGGCCGCCACAACCACGACGGGATGCTCTCGCTCGAACCGCGCTACCTCGTCGTCGACAAGGCGAAGGGCGGCGCCCAGCGCGTCGCGGTCACGATGAACCCGATGCTTCCGGTCGCCTGGACGCCGTCGGAACCGCTGCTGAACAAGGCGGCATCGCACGTCCCGCTCCCCGTCCCGGGGCTGATCATGACCGGGGTGAACACCGTGCGCTGGGGCCGCAACATCACGCTCGGCCCCGGCTTCACCTTCACCGTGCTGCCGGTCGAAAATCTCGCGCGCGGACCTATTTGCTGACGTGAAGCGATTGCTGCTTCGTGGCGGTGGTATCGTGCTCGCTGCGTTGGCGGTGTTTGCCGGAGCCGCGCTCGCGGGCGCCGCGCCGCTCCCCGTCGGCGAGCGGTGGGTGTTGTATCCGCGGCGCGTTCCGGTCTCGACGTGGAGCGCGCACTGCGAGCTCAGCCCGTTCGTCGTGCGGGCGCGCGACGGAACGCTGCTGCGCGGCTGGATCGTGCGCGGCACGCGGCCCAACGCGCCGTGGACGCTCACGTTCACCGGCAACGCCGGAACGGCGGCGTCGATGCTCGGTATCGGGATGTGGTTCGCGCGGCACACCGGCTCGACGACCGTGCTGTGGGACTATCGCGGCTTCGGTTTCTCCGAAGGGCGCCCCAGCATCGCCGCGACGCGCGACGACGCGCTGCGCGTGTACGACACGATGCGCGCACGCAGCAAGGCCGAGCTGGTCGTCTACGGGCACTCGTTCGGATCGACGATCGCGACGCGCGTCGCGAGCGCACGGCCGGTGCGCGCGCTCGTCCTCCACGCCGCACCGTCGTCGGCGACGCGATTGCTCAGCGATTTCCGTGACAGGCATTTCCCCGGCTTCATGCACCGCGTCCGTCTCGTTCCGACGTCGACGGTACGCGAAGACTTCGATCTCGCCCGCGAGATTGCGAGCGTGCGCGCGCCGACGATCGTCCTGCACGGCACCGCCGACGCGCTGATCCCGATCGGCGAAGGGCGCGCCGTCGAAGCCGCGGCCGGCGCGCGCAAGAAACGCTTCATCGCGCTGGCGGGCGTCGAGCATCCGGTGATCGACTACGACACGCCCGCCGGCGACGAGCTCGCGGCATTTCTCGCCGTTATTTGATTCCGAGCAGCTCGACGTCGAAGTCGAGCGTGGCGTTCGGCGGGATCGCGCCGGGGTAGCCCTTGGCGCCGTACGCGAGCTGCGGCGGGCAGACCAGCTTGCGGCGGCCGCCGACGTGCATCGTCGCGACGCCTTCTTGCCAGCATTGGATCACGCCGGGCCGCGCGATCACGAACTCGAACGGCTGCCCGCGGTCACGCGAGCTGTCGAACTTCTTGCCGTCCGGAAACGTGCCGATGTAGTGTACGATCGCGGTTTGCCCGGGTTTCGGCAGCGCGCCTTTGCCGACTTTGACGTCGGTATACTTCAAGCCGTCGGGGAGCGTCACGGTCTTTCCGGCAGTTGTTTTCACCGCTTTCGTCTTGTACGACGCGCTCGTCGCCGCGGCGGCGGGGAGCGGCGCGGCGAGCAGCAGGACGAGCATGATCGAAGAAGGACGTTGCATACGGCGTTCTTTCGCGGGCCGCCGCGCGTACCCCGGCGAACTTCGCCGGCGTGTCGAACAAGCCGGTCGCCAAACGCGACGAGATCCCGCCCGGGACCGCGAAGAAGGTCGAGGTCGACGGCGTCGAGGTGCTGCTGTGCAACTGCGAGGGCACGATCTACGCCGTCGAGGACGTCTGCACGCACGACGGCGGTCCGCTCGATCAGGGCGAGCTCATGGGCTGCAAGATCATGTGCCCGCGCCACGGCGCGATCTTCGACGTGACGACCGGCGCCGCGCTGACACTCCCCGCCGTCATCCCGCTCCCGACCTATCAGGTCCGGATCGAAGGCGACGACGTCTACGTCGACGTGTGACTTGCCTTCCCGGCCGTGGTTATGTATGCTAAAGGAGCCTACCGGTTCGGTCCCGCTTCTGGGGCAGCCCACCCTGTAACGAACCGGTGGAACAGCGCGACGGACGGGTCGGCGCTGCACGAGTCCAGACGAGGGAGCGAGTGTTTGCCCCTCGTCTTCATTTCAACTCGCGCATTCATGGTCGCAACAGCCGTGCGGGCAGCGTCCATAAGGGGCATCATACCCGACATATGTTAGCTCGCCGATGCGAAATTGTTTTGCATCCTTCGGCTTGAGCGGAATGACGTTGAAGGCGACGAGGTCGCGTTCACCAACGATCACGACCACGCTGTGGAGCTCAGGAGCCGCGGCCGCAAAAAGATAGTACAACCGCGGTTCGAGCCCGTTCTCACCATCTCGATGGTGTCGCCAAACTTCTAGCGGCGAGCGCAGCGACGCCGCGACCCACGCAAGATAAGGCGCTCGCTCCGGCTTCGGACGAATATGGTCGACGATGCGCTCGTTGAGCACGATCGGTCGTGCAAGATAGTCATCGACGCGCAGGCCATTCGTCATTCCGCGCGTCAAGCCGACGACACCGCGCATCCAGTCATACCGCTCGGCGTCGTCGACCGAGACGATTGCCCGCTTCAACTTCGAAGGCCGCTCACCGCCATAGCGCTCGGCGATCTGACGCCAAGGATGAAGGCGAGCCGTTGCGCGGTGAGACTTGTTACGCTGTTCCGCACCCTGCCGGCGGCTTCGACAGGAAGCCGCCGGCTCCCCGAATAGGGTCAGACGTGCTCGTCGGGGCCGGCGCGGTGGGCGTCGCGGACGTCGTCGCGGTTCTCGTCCTCGTCGGTGTCGGCGTAGACGACCTCCGGGGTCGGCGAGATGCCGGCCACGTCGGCCTCCGCGCGGCTGAGCGGCGGCTCGTCGTCGGCTTGGGTACGAAGCTGGCGCGGCATCCCGGAGTCGGGATGATCGTCGACCTCCCGCGGAAGCGCGTTCTTGAAGTCGCCCTGATCGTCGCGTTCCATGGGCTCCGCGTACCCACCACCGGCGGACCTCACCGGCTCACGGCTGACCGTTTGTCGAACGACGCCGCGGCCCCGGCAGGCTAGGATGGAAGCATCATGGCGACGAGGTTCCTGGTCTGCCCGCCCGGTCACTACGACGTGCGCTACGCGATCAACCCGTGGATGACGCGCAACGTCGGCGACTCCGCGCCGGACGCCCGTCGCCAATGGGAGCGCTTCGCCGAGCTCCTTCAGTGCGCCGGTGACGTCGAGCTGGTGCGGCTCGAGCCGCAGCCGCACTCGCCCGATCTCGTCTTCACCGCCAACGCCGCGCTGACGATCGGGAACCTCGCGATCGTGTCGAGCTTTCGCCACGCCGAACGGCGCCGCGAACAGCCGCTCTACCGTGCCGCGCTCGCGCGCGCGGGCTTCGCGACGACGTTCCTGCGGCAGACGTACTTCGAAGGCGCCGGCGACGCGCTGTTCGACCGCGTCCGCCCGCTGCTCTACGCCGGCTACGGCTGGCGCACCGAACGCGGCGCGACGCTGCAGCTTCAGGAGATCGTGGGCTGCCGGGTCCTCCCGCTGCTGCTCGTCGACGAGCGCTTCTACCATCTCGACACCGCGCTGTGCCCGCTCTCGAGCGGTCACGTGCTGGCGTACATGGACGCCTTCTCGCCGCACGCGCAGACGCTGCTGCGCCGCGCCGTCGAGCCAGGCTATCTCATCGAGGTCTCCGTCGACGACGCGCTGCGCTTTGCGTGCAACGCGGTGGAGGCAAGCCACGACGCCGTCGTGATGCACGACTGCTCGCGCGGCCTGCGCGAACGGCTGCACGACGCCGGCTACCGCGTCTTCCGTACCGACCTCACCGAGTTCCTGAAGGCCGGCGGCAGCGCGAAGTGCCTCACGCTGCGCCTCGACGACGGGCCGGCGTATGCCGCGGCAGCCGCAACCGCGTAGCTTTCCCGGCGGGTCCCTGCAAACGCGAGGAGGACCGCCGGCCATGAGAACCCTCACCATCAACGGCGTCGCGCACGACGTCGACGTCCCCGACGAGATGCCGCTGCTCTGGGTGATCCGCGACGTCGTCGGGATGACCGGAACGAAGTTCGGCTGCGGGGTGGCGCAGTGCGGCGCGTGTACCGTCCACCTTGACGGGACGCCGGTGCGCTCGTGCTCGACGGCGGTCTCGCAGGCAACCGGAAAGAAGATCACGACGGTCGAGGGACTCTCGGCCGACGGGACCCACCCGGTCCAGCGGGCCTGGATCGCGGCGGCGGTTCCGCAGTGCGGCTACTGTCAGTCGGGTCAGATGATGTCCGCGGCCGCGCTCCTTGCGAAGACGAAATCGCCGAGCGATGCGGAGATCGACGCTGCGATGAGCGGCAACATCTGCCGTTGCGGAACGTATCCTCGGATCAAAGCGGCGATCAAAAACGCCGGAACGCTCGTCTGATGCGCCGCGAGCTGTTTCTGCGCGCGACCGCGGCGTTCGGCGCCGGGCTCGCGCTCGCCGCGTGCGAACGGCATCCGGCCACCGTCCCCGACTATCAGCCTTCGCCCGAGCCGAGCGTGACGTTCTCGCCGAACGCGTGGGTGCACGTCCGCACCGACGGAACCGTCGCCGTGATGCTCAGCAAGAGCGAGATGGGTCAAGGGGTCTACACCGGCCTTCCGATGCTGGTCGCCGAGGAGCTCGACGTTCCGTTCGACCGCGTCCGCGCGCAGTTCGCGCCCGCCGAGGACCAGTACGCGGACCCGGTTTTCAAGGACATGACGACCGGCGGCAGCACGAGCGTCGCCGACATGTACCCGGTACTGCGCGGCGCCGGCGCGGCCGCGCGCGCAATGCTGATCGCGGCGGCGGCGAAGCGCTGGAACGTCGATCCGTCGACGTGCACGACGAAAGACGGCACGGTGCTGCACGCGGCTTCGAACCGGAGCGCGACCTACGCCGAGCTGGCGGTCGACGCGTCGGCGCAGACGCCGCCGAAGCACGTCACCTTGAAGGACGCTTCGCAGTTCAAGCTGATCGGTACGTCGCCGAAACGGCTCGATCTCGACGCGAAGGTCCGTGCGAAGGCGACGTACGGGATCGACGTCATCGTACCGAACATGGTCTACGCGAACGTGCTGAAGGCGCCGACGTTCGGCGGTGTGGTCGACAACGTCGACGACGCGGCGGCGCGCAAGGTCGCGGGCGTCATCGACGTGGTGAAGATCTCCAGCGGCGTTGCGGTCGTGGCAACGAACACGTGGGCCGCAATGCAGGGCCGCGACAAATTGAACGTGACGTGGAAGAACGACGGCCCGGCGGCCCACGTCAACACCGCCGCGATGTTCGCCGATGCGGAGAAGCTCGCACGGGCGAAGAACGCCGTGATCGCCGGGTCGCACGGCGACGTCGACAAGGCGAACGGAAAAACGATCGAAGCGGTCTACCGCGGGCCGTTTCTCGCCCACGCCGCGATGGAGCCGATGAACGCGACCGCCGACGTGCGCGACGACGCGGTCGAGGTCTGGGCGCCGACGCAGGTGCAGACCCGCTCGCGCGATGCGGCGATGAAGATCACCGGCTTCCCGGCGAGCAAAGTGCAGATCCACACCACGTTCCTGGGCGGCGGCTTCGGGCGCCGGCTCGATGCGGACTACGTCGTCGACGCGGTCGAGATATCGAAGGCCGTCAAGAAGCCGGTCAAGGTGACGTGGCGCCGCGAGGACGACATCAAGAACGACTTCTACCGCCCCATGAGCGTGAACGTCGTGCGCGCGACCCTCGACGGAGCTGGTCATGTCGCGGCGTGGGAGCACCGCGTCGGCTCGCCCTCGATCGTGAAGCGCTGGGCGCCGCCGCTGTTCCAGAAGGGCGTCGACTTCAGCGCGGTCGACCAGGTTACGCCGGCGGCGTACGCGTTCGGCAGCTCGCGCACGACGTACGCGGATTTCGAGCCCGGGATCCCGGTCGGTTTCATGCGAGCGCCCGGCGCGAACTGGAACACGTTCGTGACGGAGTCGTTCGTCGACGAGCTCGCGCACGCGGCCGGGAAGGATCCGCTCGCGTTCCGGCTCGCGCTGCTAGCGCCGAACGCGCACCGCGAGCGTGCCGTGCTTCAGCTCGCCGCGCAAAAGGCGAATTGGGGACATCCGCAACACGCCGGCGCCTCGCAAGGGATCGCGCTGTGCAACTGGGGCGGAAGCCTAGCCGCGCTCGTCGCGGAGGTCACCGTCAGCGGCAAGAACGTGAAGGTGCACCGCGCGGTGGTCGCCGCCGATTGCGGGATCGTCGTTCATCCCGACATCGTCGCGGCGCAGCTGGAGGGCGCGATCAACTACGGAATCGCGATGGCGATGACGGCGAAGATCACCTTCACCGACGGGAAGGTCGACCAGAACAACTTCTACGACTACACCGTGCTGCGCATGCAGGACGCGCCGGCGATCGAATCCCACGTCGTCAAGAGCAGCGAAAAGCCGACCGGGATCGGCGAGCTCGGTACGCCCCCGATCGCCCCCGCGATCGCCAACGCGATCTTCAAGGCAACTGGAAAACGCGTCCGCAGCTTACCCTTCAGCGACGCAATGGCGTAGCGCGCTAAGCAATCCTTAGCCGGGGTCCACGGACGCGCGCTGCTGCGCCGCGTCCCACGACTCAGGCGTGTCGACGTCGGTGACATAGGCATAGTCGGTTTCAGCCAGCGCGGCGGTGCGCAGATCCGGATCGCGGCGCAAGCGCAGCGGCGGCTCGTCGGCACGCAGCTCGGTGATGCGTCCGCGCGCTTTCGGGGACCAGACGACGGGATGGCCAGGTGTGTCGCCGACGAGCGGCCACGCGAGGTCGGCGTCGGCCGGAACGCGCGAGACGAAGGCGCTCACGTGCGCCGCATCCAGAAACGGCAGGTCGCACGCGAGGACGCCGACGTGCATATCCTTCGGAATCGCGGCGTTCGCGAGGGCGAGCGTCGCGCTCGGCCCGGCGGTTGGTTCGGTGACGATGATCTGCACGCCGGCGATGCCGGCGAGCGTCTCGGCGACGGCGGGCGTCGTGACGATGAGCGGTGCGAGTTCCTGTAAGCCGAGGATGATGCGGCGGGCCAGCGGGATGCCGGCGAACGGCGCTACGAGCTTGTCGAAACCCATGCGTTGCGAACGGCCGCCGGCGAGGACGACCGTTCGCACGCGTTCGATCTGCAACGCTTATGCCGCGCCGGCCTGCGCGAGCAGCAGCTTCTCCGGAACGATCGGAAGGTCGCGGACGCGCACGCCGGTCGCGTGGTAGACGGCGTTCGCGATCGCGGCGGCGACGCCGGTGATACCGATCTCGCCGATCCCGCGCGCGCCGAGCGGGTTGAACGTGTAGTCCGGCTCCTCGACGAACAGCACGTCGATCTGCCCGATGTCGGCGTTGACCGGGACGTGGTAGTCGGCGAAGTTGTTGGTGACGAACGCGCCGTAACGCGGATCGCGCACCGAATCCTCGAGCAGCGCCATGCCGATTCCCATGATGATCCCGCTGTGCATCTGCGAGCGCGCCGTCTTCGCGTTGAGAACGCGGCCGCAGTCGAAGGCGCCGACCACGCGCGAGACGCGAACGCGCCCGAAGTCCTCGTCGACGCGCACCTCGACGAACTGCGCGCCGAACGAGTGGAACGAGAACCGCTCGCCTTCATCACCCGAGGCCGCCTGACCGACGGCTTCGATCGTCTCGGCGCCGGAAAGCCGCACCAGCTCTGCGAGCCCGATCGTACGCTCGCCGCCTTCGGCGGCGTGCAGCGCGCCGCCGCCCACGTCGATCGCGTCTTCGCCGAGCCCGTGCAGCGGCGACTCCGGGCTCGCCGCCGCGATTCGCTTCAGCGCGTGCAGCACGCGCGTCGCACCGTCGAGCACCGCCGGACCGACAGACGCCGCGCTCATCGAGCCGCCCGCGACCGGCGCAAGCGGCAAGGACGAGTCGCCGATCCGCACCCGCACCGCGCGCGGCTCGACGCCGAGCACCTCGGCGGCGATCTGCGCGAGGATCGTGTACTGTCCGGTTCCGAGATCGTGCGTCGCGCTCGCGACGTCGATCGAGCCGTCGGCGCCGACCGTCACGCGCGCCTCGCTCGGCGAGCGCATCGCGGGATACGTCGCGGTGGCAACGCCCCAGCCGATCAGCTCGTTGCCGTCGCGCATCGCGCGCGGTTTCGGCGGACGCCGGCTCCAGCCGAACGCCTCCGCGCCGCGCTCGTAGCATTCCAGCAAGTGCTTCGAGGAGAACGGCAACCCGCTCGACGGATCGACGCCGGCGTGGTTGCGGCGCAGCACGTCGAGCGGGTCGAGCCCGCACGCTACCGCGAGCTCGTCGAGCGCGCAGCCGAGCGCGAACGAACCCGGTGCCTCGCCGGGCGCGCGCATCGCGGTCGGCGTCGGAATGTCCAGCCGCGCGAGCCGGTGGGTCACGGCCAGGTTCGGGATGTCGTACAGCATCTCGGTCACACCGCCGGCCGACTCGATGAACGTTCCGACCCGCGAGCTCTCCGAGGAGACGTCGTGGAGCACCGCGCGCAGCGTACCGTCGCGCGACGCGCCGATTTGCAACCGCTGCCGCGTGAGACTGCGATAGCCGACCGAGGTGAACATCTGCTCGCGGGTGAGCGCGAGCTTCACCGGCCGGCCGGTCAGCTTCGACGCCATCACCGCGAGCACGGTGTGCGCCCAGAAGAATCCTTTGCAGCCGAAACCGCCGCCGATGAACGGCGAGTACACGCGAACGCGTTCTTCGGGGATCCCGAACGCCTTGGCGAGGCACGCGCGCGTTCCGCGCACCCACTGCGTCGCGTCGTGCACGACGATCTCGCCGTCGCGCCACTCGCCGACCGTCGCCGACGGCTCCATCGGGTTGTGGTGCTCGACCGGCGTCTCGTACGTCGCGTCGATCTTCACCTCGCTCTGCGCGAGGGCGCGCTCCGGATCGCCGCGGCGCGGCTGCAGATCGCTGCCGAACCACTGCTCCGGAAACTCCATCTCGGACGCTTCGTCGAGCGCGGTATGCGCGGGGCTGCGGTCGTACGCGATCCGGAGCAGCGCCGCACCTTCGCGCGCGGCTTCGATCGTACGGCCGATGACGACGGCGATGTGCTGGCCGTCGTAGACGACCTTGTCGCTCTGCAGCGGCGCGAGCTCTTCCTGGAACGGCGTCGTGAACTCGAACGGCAGCGCGACGACGCGCGGCGCGTTGCGGTGCGTCATCACGTTGACGACGCCCGGAACGGCGCGCGCGGCGTCCTCGCCGATCGACGCGATTCGCCCGCCGGGAATCGTCGACTGCACGATCACCGCGTGCAGCGGCTCGGCGACGGCCGCGTCGGTCGCGTACCGCGCCGCGCCGGTCACCTTCGCCGGGCCGTCGACGCGGTCGACGGGTTTCCCGATGACGCCGGTCGTGACGGGGCGTTCGAGGGTCGTGCTCATCGCGCACCTCCGCATACCGAGCGCAGCGCGCGCACGATCGCGCGCTTCGCCAACTCCGCTTTGAACGCGTTGTCCTTGCGCGGCTTCGCGCCGCTGAGCGCGACCTCGGCGGCGCGCGCGAACGCCGCGTCGTCCGCCGCCGCGCCGGCGAGCGCGTCTTCCGCCGCGCGCGAACGCCACGGCACGGTTCCGACACCGCCCAGCGCGAGCCTTGCGGCGGAAATCTTCCCGCCGTCGAGCAAGGCCGCGCACGCGACCGAGACGAGCGCAAACTCGTACGACGCGCGATCGCGCACCTTCAGGTACTGCGAGCGACGGTGCAGCGGCTCGTCGTGCAGCTCGATCGCGGTGATCAGCTCGTTCGGCGCGAGCGAGGTCTCGCGCTCCGGATGGTCACCCGGCTGCAGGTAGAACTCGTCGATCGGAATACGGCGCTCACCGGCGTCGCTTTCGGCGACGACCGTCGCCGAGAGCGCGGTCAGCGCAACGGCGAAATCGCCGGGATACGTCGCGATGCACGCATCGCTCGTGCCGAGGATCGCGTGGCCGCGGTTGAAGCCGTCGATCGCGTCGCACCCGCTCCCGGGCTCGCGCTTGTTGCAGCGCCAGCGCGTCTCGCGGAAGTACGTGCAGCGCGTTCGCTGCAGCAGGTTTCCGCCGACCGTGGCCGCGTTGCGAATCTGCCCCGACGCGCCGCTGAGCAGCGCTTCGCTGACCGCGGGGAAACGCGTTGCGATCGCCTCGTCGTACGCGACGTCGCTGTTGCGCGCCAGCGCGCCGATGCGCACGACGTCGCCGCGCACGTCGATCGTCGTCAGCGGAAGCCGCGAGATGTCGATCACCCGCCGCGGCTGCTCGACGTCGCCCTTCATGAGATCGATCAGCGTCGTTCCGCCGGCGTAGAAGCGCGCGCCGTCAACTTCGCCCGCGAGCTTGCGCGCCGCCGCCGGCGACTCGGCGACGACGTACTCGAACGCGCGCATCAGCGCGCCCCCGCCGACGCGCGCACCGCGGCAAGGATGTTCGGGTACGCGCCGCAGCGGCAGATGTTCCCGCTCATCGCCTCGCGGATCTCGTCGTCCGTTCGCGCGCGCCCTTCGGCCACGACGGCGACCGCCGACAGAATCTGTCCCGACGTGCAGAAGCCACACTGGAACGCGTCGTGCTCGACGAACGCGGCCTGCACCGGGTGCAGCGCGCCGTCGTTCGCCAGGCCCTCGATCGTGGTGATTTCGTCGCCGGCGTGCGGGAGCGCGAGCGCGAGGCACGAGAGCGTCCGCCGTCCGTTCACCAGCACGGTGCACGCGCCGCACTGGCCGCGGTCGCAGCCCTTCTTCGTCCCGGTGAGGCCGGCTCGCTCGCGAAGCAGGTCGAGCAGCGTCACTTCCGGCTCGACCGCGAACGTCGCCTCGCGGCCGTTGAGCCGTAGCGTCAGCGGGATTGCCGAGCGCGGCGGCGCGCTCGAATCGCGGGTGGATCGCACGGCACTCACCTCACCGGGCATGCGGGAGAACGGGTTTTCCGAACGTGAGACAAGCCTCGCATTCCGGAGGATGCACCCTCGCGGCGCTTGGCTCCGAGAGCGAACAAGCCGCCGCTCCCGCGCCCGACCTTCCGCGTTGACGCGCCGCTCGGGCCATGATAAAGTTCCGTGGTTATGTACGCGATCGTTGAGACCGGCGGCAAGCAGTTCCGCGTGTCCGAGGGCGACGTCATTCGGACCGATCTCATCGAGACCGAAATCGGCTCCTCGGTGACGTTCGACCGCATCGTCCTGGCCGCCAACGGCGACGACGTGACGATCGGCAGCCCGCTCGTCAGCGGCGCCACCGTGACCGGAACCGTCCTGCGCCAGGCCAAAGACAAGAAGATCCTGGTCTTCAGGTACAAGCCGAAGAAGCGCGTCCGCAAGCTGAACGGCCACCGCCAGCGGTACGCCGAGGTCCGGATCGACAAGATCGCGCTGCCGTAAGGCACCGATGCTCGAAGTTCGCTTTCGCAGGGACAGCCGAGACCGGCTGTCCTCTGTTTTTTCCAGCGGCCACGCCGAGCAGGGCGAGCACGGCGAGGACGTCGTCTGCGCGGCCGTCTCGGCCCTGCTGCAAGCGGCTTGGGTTGGGCTGACCGACGTCGCCCGCGTCCCGGTGAACGGGCGCAGGAACGAGGGCGACTTCCTGATGTGCTGGCCGTCCGAGGCCCGCGACCGGAACGACGTCAACGCGATCGTCGCAACTGCCGAGCTGGCCGTGGCGCAGATCGCCAAGCAAAAAGAATACCGCCGCTTCGTGCGATATGTTCGCGAAAGCGAGCCTGCGGGCGAGAACGAGTAACCGAGGTGCAGAAACGGGGTACACCGGCGTCGAAAGGAACCCCACGATGACCGACACGAGCAAACCCCTGAACGGCGAGATCCAGCCCGGCCCCGGCCAGTCCGGCCCCGCGAACACCGATGCAGGACGCACCGTCCTCGTGGGCGTGCTCGGCGGGATCATCTCGGCCGCCGGCTACCTGGTCTACCAGCGCCTCCCCGACGAGCAGAAGGAACGGCTGCACCGCCAAGTGCGCGGCGTTCTCGAAACGCGAATCGCCGAGCTGCGCCAAAACTTTAATATCTAAAGGCGCCCAGAGCGCGAACTAGGCCTCGGGAGAGGGCGGGCACCACACCTGGTGTGGTCCGCCCCTTTTTCGCTTCGGCGTTGCTGGCGTACGCTTCGGCGCTGCGCGCCTTCCATCCAGCGCTCGACGATGCGCACGCTGCGCGGCTCGCTGCTCGGGTCGTCGGCGAGTCCGACGCGGCTGGGATCGACGCGCGGCTCGTCGTCGCGCTGGTCGCGGTCGAATCGGCCTGGGACGCGCGCGCCGTCTCCCGCGCCGGAGCGCGCGGGCTCGGGCAGCTCATGCCGGCGACCGCCGCCGGGCTCGGCGTCGATCCCGACGATGCTGAGGCGAACCTGCACGGCACGGTCGTCCACCTCGCCGGCTTGCTGGCGCGATACCGGGCGCTTCCGCCGCCGGAGCGGTACGCCCGCGCGATCGCCGCGTACAACGCCGGCGCGGGCGCCGTCGACCGCTACGGAGGCGTTCCGCCGTACGCCGAGACGCGGCTAGAGGTGCGCCGGGTGCTCGGGCTCTGGCGTCGGCTCTGCGGGATGTGAGATCTCGGGCTCTGCGATTGCGGCGCGCGAGTTCTTGGGGGCCGGGTCGTCGGCGTACAGGCTCTGGGGATGCAGGCCGTCGACGTCGATCGGCTGGGGCGGCGCCGGATCGGCGAAGCCGAGCGCCGGTCGCGGTTCGGCGAGCTTTTCGCCCACGGCCGGTGCCTCCGGATCGGGCGCGGCCGGATCGACCGCCGGGAACGGCGCGGTCGGCAGGTCGTCGTAGCTGACCGCGTCATAGGCGGGCGCGTCGTACGGCGCAGGGTCGTACGACGGCGGTTCGTACGGCTTCGATGCGGGCGCGTCGGCCAGGTCGGCGGCGCGCTCCATCTCGCGGATGAAGGACTGCGAGGTGTTCTGGATATCGCGCATGACGCTCCCCGCCTTGCGCGCCACCTTGGGAAGTTGATCGGGGCCGAAGAACAGGAGCGCCGCCGCGCCCAGCAGGGCCATATCTGGAATCGAGAGCATCCGGAGGGTTTCTTCCCGGTCCCGTGCAACGCGTCATGCCCCGCGCGGTGCAGGAGGACGGCACCCGTGGAGATTACCGAAGGCCGGCCCCCTCGCCCTGAAGATCATCTACACCCGCGGCAACCGGACCGAGACCCTGGCGTCGATTGCGACGCTTCGGAAGATCCTGAACCGATTCGTCGCGCACCGCGTCTTCTACGAAGTGAGCTCGCGCAACAAGCGAGGGCACGAGTTCTTCTCTGCCAAGAACACCTTCGTGGTCGGCTCGATCGAGATCGTCAACCGCGATTATCTGACGATCACGATCTTCGACGCGCACAACGCGTCGCACTCGATCGAGATCCTGAACCCGGCCGCGATGCGCATCTACGACGACACGCTCGGCAAAGGGTTCGCCGTCTCGTTCTTGAGCGAAGGCGCCGGCGGCGTCGAGTCGCGCTGCTACCTGCGCGACGAAGGCGAAGAGGGCGACGGGATCAAGGAGCGCAGCGCGCTAGAGAAGATCACGCTGCCGCAGCTCTTCGAATACCTCGAAGAGATCACCGCGCCCGACATCATCTCGACGAAGACGCTATAGCCCGTCGACCGCGGAGGCGACGCCCTGCGGATCGCTTCCGAACAGGTCCAGCAAGTCGCGCTCTTTGACGGCTTCGGCGGTGAAGCCGTAGACGAGGTGCTTGGCGTGATAGATCTCGTCGGCGCGGCGCGCGCCTTCGATGAAGACGCGGAACGCTTCGGCGTCGAGGTACAGCGTGCGCGTTCCGTCCTGCGAGCGAAACGCCAGCGTGTCGTAGCGGACGAACGGCGGGCTCTCGTTTTCGGCCAGCCCGTCTTCGGGCATCTCGAGGACCTCAGGGAGTTTCTTGGCGGCGTCTTCGGCGGCTTTTTCTATGCGTTCGCGCGGGACGAGCGGGTCGATTGCGGGGCCGACGTGCGGATCGGCGAGAAGTCCGAGCAGCACGTGCGGCGGCGCAACGAACTCCGCGCCGTGCCAGATCGCGATCGTCACCGCGGTGCGCATGACGTCGATGAGGTCGTCGCCGATCCGGATCTGCTCGCTGTCCGTCACCTGCGTTTCATGCGACTTTCGAGCCGCGTCGCCTTCCGCAGCATCCGCACCGCTTCGCCGCGGCGGCCGTTGCGGTGCAGCGCGACGCCGAGGTTGTGATACGCCGGCGCGTACGCGTCGTCGATCAGGATCGCGTACTCGAAGTGGGCGATCGCTTCGTCGACGTCGCCGTGCTCGAGGAGCAGGTTCCC
>DASZGA010000428.1:0-1979 GCA_035939295.1 Candidatus Elarobacter sp. | reverse complement strand
CCCGATTTGCTCGGCACGCTGCGGTCGACGACGTACACCGCGCCGGAATGGTATCCGCAAACGGCGGGAATCGTCGATCTGCCCGCCGGCCGCCGGCTGAGCGATGCCGAGCTCGACACGATCGCGGGGACGGTCCTCCAGGTCGCGGCGGGTACGTCCGGTGCGATCGCGCAGGAACAGAACGGCGGGCAATGGGTCCGCGCGGATGCCTTCGTTTATCGCCTCGACCCCGGCGACGTCGCGAACGTCACGCTGTACGCGACCAGCTTCGGTGAGCCGCTCGCGGGCGCGTCGATCGCGTGCGGGCTCGATCCGAACACGCTGAACAACACGCCGGCGTCGGCGCTCCCGGATATCGCAAAGCAGCCGGTCGTGGTTGTGACGGACGCGAACGGCGTCGCGACGCTTTCGCTCACCGCCGGCGATCCAGGACGTGCGCGCGCCGCCGCGGACATCGACGGACAGGTGTACGGCGTGCGGCCCGTTCTTCAAACCGGCGGACCCGCGCCGGTGATCAACCCGTCGGACTTCATCAGCATCCTGATCTTCAGCGGCTATCAGATACCGGCCACGCCGACCTGGTGGGACAACGCGCAGCCGATCCTGCAGCAGTTCGCGAACCTGTATCCGGTGATGAAGCAGCAAGGATGGATCGACCTCGGCGATTACACGAGCGTCGCGTCGATGGCGGCCTCGGTGAAGTACGTGTTGTCGCTGCCGCCGAGCGATCCGGGCTTCATGCCGGTTACGCGCGACCTCTCGCGAGCGAAGACGCAGATGCTGCTGCAGTGGCTCGCAACGACCGGCGGCCCGAACGGCGGCCCGAACGAGGGCCAGCAGCCCGCGCCGATCGCCGCCACGTTCGCCGCCGCCGCCAAGACCGCAAAGGAGCTCGCCGAATCCGCCGTCGCAGCGGTCGTGCCGAAACCGCCGCATCACGACCACGAGCACTACCCGAGCGGCGTGGCGGTCCCGTACGGCGAGAAGCCGCGCGAATACGACGCCGAAGACTAGGCCGGCAACGCGTCGAGCCCGGCGCGCGCGCGCGCGTGCTCGGCGCGGTACTCTTCGAGCTTCGCGCGCTCGGCGGCGACGACGTCGGGTGCGGCCTTGGCGATGAACGCCTCGTTGGCGAGCTTCTTCTCCGAGCGCGCAACCTCCGATTCGAGCCGCGCGAGCTCGCGCGTGTAGCGCTCGCGGAGCTTCGCGGTGTCGGCGACGCCGCGCACCGCGAGGATGCGGTCGCGCAAGCTCCCGTTGCCGCCGTTGTACGTGCCGACCTGCGCGCGCGCCAGGGTCGCGATCGCCTCGACGATCCCGCGGTCGGACGCGAGCGTCGCCGGGATCTCCACCTGCATGAAGTCCTTCGGCTGGATACCCCACTCGGAGCGCGCGTTTCGCAGCTGCTCGACTTTCTCGATCACCGCGCCGAACACGGCGGCCTCTTCGGGGAACGACGGCATCTCCGCGAGGTCGGGCCACGACGCGGTGACGATCGTCGCGCCGTCGTGTGGGAGCGTTTGCCAGATCTCTTCGGTGACGAACGGCGCGATCGGGTGCATCGCGCGGACGAACGCGTTCAGCACGAACGAGAGCACCGCGGCGCGGGTCGCTTCCTGGCCCGGCGCCTTCGTCGCCTCGACGTACCAGTCGCAGAACGTGTACCACCCGAACTGCAAGAGCGCGTCGGCCGCGACCCCGAACTCGTAGCGGTCGTACGCGCGCGTCACCGTCGCCGCGCAGGTGCGCAGCTCGGTGAGAATCCACTTGTCGGCGAGCGTCAGCTGCTCGCGCGCCGGCAGCACGTTCGCGCCCGGTAGTCCTTCCGGAAGCGCGACGGTGTAGCGCAGCGCGTTCCACAACTTGGTCGCGAAGCGCTTTGCCTCGTCGCAGTAGCGCTCGTCGAACCGCAGCTCCTGCGACTCCAACCGCATCTGGCGTAAGATCCCGAAGCGCGTGCCGTCGGCGCCGTACTTCGG
>DASZGA010000427.1:0-15784 GCA_035939295.1 Candidatus Elarobacter sp. | reverse complement strand
GGCGGTCGAGAAGTACCGCGAGCTCGGCCCCGATCTGGTCACGATGGACATGGTGATGCCGGAGATGGACGGGATCTCGGCGGTCAAGCAGATCGTCGCGGGCGACCCGAACGCGCGGATCATCATGTGCACCTCGATGGGGCAGCAGGCGCTGGTCGTCGAGGCGATCCAGGCCGGCGCGAAGTCGTTCATCACCAAGCCGTTCCAGCCGCCGAAGATCCTGGAAACGATCCAGAAAGTGCTGGCCTGACGTGGCGACGCTGACCCTCAACGACCTGCAGCGCGACGCGCTCAAGGAAGTCGGCAACATCGGCGCCGGCCACGCCGCGACCGCGCTCTCGCAGCTCCTGAACACGACGGTCAAGCTGGCCGAGCCGACGATCGACGTGCTGAAGTTTCGCGATCTCTCGCAGCGGATGGGTCACCCCGACCGCTCCGTCGCCGCGCTCCACATGTACATCCGCGGCGAAGCGCCGGGCCAGATGGTCGTGCTGTTCGACCGCGACCAGGCCGCCGAGTTCGTCAACGTCTTCATCAAGCGGATCATCGGCGACATCCAGATCTTCGACTCGATCGTCGACTCCACGCTCAAAGAGCTGGGGAACATCATCGCCGGCTCGTACCTGACCGCGCTCATCTCGCTGACCGGGATCAACTTGCTCCCGTCGGTTCCGACGCTTTCGTACGGGACCGTGCAGGCCGCATTCCGCACGCTGATGTCGATCCTTCCCGATCAGGACGTGTTCCTGATCGAGTCGCAGTTCCTCGACAAGGACCGCGCGGTCTCGGGGCAGTTCATCCTGATCCCGGAGACCGGTTCGCTGCAGCCGCTCCTCTCCGTCTTCGGCGTCAACGACTGACGCGCGGTCTCGCGGAATCCGATGCCTTCGTCCGACGACTTCTTCGACCGTTCCGAGTTCGTCCAGTACTTCCGTGACGAGACGGACGAGCTGCTGCAGTCGATCGACGCCGATCTGCTGCGGCTGGAGCAGTTCGTCGACACGGGGACGATCGACTTGGAGCTCGTCAACTCGCTCTTCCGCGCGCTGCACACGATCAAGGGCAGCGCCGGGATGCTCGAGTTCGCGGCGGTGCAGCAAGTCGCGCACAAGCTGGAGAACGTCTACGACCTGCTGCGCAAGGACCGGATGCCGCTCACCGAGAGCGGGATCAACCTGCTCTTCGAAGGCCGCGACGTTCTCACCGCGCTCGTCCGCGCGGCGGTCGACGGCGGTGAAGCGCCGAGCGGCGTCGACGAGTACGTAGAGCGGCTCGACGCGTTTGCCGGAATCTACGACTCCGTCGCGCAGGTGATCGAAGGACCGCGCGCCGAGCAGGACGCGGAAGAAGATCTCACCCCCGTCGACGCGGCGCAGCTCGCCGCGTTCGAAGCCGACGTCGCGCGACTGCTCGCCGAAGCGGCAGCGCGCCCCGACGCGCCGGAAACGGCCGCCGAAACGCCCGCCGCCGTCGTGCCCGCCGAAGAACGCCCGTCGGAAGCCGATCTCGCCGCCGCACAAGCCGCGGTCGACGCGCTGTTCTCGCCGGAACCGGCCGCGCCGGCGCCTGCGGCCGAACCGTTCGCAGCCGCATTTGCGCGCGACGCCGGCGCGATTCAGCCGGAAGCCGCACCGAAATCGCCGTTCGCCTCTGCCGCATCGCCGAAACCGGTGCAGCCTGTACCGGCGAACGGCAGTGCGACGGCGCCCGACGCGAAGCGCAACGTCTCCGCGAAGAATCAAACGATTCGGGTCGACATCGAGCGGCTCGACATGCTGCTCAACCTGGTCGGCGAGCTCGTCATCAACCGCACCCGCATCTCCGACATCGCCGCGACGCTCGGCCGCGAGCTCGGCGCGCACGCGCAGTCGCAGAACGGGCTGGGGACGCTCGCGAAGGATCTCTCGGAGTCGTCCGCGCTGCTGGCGCGGACGACCAACGAGATTCAAGAGAGCATCATGAAGGTCCGCATGGTTCCGATCGGGCAGGTCTTCGACCGCTTCCCGCGGATGGTGCGCGACTTGGCGAAGGCGCGCGGCAAGGAAGTCCACCTCGAGATCGACGGTGCCGAGACCGACCTCGACAAGACGATCGTCGACGAGGTCGGCGAGCCGCTGATGCACCTGATCCGCAACTGCGTCGACCACGGGATCGAGCCGCCCGAGGTGCGCGAAGCGCGCGGCAAGCCGCGCTACGGCACGCTCAAGCTGAACGCGTACCACGAAGGCAATCAAGTCATCATCGAAGTCTCCGACGACGGCGGCGGGATCGACCTGCAGCGCGTCCGCGAGAAAGCGATTCGGATCGGCGTGATCGACGAGAGCGACCGCTTGAGTGACCGCGAGATCATCGAGCTGATCTTCACGCCCGGGTTCTCGACGGCCGCGCAAGTCACCGACGTCTCCGGCCGCGGCGTCGGGATGGACGTGGTGAAGAAGAACATCCTGCGGCTCAAGGGCGTCTTCGACGTCGACTCGGTGCAAGGCGAAGGCACGAAGTTCACGATGAAGCTGCCGCTGACGCTGGCGATCATCCAGGCGCTGCTGGTGAACGTCGCCGACGAGCTGTACTCGATCCCGCTCGACGCGGTGATCGAGTCGCAGCGGATCGACGCCGCCGACGTGCGCACGGTACACGGCGGCGAGGTGATCACGCTGCGCGGCCAAGTCGTCCCGCTGATCCGTATCGCCGAGTTCTTCCGGCTCGACGCGCCGCGCGATCCCGACAAGGTGATGATCGTGATCGTCGGGTTGCAGGGCCGCCAGGTCGGGCTCGTCGTCGACTCGTTCCAGGGCGAGCAAGAGATCGTCATCAAGCCGCTCTCCGACGTGATCGGCCGGATCGCCGGGATCTCCGGCGCGACGATCCTCGGCAACGGTTCGATCTCGCTCATCATCGACGTCCACTCGCTCGTCGCCACCGCCTACGGCAGCGGCAAAGTCACCAGAGCCGAATTCTCGGGAGTATAGCCACCATGTCCGAAACCATCCAAGTTGTCTCGTTCAAGCTCGGTTCCGAAGAGTACGGCGTCGACATCGCGCAGGTCCAAGAGATCAACAGGATGGTTGCGGTGACGCACGTTCCGCGCGCGCCGCAGTTCATGGAAGGCGTGATCAACCTGCGCGGTCAGCTGATCCCGATCATCGACCTGCGCGCGCGCTTCGGGATGCCGCGCGCCGAGCACACCAAGAACACCCGCATCGTCGTCACCGAGATCGGGACGAAGCGCGTCGGAATGGTCGTGGATTCGGTTTCCGAGGTGCTGCGGCTTCCGGTCGAGCAGATCGAGCCGGCGCCGGAGATGATCACCGGCGTCGACACCGAGTACATCCGCGGCGTCGGCAAGATCGAGGACCGGCTGATCATCCTGCTCGACCTCGCGCGAATCATCTCGACCGCGGAGAAGCGCGAGCTCGAGGGCGCCGACGCGACGCCGGCCGCCGTCGCGGTCTGAACCCAGGGAACTAGAGCGGCGGCTCCGGCGTCCCGCGCGTCGCCGGCTGCTGCGGAACTCGCCGGCGCACCGCTCCGACCGCCGCTTCGAGCGCTTCGTAGCGGTTGAGCTTGCAACTGCAGCTGCGCCTCGTGTCACCGTGGCAACCGTTCCGGTGATGTGAGATCATCACGTGCCCGCAGGTGCAGAGAACCATCGGAGACCTCCTAGCGTTGGACGCGGGCGCGGCGGAGCATTGCCGCCGTCGGCAGCTTCACCTCGGCCGCGAGCCGGAAGAACGCGAGCAGTCTGACCGTCAGCCAAGTGACGTCGAGCTCGTACCAGCGCAGCCCGTGCCGCGCCGAGAACGGAAACGCGTGGTGGTTGTTGTGCCAGCCTTCGCCCCAGCCGAGTATCGCGACCCACCAGCAGTTCGTCGACCGGTCCGGCGTCGCGAAGGTGCGGTAGCCGATCGTATGCGCCGCGCTGTTCACGAGCCACGTGAACTGGTACACGACCGCGAGCCGCACGAAGATCCCCCAAATGACCCACGAGACGCCGCCGAACGCGTACAGCACTGCCGCCAGCGCGAACGTGAGCGCGAGCTGCCAGCGCCCCAAGGCGCGGTAGAACGGATCGTCGACGAGGTCCGGCGCGAAGTGGCGCACCCCCTCGCCGCGGACGGCGTCGGGGTTCGGCATGAACATCCACAGGAAATGCGACCAGCGGAAACCCTCGTTCGCATCGTGCGGGTCGCCGGCGCGGTCGGTGTTCGCGTGATGCGCGCGATGGGTCGCGATCCAGTCGATCGGCGTCCCTTGCAGCGCCAGCGTGCCGCAGATCGCGGCCGCGTACTCCAGCGGTTTCCAGAGGCGCAGGCTGCGGTGGGTGAGGGTGCGGTGGAAACCGAGCGCGATCCCGACGCCGCCGCTGAGATAGCCGAGCAGCACCGCGACGCCGACCGCGGGCCACGAGAAGAACCCCGGCCACAACGCCGCTAAGGCGATGACGTGGATCCCGACCAGCGTGATGCCGACGGGCCAGCTTCCGCGCGCGTTCACGCACGCATCCGATCGAGTTTCACAGTATGCAAATCCAATGCAAGCGAGGTTCGACGGCGTTCCGTCATGCGGCTGCGAACGCCGGGTCGGTGAAGCAGCCGCTTTGCATGGCGTGCGTGAGCCCGAACGCGGTGCGGTCGTCGCTCGCGAGCTTCGAGAGCACGCAGCTCGCGCCGGCGAGATGGCACTGCAGGCCCCACGAGCGATTCAGCCGGCCGGTGTACACGGCGATTACGCTCGAGCGAAGCAGGAAGCGCATCATGCGCACCGCCTCGAGCGGATCGGTTTCGAGCTCGTCGATGTCGAGCAAAAGCAGGTCCGGTTCGAGCGCCCCGATCGACGAGACGTCGACGTCCGCGAGCACGATCGGCGGCTTGGAGCCGATCAAGATCAACACCGCGGAAAGGCGCGAGACGTCGGCCGAAGCGATTGCGGCCATGCAGGAGCGGAAGTCGAGCGTACTGGTCATGATGCCTTACAGGCGCCTAGTCGCCCATCACGCCCCTTGTGAACGGACGCCCTCTCACCCTAGCATGCCGTTGGGAACAAGAGTATCGTGAAAGTAGGGGATGGCGCGCGGGAGCCGGCGGGCTTCGCGGCGGCCGATCCGGCGCGTGAAGTCGTCGCCTCGATCCTGGAGCTGGTTCCGGTGAGCGGCTGGTCGTTCGCGGGGTTCGCGATCGACGGCACCGTGGACCGGCTGGTGTCGGCCGGAAAAGAGAACGAGGGCTGGTGGACGCACCGGGGCCCGCTCGCGGATCGCCATCAGGCCGGGTACCGCATGACGCCGATCCTGCGCGGGCTCGGCCGCTACGCCGCGGGCTTGACGCTCACGTTCGGCGACCGGCGCACCGAGTTCGGGGCGCTGACGCTGCTGCGGGACGCAAAGCTCGGGCCGTTCTCGTCGAGCGAGCTCCGTTTGCTGGTCTTTGCGCTCGACTGGGCCTCCGAGCAGTTCTCGATGCTGCGCTTGATGGAGTCGCACGCGCTCGACGACGAAGAGCGACTCGAGCGCGAACGGATGGCGCGGATCAAGGACGATCGCGACGAGCGGTCGGCGCTGTACGTCCTCGACGAGGACTATCGCATTTCTCTCGCCTGGACCGCCGTGCCGGAAGAGGCCGCCGCGGTCGCCGTCCCGGCGGCGCGGCTGCCGGAGCGGATCGAGGCTGCGGTGCGCGCGCTCACCCGCAGCTGGACCGCCGATCCGGCGACGCGGACGACCGGGATCGCGCGGCCGACGCCGTTTCTGGTCGTGCTGACCCAGCCGCTGGTCGGGCCGGCCGGGTTCGCGATCGGCGTCGTGCTCCAGTTGTTCAAGCGCCGGCACTCGCTCGCGGCCGCTGCGGCGCAGTTTGCGATGTCGCCGCGCGAAGCGCAGGTGCTGGCGCTCGTGTTGGACGGCGCGCAGCTCCCGGAGATCGGCGAGCGCCTGTTCATCACCGCGTCGACGGTGCAAGATCACATCAAGAGCCTGCTGCACAAGACCGGTGCGAAGAACCGCTCGCACATGATCGCCCAGGTCCTCGGCTGGCGCGCCGGTTGACGGCGGACCGGGCGGGTCGTCCGACGAAACCCCGCGCGTGACCGATCAGACGACTGTCCCGAGCGCCGATGGCGGCGCCGTGCAGAAGCGCCGTGGCTCCACGGTCGGCCGCACGCTCATGTGGGTGGGAATCGCGAGCGCCTCGGCCGCGCTGACCGCGTCGGTCGCGTTCGTCGTGATACGCGCCGCGCTGCGCCGGCCGCAGCCGGGTGACGAGACCACCGATCGCATCCAGGCGCTCATCGACGAAGCGAACCGCCTGATCAAGACGCTCGACGAGAAGAAAACGACGTAAGTGTCGACGGCTCCCGGCCGGCGCGCGACCACCGGCCTGGCACCGGGCACCGTCGCGTCGGTTCGTTTCACCGACCTGCTCGCCAACGGCCAAGCCGTCGGGCGGATCAACGGTTTGGTCGTGTTCGTCACCGGCCCGCTCCCCGGCGAGCGCGCGCGCGTGCGCGTCACGCAGGTCAAGCCGAAGTACGCGGTCGGCGACGTCGTCGCGTACGAGTTCCAGTCGGAGATGCGCGCGAAGCCGTTCTGCGGTGTGTTCGGCGTCTGCGGCGGCTGTCAGGTGCAGCATCTGACCTATCCCGCACAGCTCGCGTGGAAAGAGCAGATCGTGCGCAGCGCGCTGCGCCGGATCGGCGGGTTCGCCGATGCCGACGTGCGCCGTCCGGTCGGGATGACGCACCCGCGCAACTACCGCAACAAGATGGCGCTCGTCGCCGATCAAAGCACCGGCGAGACGTCGTTCGGATTTTACCAGGCGCGTTCGCACGCGCTGGTGCGGATCGAGACGTGTCCGGTCGTCCTCCCGCAGCTCGACGCCGCGATCGCCGGGCTCTACGACGCGGCGCGCGCGCCGGATTCGCGCGATGCGTTCGCCGGCGCGAAGCACGCGATCGTGCGCGCCGGTGCGGCGTCGGGGCAAGCCGTGCTTTCGATCACGACCGACCGGCGCTCCGAAGCGATCAAGGAAAAGGCGCCGGCGATCGCGCGGCGCGTCCGCGGCGTGGTAGGAATCTCCAACTCGTTCGAGCCGCGCACGGCGAACGCCGTGCTCGGGCGGAAGATGGCCTACGTGTGGGGCAAGCGCGAGATGGAGGAGACGATAGAGGGCGTCCGCTATCGCGTCTCGCCCGCGTCGTTCTTCCAAGTCAACAGCGAGATGGTCGGGCGGATCTTCCGCTTTCTTTCGCCGGGGATCGCGAAGGATCGCACCATCGTCGATCTGTACTGCGGCGCGGGGACGTTCGCGATCTTCTTCGCGGCGCGCGGCGCGCGCGTCGTCGGGGTCGAAGAGAATCCCGCGGCCGTGCGCGAGGCGCGCGAGAACGCCGCGCTAAACGGCGTCGAAGACCGCGTGACGTTCGTCGAAGGCCGGGTCGAAGGCGCCGTCGTGAACAAAGACGGAAAACAGGCGCTGAGCGACGCCGAGATCGTGTTCCTAGATCCGCCGCGCAAAGGGAGCGACGAAGCGACGCTCGACGCGATCGCCGCCGCCGGCGTCCCGAACCTGTGGTATCTCTCGTGCAATCCCGCCACGCTCGCGCGCGATCTCGCGTACCTCGCGAAACGCGGCTACGCGCTAGGCGTGGTACAACCGTTCGACATGTTCCCGCAAACCGGCCACGTCGAGACGCTGGTGACGCTGCACAAAAAGGGCGTCGAGCCGGAAGTCACCTTGCCGGAACGCGAAGCAACGCCGTGGGACGACCGCATCCCCGAATGGCCATCTGACGACCCGTACGCAAAAAGCGAATACCCCGACTTCGTCGAGCAGTAGTTCTTTTCGGCCAAATACATTCGAGGAGCGTATGAGCGTCAACGTTTCGTTGACGCGAAGTGCGAACAGACGGCTTGGGCCCAGCTGCGGGGCAGAGACCAAGCTGTCACTTTGGTTGGACGGGTTCGACTCCCGTTGGGTCCAGGCCCCACGCGGGCTTTACGCCGGAGGGCTCTTTGCAGTATAATGGCCTAGACAGCTTGGTCTCTGCGAAGAGTCCTCGGCGAGCGTGCCGAGGACTCTTGCTTTTCAGCGACGAGCGACCTGTTATTTACTGCCATACCGGCCCGTTCTGCAAAACATACGCTTGCATCATGTCGAGAACATCGCACTGATGCTGACGCAGCTTCATCGACAGCATGATCTCAGCGAGATCAGCCGCGTACTGCAGGTCCGGCGCGATCGAACCTTGCCGCAGCGACACGATCGCGAGGAGAAGAAGCGAGACGAGACCGCTGGTCCCGCAGGAGCTCTCATAAGTCAGGAACGCCTCGCGCAGCGAGCGTTCCCGTTCACCGCGCGGCTCGCGCGTCCAATCGATGCCTGCCTGCGCGAACGCATCGCAGGGCTTGAAGGGAACGACGTTCATCATGATCGTCGTCCTCTAAACCGCTTCGCGCTCAGGGCGGAAGCAAATGTAGCGATACGCGCCGTTCTCCGCTTCAATGTAGACGCCGGCATCCCGGAGCGTCGCAATATCCCGGCAGAACGAGCGAAGCGACGCTCCGAAGCGTTCCTGGTACGATTGAAACCGTACTGGATCACGCCGGAGCAGCCGGGTAAGAATCCAAGCAACCCGTACTACGCGGGATTGGACGCAGTCGCCGGAACTCGGATAGCGCCGGGTGATCGTTTCCGCCCCGGCGAAAGGATGCGCTGTCATTCGATGTTCACTCCATCGGGTGACGGGCCCGGTCAGTGTTGCAATCGCTGATCGGGCCGCTTTAGTAGTAGAAGGACTGTCGACAAATCGCTAAACGTCGACCGCAATGGAAGTATAGCACATATGTTCGATAGTTTCCTGCTTCCAACGAGAGCTTGCAACAACAAACGCCGTTGAACAATAAGCGTGGGAACCTTACAGGCCGAAGCCGCTGAACGCTGAGCGGAAAGCATAGGGGTTCCATTGACACTCGGCTTCAAAACGAGAAGGGCCGGTCTCCGTTTGCATGAGGACTGGACCTTTCGCTGCTACGGCGCCGGGGAGCGCGGACCGCCTTGCAGTCTAGGCTGAAGCCGCCGGCCTGCGGCTCAACTCCGCAATGCGGCGGCCGGCGAAGCCAATCACGTCACGCATCATCCAACTCGTGACGTGGCCATCGCGAAACTTGAACCGTTCCCGCAACGCCTCGCCGAGAACTTTGCCTCGGGCCTGTTCGCCGGCCGTCATTCGGTACAGCGGCTCCGTCGTCACCTCTTCGAGCAGCGCCGCGACGTCCGACTTGTAGGCGGCGAGGAGGACCAATGCGTCCACTCGCTTGGCAAACTCCGTCTGGTACCCCTCAAGACTCGCGACGCGCTCGTCAACGACGAGATGAGGAACGAGCGTCCGACCGATCATGCGCGAGCCATCACGTGTGCTCTGACGGTAGACGGTAGGGTCCGCAGGGATGGGCGGCAGTCGCACGAGATACGTAACGACGTTGAAGATCTTGACGCGCACGAGCGTCTGGTCGTCCTCCGTCCATGCGACCAACTCATGACGGTATGGATCTCGACCGTCGTCCCCCACCTCGTACGGTACGACCTGCACGTTGGCCGGCTCTGCGTCCGAAAACAGCACGCTCGCGTACTGAAGCGCGACTTCGCGGGCACGCTCACGGTCGCAAGTGATGGCTGCAACAAAGTGCAGCGCAGCTTTGAGGACACCGCGCTGTCCAGGGCCGCTGGTCGAGACCGGCGTCGTGAAGTCGTAGCGCCGAGTCTCTTCATGACTCGAAGCGAAGTCGGCCACCTTTGCGAGGTTCTTCTCGATCTTCCGAAACGCGCTCTCTTCCGTCCCGGTGATGCGGAAGCCACCGTCCGGACGATCCACGGTGTGGCGCATGCGGTGTCGGAAGTCCGGCAAAACGTCGAAGCGCGTGCCGTCATCAGCCACGATCGGCCACGTCGTCCCGCGCGTCTTATCGCCCTTGAGCACTTCGAGCGCGTGCACGGCGAACGCGAACTGCTCGCACAGCGGCTCGTCCGCCCAGGTGCCGCACATCCCATTGTGCGGCACGCAGACGAGGTCGCGCCGCTTGAAGTGCCCGCCTATGCCGGAGGCCAACGCGTGTTCGAGCGAACCGGACGGCTCATCGCAATACAGACAGGGCAGCCGTGCTCGATCATACGACACGTGAGAAAAATCGGCCCCTACGCGTTGCCTTACCTGCCGGTCGGAAAACGGTCTCCCGAGGACGGTAGGCCGTCAGCGGGCTTACTGCGTGCTCGCGACATCGAGATGATGACCGACGTGTCCAATCAAGAGCTCGCCGTCCTTGTCGCCGAAGTAAATCCGCGCCGATTCGCCCTTGCCGCCGCTCCCGAGTTTGATGTGCTTCTGCAGTGTGACCGTGCCGTCATCGATGCGCACCATCCGCTGGCCCCCGTACTGACGCATCGTGCGTTCGCTCTCGAACATCACCGTCGGTAGGCCGAGCATGCGCGTTGCCGCTTGATCGAGCCGTTGCCCAGAGCTCCGGATTGTGTCCCAGAAGAATCCGAGCCGGAGCAGCGCTTCCTGAACTTGCGCGGGACGTTTGAACGCCAGCGCGTCCATCGCCGACTCCAACGTCTCGTCCGACAGACGCACACGCAGCCCGTAAAGATTGAAGATTCGCTCCGCCTGCTCCACGGCGTCCAGGAGGTTGCGAGGCGCCGGCTGTTCGGCGATCAGTTCCTCGACCTGTTCGTGCGTTAGGCTGAGTTGCTCCTCGCCGCGCTTCTTGGAGAGCGCGTACTGCAACGCCGCTTTGTCCTGTTGCAGGCTGTGGTTGCGCTCGCGCTCCTCGCGCAGTGCCTGTTCGGCGCGCTCGCGCTCGCGCGAAAACTCCGCTGCGCGTTCCGTCAACTCGACGAGTTGTTCGTTTAGGTCGACGACTTCCGATTGAAGTAGCTCGCGTTCGAGGTTGGCGAGGTCCATCTGTTCTGCCAGCGTGCCAGCGTCTTGGTGCTGTCCGGCAAGTGAGGTGAGGCGGGCCTGAATGGCCTCGGTCTTCATGGCTTCGATGGAATGATGCGCCGGGTCGTTCAGGAGGCGCAACACGACGATCCGGGCCAGTTGATCGTGCAGCCACGATGCGAACGCGGCGGGCCCATCGAGGTTTGCGTAACGCCAGGCTACGATCGTCTCGAAGCGTGCTGCGCGGATGAATGGCGGTTGATTACCGACGCGTGGGGAGAACGTCTGAAGCGCTCCATGCCGCAAGTCCAAGCCGTCGATGGCGGCGAGTAAGGCAAGGCGCACCGGGCCAGAAATCTTGAAAACGTGCGCCAGGCCGATGGAGTCAGCAGCGACCCGTGCCTCGTCCAGCGGGCACCCGTCGGCAAGAACGACGACGGGTAAGTCCCGATCCGCGTCGAGAATAAGATGTGCGAGCGCGTCGGCTTCGAGGGTATGCTCAAGCCTCCGCGCGTTAGGCTCCAGGACGTCGAGATCGGAGAGTGCGCCTTCGCGCCAGAGCGACCTGACGAACCCCGGGACGCTCGGGACAACGGGGTCCCCTCTGAACCCGAGGTACCACTGCCGTGTTGCGATCCACGCCTGCTCGTCGTCTCGCTCGATCGTCACCTCGGTGCGCCAATTTCGAGCACGATCGAAGTGCCGCCCGTCGCGGTCCCAGTGGAGGTGCTGCAGCCGAACAACGGTCGAACGATTGTCCTCATCCACCTGGACCTGAGCGAGCAAGCCTTCGTCGATCAAGTGGTTGAAGTCGAGCGGGATCTCATGCAGTACGTCGGCGTGCGCGCGCAGCGTGTGGTGTCCGCGGAGCCAGTCGAGAACGACATCGCGTGCGTGTTCATAGCCCTTCGGCTCCAGGTCGAACACGCCCGCATAGATCGGCCTAATGGAACCGGCCTCTTGTGACGGGCGAACGATGCGACTCAATTCATTCTCCGGTGTTGACGGCACCGCAGGGTGGCTTTACACTCTCGACTTGCCGCGCGCCTCGGCAGTACGCTGAACCACGCTTGGGCCCCCGCAAATTGTATCTAGCGAGCGTCCGAGCGCCATCTCGTATCGCGCCGACCGTCGGGTGCCAGACACGCCGCCGTGGCGGACCGGCGGCGCCCCCGCCTCAACGAAGCCCGAAGACGGTCGCAGAGTGCCGATACGTTGGCACCGGCGAGCACGACAGTCTGTTGCGAAGGGTGATCACCCGCCGTTGCCCTTGCGGCCATGGCGCAAAGACGGAGCACGAGAAGTGAGCTTCGGGTTCGACTACGATGGCGAAATCTTCCCCGAGCGGAGTCTGCACGATGACGCCGTGTCGCCCCACACGCTACGGCAGTCCCTCTCGTTCCGCCGCGCGATTCTCGGGCTATCGGACCCCACGGCTGAGCGGCTGGAGGCGCGCCTGTGCAGCCTGGTGGCGGACGGCACGCCACTGGGCGAGCATCGCGTACGTCGGCGCAGCGGGGACGACGGGGATCCGCACTACGAGAAGCGCTTCGGCGAACTCATCGACCTAGGCCGCGTCCTCGTTGGATCGGGCCTGGATGCGCGCGTCGCCTCGATCGAGTCCCTATCGGAGCCGCTGCCGGACTTCCGTCTCCGGCTCGCCGACGGCACGACGGCGTACGCCGAGGTCGGGCGCGTCCTAGTCCCGTCGGCGGCCGCGCTGTCGAACGGCGCCACGGCCCTGCGACGCGGCATCCGACGCAGGACGAACCGGAATCGCCGCTTCGAGCTGAGCCTTGGCGGCTCGGCCACGACCCTGACGCTGGCGCGCCCGCTCGGGCGCCGCATCGCCGAGGCCGTCGACGAGACGGAGAACCTGCTGCGGTTGATCGCAGGCGACGCGGACGCCGGACCGCGCGCCGTCGACGAGATGCGGTTCCCCGTGCTGCATTCGGTCGGGGCGACGTGCGATGTCGTGCGGCACCGCTGGCGGATTTACGCTTTCGACATCGAGGTCGCGCCGCCGCCATGGGATCCCGCCGAGACGCGGACGGCATTCCGGAAGCTCCACGCGCAGAAGGCCGTGAAGCGCAATGGCTATCCCGTCAAGGATCCCGTCTGGCTCGTGATGCCGCTCGCCGATGAGTTTCAGACGACGAGTGCCGTGCTCGGCGCGCTGCGCGATATCGCGCCGTTCGAGGCGCGGCCGTACGAATTGTTGGTCGTCGGCGCCATCGAGGACGCGATCGTCGTCGAATAGACACCCCGGGCGACGGCGTACCTCGGCTTGGCGCAGCATTGGAGAGCGGCCGCAGCGAATATCTCTTGATGGCTGTCCTAGTTGCTGAGTGAATGTTGCTATGCGTACAATCCGCCAACACATAGAGTCGACTGCTTCGCGTACAACCGGCGGCTCCGACCTCATGGGCCCTCGCCGCGAACGATTGTTGCGGATGCTGTTCGACGGCCGTCCGTTGGGTGAGCACGGCCTTCCGCCAGACGCGACCAAAGAGCAACGCAAGCGCATTGACGAGATGCTTGCTCTCGGTCACGTCTTGGTCGGCGCCGATGTCGACTACGAGATCGACGCAATCTTCTCGCTCACTCCGCGCGGCCACGTTCCGACCGCCGACTTCGAGGCCGTCTTGCTACGTGGTGGTCGCGCGAAGATAGAGCTTTGCCGACTCGCCGACGAGACGGAGAAGCAGTACATCGACGCTTTGTCCGAAATTGGCCGCCGCGCCGAAGCGTTGCTGTCGCTTGGCGGCGGCCTTGACGCATTGATCGGGTCGGACACGATCTACATACGATTCTACGATGGAATTCCCAGTGCGCGGGACGTCGTCGCCGCGTCGGCCGAACTCGCGGACGTCGTTGCGAAGGAATGCCCCGCGAGGCGCGCATCCACCTCGATGTTTGAAGTGGGACCGCAGTACCCGGTGCTCAACAGCCTTGGCGCGCATTGGGCGCGCATGGCGGAGTCGTCAACCGCGCGCATCATGATGGACCCAATGCTCCACGTCGTGCGCCCGAATCTTGAAGCGTCATTCGATCCGATGTTCGCGAAGAAAGCGAAGAAGGTAGCGCAGTACGCCGACGGGCATCCCGTATGGCTCGCGCTCTACGGCGACACCGGCATGACGTATCCGCTCGGCGCGGTCCAGGCGATCGCCGGCCGCGCGGGATTCGATCCGCGCCCATTCGAGCGCGTGATCGTCGGGTGCTTCACCGCTGGAGTGGTCTTCGAGAACGGCGTCCCTCCGCGTTACGCGAGCCTGTCCGCGACCGGTTGATAGCGCGGCGCTCCGGTCCGCCGCGCACATTGAGGACAGCTCGCACGACGGGGCCGACCTTACGACGCGCGGCTAGGTGCGCGGGACGTCGTTCACGATCGCGGTGAGCTGAGCCAGCCCCTCCGCCACCGGGCCGGAAGGCACCCGCCACTGAAGGTCGAGCGGCAGCGTCGGCCCGAGCGCGTTAAGATACGACGAGCCGAACGTGACGAACGTCGCCTCCCCGCCGCCCTCGCCCATGTCGATCCGCGTGCCGATCGACATGCTCGCCATGATGTTGTGGACGTCCTGGTTGCGAAGCCCGTTGATCGCGTCGAGCACCGGAGATTTCGCGAACCGCGTGAGGTAGTCGGCGCGTTGCGGCGGTCTCGATAAGCTGGTTCGCCGCGTTCTGGAGCGCCGCGATCGCGTTCCTAAACGCGCGACGGTACATGTCCAGAAGCTGGAAGCCGCTCAAACCGTTCAGCCGCGGACGCGTCTCGGCAGCGACGCGGTCGTAGTGCTGCATCTCGCGGACGTAGTGCGGCGCGTCGCGCATGTTCTCTCGCGCGTTCATCAGACGGCTCGGGCCGACACGCAACAGGTCGCAGATATCGCGCGCCGCCTGCGCCGCGCTCTCCGCGGTCTGGTCGTAGAACCGCTCGGCGTGGTCGTCCCAGCGCGTCTCGGCGCCGACGAACCGCGCGCGCAGCCGCAGGTCGGGCCCGAGCGGGCCGTACACGCCGACGAGGTGGTGCTCGTTGCGCCAGAACGTCTCGGACAGCACGGGCTCGGGGACGCCGAACTCGCGCGCGAAGTCGCGCACGGCCCCGTCGCGCAACGTGCTATCAACCGATGGTGCTTCCTTGAACACAGCCGCGTCCACGCGGTTCAACCATTCCGCCTTCGTCGGCGGGGCCTTCGTTGCGGTCTTTGCCATCGGCAACCATGACCGCATCGTCATGCCCGACGGATTCGCGCGGCGCCCGCCGATTGGCGTTACCCTTCATTCCGGCTCTCCGCGCCGCGGCGAGCGGCTCCGTCGGCGACGCTCCGACCGCGAATCAATCAACCTGATGACTATCGGCGTCGCCGCCGTCACCAGGGCGGCGATGGCGTAGAGGTGCTGTGGGTCGAGCATGATTCTTCCCGCGATTCCGTCCGTCGGGCGTCCGTGCGCGATGCGTTGCCCATCCCTGCGAGGTCTGCATAAGATAAGATCGGCCCAAACCGGTAGTTCCTCAAGCTCGCGTGTCCGTCGGCGCCGACCCCGCCATACGGGGGCGGGTCCGAACAGCGGAGGTGGCAAGAGCACAGAACCGCCCGTTGACCGAGCGAGGCGCGGAGTATGCAGGCCCGGCGCAACGCGCCCAAGCGCGCCATAATCGATGAACGACTTCGCGCCGGCCTGGATCGCCTCGACGACCAGCGCCTGCTGTCCCATCGAGGTGCACATGATGATCCGCGCGTTCGGGTCGCCCGCGACGATCTGCTTGACCGCCGAGATCCCGTCCATCTCCGGCATCACCATGTCCATCGTGACCAGATCGGGGCCGAGCTCGCGGTACTTCTCGACCGCC
>DASZGA010000426.1:0-6472 GCA_035939295.1 Candidatus Elarobacter sp. | reverse complement strand
ATGCCCGGGCTGGTGGGACTCGAAAACGACGACGTCTTGTTCACTTGGACGAAGCTCGCGCCTTGTGCGAAGAACGGCCGGTACTCGGTCAGCTGCCGCGCAAACTCCTGAGGGACGATGGTCTGCTGATCGACCTCGACGTTCGAGAAATCGGGATTGACCGTCCCGACGAAGTTGATCGTGCTGGTGAGCGGCACCGTTACGTCGGCTCCTGTCGCGCGCACGTTCTGCGGCCGGAACGTGCCGTTGCCTTGTTCGAATTGCATGCGGTCGGTACCGGCGCTCCCGAGCGCGTAAATCTCGGCGTGCGGCCTGGGACGCGACGCCGCACCGCTCGCCGTTATCCCGTCGAAGGTGAATCGCGGCCAATACCTCGCATCGGTGGTCGACGGCCAACTCGACCCGACCGGTCCGTCGAGCATCAGGCCGTCATATGCCCAGGTAAGATGCTCGCCCCGCGCGGCTACGTTTCGAACGAAGTTGAACCGCCACGACTTGTGCGCTCCGCCCGGCAGGCGCATCACGTTCAGCGGGACGATCAGCACCGCGTTCCAGGCGGTGCCGTCGATTCGCGCCGCGCTCTGCCAACGCGGGTTGTAGCGCGCGTTTTCACTCGCCTGCTGATAGCGAACGCCGCCCGGCGTCGTCTCGAAGAGGTAGACCGCGTTGCCGGCGCCGCTCGTATCGATCGCGACGCCGACGAAATCGTCGATTCCGAAGCCGACGTTGTGGGCGGTCTGCCCGGCGACGATCGCGATTCCCGGCTGCTCCGCATGGAAGCCGGCGTACACATTGCGATCGTCGTAGAGCAGATAGATGCTCGTGCCCAGCCCGGCCGGCGTTCGGGTCGTGACGTTCCACATGCCGTCGGACGGAATCCGGCCGATCTGCCACGCCGGATCGCTCAGCGACGGATCGAGCGGGAGCGGATGCGGCGCACGGACTGCCGTGAACGAAGCTCCGGCCGAGACCGCAGCGCGGACGCCGGCCGGCGACAGCACGAACGCGGCCGCGAGTGTGATACACGGAAGTAGGAGTCGCATTGCGGCAAGAGCGTAGACACTCGAGACGCGCCGGATAAAGGCTTGTGGGACGAACCGGCCGCGGCGCGGGACGGGCTTGGAACGAACGTGAAACGCGCGCTGCGAGAGCGGGAACCGCGCGGCGCGAGAGCGCATTCATTCGCCGATGCGGACGCGGACCGGCATCTGGCGCGACGTCCTCCTCTACACCGCGGTGTGGACGGCGCTCGGTTTGTTTTCGTTTGCCGAATTTCTGGCGACCGCGTCGTCGCGACCCGTCCACCGCCCGTGGCCGTCGGCACTCGGCGCGACCATGCTCGACTACTACACGACCGGGATCGCGACGCCGATCTACGTCTGGCTGGTTCGGCGCTTCCCGATCGCCGGACCTCGGATCGGCCGCACGGTGTTGCTCTACGTCGTGGTGATGGCGGCGTGCGTCGTCCTGAAATGGGTCGTCTACACCCCGCTCGATCACGCGCTCTTCCACCGCACCTATACGTTCCTGTACCTGCTCGTCAACGATTCGTTCGGCGTCGTGCTCGCGCAGCTGATCTTCATCGTTTTGCTGATCGCGATCGAGTGGTACCGCGCCGCGCGGCAGGCTGAGCTCCGCGCCTCGACGCTCGCGGCGCAGCTCTCGTCGGCGCAGCTCGACGCGTTGCGCTCGCAGCTCGACCCGCACTTCCTGTTCAACACGCTCAACGGCATCTCGGCGCTGATGCACCGCGACGTGCGCGCCGCCGACACGATGCTCTCGCGGTTGAGCGACATGCTGCGCCTCACGCTCGACTCGACGTCCGCTCAGGAGGTTCCGCTGCGGACCGAGCTCGAGACCACGCGGCTCTACTTGGACATCATGGACGCGCGGTTCGGCGACCGGCTTTCGTGGAGCTTCGACGTCGGCGAGCCTTTGCTCGACGAGCGCGTGCCCAGTTTTCTGCTGCAGCCGCTGGTCGAGAACGTCGTTCGGCACGGCATCCACGAAACGAACCAGCGCACGACCATCGGGGTCAGCGCCGCGGCGGCCGGCGATACGCTGAGCCTGCGCATCGCCGACGACGGGCGCGGGCTGCCGCCGGCCGCCGGTCTGAACGAGGGGATCGGCTTGCGGAACACGCGCCGGCGCCTGGCGGAGCTCTACGGTGCGGCGGCGCAGCTCGAGGTGACGAATCGTGACGGCGGCGGAACGGAGGTCATCGTGACGATCCCGCGGCGCGTCGGACTGGTCGCCCCCTGACGTGCCGCGATTGCGCACGATCGTCGTCGACGACGAAGCGCTGGCGCGCGAGCGCATTCGCACGCTGCTCGCAGGTTGGGACGACATCGAGCTCGTCGCGGAATGCGCGAGCGGTCACGACGCGGTCGCCGCGGTGCGCCGGCTGCGCCCGGCACTGCTGTTTCTCGACATTCAGATGCCGGAGCTCGACGGTTTCGGCGTGCTCCAAGCGCTGCCGCCGCCGTACCGGCCCGAAGCGATCGTGTTCGTGACCGCGCACGACCGCTTCGCGGTGCACGCGTTCGACGTCAACGCGATCGACTATTTGCTCAAGCCCTATACGGCGGAGCGCTTCAACGCAGCGCTCGAACGCGCCCGAGCGCGGCTTGGCGGCGGCCGCGGTCAGCGCGCCGAGATCGACGCATTGCTCGAAAGCGTCGCCGCGCGGATGGCGGTCCCGGAGCGGTTGACGATTCGCTCCCGGAACGGGATTCAGTTCGTCCCCGTCCCGGACGTCGACTGGCTCGAGGCCGATCGAAACTATACCGTGCTGCACCTCGGTACGCAGGCGTTGCGCATTCGCGAGACGATCTCCGAGCTCGAAAGCCAGCTCGGGGCGGCCGGATTCGTGCGCGTGCACCGTTCGATCATCGTGAACGCCGACCGCATCTTCCGGCTGGAGCCGTGGGCGCACGGTGAATACGTGATCGTGCTGCGGAACGGCACGAAAGTGATCTCCGGCCGCGGCTACGGCGAGCGGGTCCGCAGCCTCTTCGCCTAGCGGCGGGCGCTACTGCTCCCAGGCCGCGGCGACGGCGACGTTCACCGACAGCTCGCCTTCCGCGAGGCCGCGGAAGAGGCCGCGGGTCGGGCTGACGTCGCCGTAATCGCGGCCGAGCGCGACCAGCACGAACGACTCGTCGACCATGCGGTCGTTGGTCGGGTCGAAGCCGATCCAGCCGCGGCCCGGGACGTATGCTTCGGCCCACGCGTGCGAGGCTTCCGCGCCGACGAGCCCGTCGCCGGCGAAGACGTAGCCGCTCGCATAACGCGCGGGGATCCCGCGTGCGCGGGCGAGCGCGATCAGCACGTGCGCGTAGTCCTGACACACGCCGGTGCGCGTTTGCAGCGCCTCGCCGACCGTGGTGCGCACGGTCGTCGTCCCTTTCACGTAGACGAACGTGTCGTGCACGTACTTCCCGGCGGCGACGAAGAACGCGGCCGGGTCGTTCGCCGGCGCGTCGATCTCGTGCTGCGCGACGCGCCGTACCTCGTCGCCGAGCGCCACGTACGGGCTCGGCTGCACCATCTCGTACAGCTCGCCGGGACGGCGCTCGGACTCGGGTTGCGCCTCGCCGCGCGGCATCGTCACGACGTGCGAGCGCGCGGTGATCTCGAGCTCGTCGTGCTCGGGAACGACGGCGAAGTGTTGCACCTCGTTGCCGAACCGGTCGACGTACTCGAACCAGCGCGCGATCGGTTCGACCTCCAAGTCATAACGCGTGCAGAACTGGTGCGGTGTCGTGCGCGGCTGCAGGTGCACGACGGTATAGCTCTCGGTCACCGGCCGCGAGTAGCGATAGGTCGTGACGTGCTCGACGCTCAGCTCCATCAGGCACTCACCACTTCGACCGGAAGCAACGGCGCGTTCGGAACCGGAATCCGCGGGAAGTACACGCCCTGGATCGCGCCCATCACATCCTCGATCTCGTGGCGGATGCGCCGCACGAACGGGTGCAGCCCTTCGTGCAGCACGTCGGCGACGTCGGCGAAGTTGAACTCCGCGCAGAGCCGTCCGGCGAGCTTTTCCGCCTGGTTCGTGTAGCCGCGGCCCTGGGGCGTCTCCGAGATGCGGTGCAGCGCCGCATCGACTTCGTTCGCGCAGAAGCCGACGCTGCGCGGAAAGGTCGGATCGAACAGCACGAAGTCGACCACCTCGCGCGATGCCGGCAAGTGGCTCGACGCGCGCGCGAACGGCATGCTCGCGCTCGCCATCTCCAAGAGCGCCTGCCACTCGGGCCACGGATCGTCGAGCGACTCGATCGTCGCCAGCATCCGCAGCGCGAGATAGCCGCGCTCGGCGAACCGCCCGAGCTGCAAGAAGTTCCAGCCGTCGACGTGCAGCAGCGTCGCGTCGGTGACGCCCTCGATCGCCTGACAGCGGTCGCGCACGCGCCGCAAGAACCGCGCCGGCCCTTCGCGCGTCACCGCCTCGATCGTCTGCGCGCGAACGTCGAGGTAGAGCTCGTTGATGTTCTCCCAGGTCTCGGTGGAGAGCTCGGACCGTACGTTGATCGCGTTCGTGCGCGCGATCGAAACGGTCGAGGCGATCGAAGAAAGATTCGTCGCGTCGAAGATGCAGCGGTCGAACGCCGACTCGGCGTCGCACGTGTCGACGTTCGCCGGCTCGGCGAGCGTGCCGATCGCGAGCGCGGTGCGCCACGCGCGGTTCGCCCAGACGTCGTGCTGGAAGCGGTCCATCGAGCGCGTGTAGGTCACGTCGAGGACGCGCGCGACCGTTTCGGCGCGCTCGACGTTGCGCGCCAGCCAGAAGAACGACTCCGCGTGACGGCTAAGCACCGCTGGCCCCCAGCACCCAAGTGTCCTTGCTCCCACCGCCCTGCGAGGAGTTCACCACCAGCGACCCCTCGCGCAGGGCAACGCGCGTGAGCGCCGCCGGCGGGACGTCGACGCGTTTCCCGTACAGCACGAACGGGCGCAAGTCGATCCGGCGCGCGACGAGATCCTGTCCGGCGAGCGTCGGGTGCGAGGAGAGCTGAATCGTCGGCTGCGCGATGTAGCTGCGCGGCTCGGCTTCGATCGCGCGCGCGAACTCCTCGCGCTCGGCGGCGGTCGATGCGGGACCGATCAGCATCCCGTAGCCGCCGGAGCCGTCGGTGCGCTTCACCACCATGTTCTCGAGATTGCCGAGCACGTGCCGGCGCGAGCGCTCGTCGGTGCAGTCGAACGTCTCGACGTTGGGCAGCAGCGAATCCTCGTGCAGATAGAACCGGATCATCTCCGGAACGAAGCGGTACAGCGCCTTGTCGTCGGCGACGCCGGTCCCGATCGCGTTCGCCAGCGTGACGTTCCCGCTGCGGTACGCGTTCATCAAGCCGACGGCGCCGAGCACCGAGTCGTGGCGGAAGTACAGCGGATCCAGGAAGTCGTCGTCGATCCGGCGGTAGATCACGTCGACGCGCTCCAACCCGCGCGTCGTTTTCAAGAAAACCGTGTTGTCGACGACGATCAGGTCGCGCCCCTCGACGAGCGGAACGCCCATCTGCCGCGCCAGCATCGCGTGCTCGTAATACGCCGAGTTGTAGACCCCCGGCGTGAGCACGATGATGTTCGGCTCGCCGCTCCTCGGCGGCGCCGCGTCGCGCAGCGTGCGCAACAGCCGCCGCGGGTAATCGTCGACCGGCCGCAGCGGATAGCCTTCGAACAGCTTCGGGAACGTGCGCTTGAGGACGTCGCGATTTTCCAGCACGTACGAGATCCCGGAAGGCGTGCGCACGTTGTCCTCGAGCACGAGCATCGTCCCGGTCTCGTCGCGAATCAGGTCGATCCCGCTGACGTGGATGTAGACGTCGTGCGGCACGCGCACGCCGATCATCTCGCGCACGTACAGATTCGAGGAAAACACAGCGTCGCGCAGCGCGGTATTCTCGCGCAGGATCCGAGCTTCGTGATAGACGTCGCGCAGGAACGCGTTGAGCGCGCGCACGCGCTGCGCGACGCCGGCGGCGATCTGGTCCCACTCCTCGGCGGCGAAGATCCGCGGGATGGGGTCGAACGGGAAGATTCGTTCCGTCCCCGCATCCTCGGCGTAGACGGTGAAGGTCACGCCGCGGCGGAGCAGCGCGGCGTTGATCGCGCGCACCCCGCCGGCGAGCTCGCCGGGCTGCAGCGAGCGCAGCGTCTCGGCCAGCCGTTCGTAGACCGGCCGAGGCGTCTCCGCGTCGAGAAAAAACTCGTCGAAGACGCCGCCCGGTTCCAAACGCTTCGGGACGCTCAGCATGGTGTTGCCCGCTTATACCCCTTCCGGGCGAAATGACCGTTGGCCGTCTGTCGAAAGGCGGCCCAGGGCCGTGCGGCCAACGCACGCCCGGAATGACCAGTACCGCTCCACGGCTCATGGTCCGCGTCGGGTGCAGCTTCGAGTACGCCTCGTCGTTCGACACGCCGGCGGTGCTGATGATCCGCCCGGAGGAGCACGGCCAGCGCCTCA
>DASZGA010000425.1:0-2690 GCA_035939295.1 Candidatus Elarobacter sp. | reverse complement strand
GAACACCAAAGAAGTGCAAGCCGCCGTGACGCCGCTCGTCGCCGCGGTGGCGCCGCGCTCGCCGCTCGCGTACGTCGTGCTGTTCGGTTTGCTCTCGCCGCTCGCGCTCTACCGCGGTCCGCTCAACCCCTACGGCGTCGGCGTCGGCGTCTACGCGGTGCTCGCGACGCTGCACGTCCTCCCCGCGGTCGCCCTCGTCGCCGCAGTGATGGCGGTGGTGCAAGTGCAGAACGTCTGCGATCCGACCAACACGCAGAACGTGTGGGTCGCCAACTTCACCGGCATCGGCGTCGAACGAATCACACGCCTGACGCTTCCGTGGCAAGTCGCCGTCGCAACCCTCGCAGCGGTCCTCGTCGTAGCCGCCGGCGGCGCGCTCTTCGGAACGCCGCCATTCGCTCCCCGCGCGGCCGCCGCTGCGACGCTGAGCGATGGTCTCTTCGCTCCGCCGTCATCTGCGCGCGCGGTCATGGTGCTGCACGACGGAACTACCGACGGCGCGCAAGCCGCGCACGAGGTCGCCGCGCAGATCGCGCGCGGCTGGTTCGGTTACCGCATCGTCGATGCGTCGGGCGATCCGTCGGCGAGCGACTGCCGCGCGAAAACGTATGCCGCCGCGCTGCGCGTCACGGTGACGACGCTCGGACGCGACGGGCGCGACGTCGGGGTGGAGCTGATGGACTGCGCCGGCTGGAGCGTCGACCAATGGCACGCGCAAGGCGCCCTGCGCACCGCCGCGCTCGACGCGCTGTTCCGGCTGCGCGTCTGGTCGCGCGAGCACCCCGCGCTCGCTGCGGAAGTCTTCGAGCGCGGCCTGGCATTCGACCCCGCCGACCCGCAGCCGACGTTCTTCTACGTCCTCTTCAAACCGAGCGACGGCTACATGCGGGCCCTGGTCCGTCCCGGCGGTCCCGCATACGCCGCCGGCCTCCGCACCGGCGACGTGATCGACAAGCTCGACGGCCGCTTCTGGTGGGAGTACGGCACGTTCCAAACCCAGCTCCGCGCCTACGACGGCCTGCCCCACGACTTCGACGTCGAACGCGGCAAAGTCGGCGGCCCGCCCGGCCACGTGCAGCTTGGGGAGGCGTTCACAGGCTGAACATTCGAGGACGCCCGGCCATCGGGACGCTGAAGTCGCTCGGTGAAAAAACTTTACCCGACCTCTTGACTTGTGCTAGTTGAACTAGTATCGTAACAGTACAACTAGCACAAGCCGCGCCGAGTCACCGGCGCCGGAGAACGAACATGGAAAAGGCCCGCCCGGTCTTCCGCCCCCAGGCCACCCGCCCCGACGCCGCTCCGACCCTCATTCGCGTCCCTCGCGACTCGCAGCTGTTCCGTGGCTGGGGCATCACGCTCTAACCCCGGTGCCGCCCGCCTTCTTCTCGGTCGACCCGCACGGCGGCGCTCCGCTGTACGCGCAGTTGTCCGAGCAAATAAAACGAGCCATCGCCGTCGGCGCGCTGACGCCGGGTGAGCGCTTGCCCACGGTGAAGGGTCTAGCGCACGAGCTGAAGCTCAACCCGAACACGGTCGCGCGCGTCTACCGCGAGCTCGAGCGCGACGGGGTCATCGACACCGCCCCCGGCCGCGGATCGTTCGTTCGCGAGAACGGCGTCGTCCACGAAACCCGCCGCGCGGCGACCGACGTCACGGTCCGCGCGATCGACGACGCGGTGCGCGAGGCGCGCTCCCTCGGCGTCACCCACGACGAAGTTCGCGCGATCGCCGACGCATCGATCGCACGCTGGTATCCGGAGGAGAAGAAGTGATCGCGATCAGCGGTTTGACGAAACGGTACAAGGACGTGCTCGCGGTCGACGACCTCGCGCTCGAGGTTCCGGACGGCTCGGTCTGCGGGCTCCTCGGGCGCAACGGTGCCGGGAAGACCACCGCGTTCAAATGCATGCTGGGCTTCGCCAAGCCCGACGCCGGCCAGGTGCTCTTCGACGGCGCGCCGCTCGAGCCGCATACGTTCGTCAAGATCGGTTACGTCCCGGAACGCCCGGAGCTGTACGGCTGGATGACCGTTGGGCAGCACCTCGAGCTGGTGCGCCGCACGCAGCCCAGCTACGACGAGAAGCGCAGCCGCGAGTTGCTGGCGACCTTCCGGCTCGACTCGCGCAAGCGCGCGCGGCGGCTCTCGAAAGGGCAGCAGACGGCGCTCGCGCTGATCGTCGCGCTCGCGCACAACCCGTCGATCCTGATCCTCGACGAACCCGCGAGCGGTCTCGATCCGGTGATGCAGCGCGCCGTCCTCGACTTGCTGATCGACGCCGCGACCGGCGGCGCGACGATCTTGCTCTCGTCACATCAGATCGGTCAGATCGAGCGCGCTGCCGACCGCGTCGCGATCATGCGCGACGGACGCGTCGTCGTCAGCGGCGTGATCGACGATTTGCGCGCCGGCGCGAAGATCGTCGAAGCGACGTTCGAAGGCGAGATCCCGGCGCTTGACGACGTGACCGGCGCGAGCCGCGTCGAACGCGCCGGACGCACCGTGCGCGTCTACGCGAACGGCACCGCCGACGTGGTCGCCGGCGAGCTCGGACGGCGTGGCGGCAACGGCGTGCGCGTCCTCGACCGCACGCTCGAAGACATCTTCCTCGACGCCGTCTCCGACGGAGGTTCACAGTAATGGAATACGTTGCGATCCTGCGCGCGCGCCGCATCCTGACGTGGTACGC
>DASZGA010000424.1:0-3848 GCA_035939295.1 Candidatus Elarobacter sp. | reverse complement strand
CTCTCTGAGTCCTCGGCCGCCGTCCTTGGCGCCGTCCCGGACGCATACACCCCCGGCCTCCGGCCGGGTGAAATGAGCCCCGTCACCGGGGCAACCCTGGAAGTATACCACAGGCTCGGGCCGGCGCGGCAAGAACGGCCGGCGCGCGTCTCCGGCTAGGCTAAAGGTAGAAGTGCTCGCGCGCTCGCTTGTGCAGGGCCGGAACCCCGGCGATGATCTCCCGAGCGCGAGCCGGGTTGAGCCCCGCGTAGATCACCTCGACGTCGTCGTCCACGGCCTCCGGCGGGGGGACGGCGCGGTCGAAGATGCGCTTGGCCTGCTGGTGCGGGTTGCGGTCGAGGAAGTACGCCAGGTTGGAGCGGTCGGCGAGCCGGCTGGCGATGAAGACGCCGTAGAAACCGCTGCCGTAGATCGCGCTCTTCCGGCCGCGCGCCCGCTCGCGCTCGAACAAGGCGACCGCGTCGCTCGCCGCCGACCAGAACGCCGCGAACCGCTGGGCTTCGGCGACGTAGCCGGCGACGACGTCGGGTGCGCTCGCGGCAGCGTTTTCGTCGGTGCCGCGGCGTGCGTCGACGACGTAGGCGGCGTCATGCGACTCTTCGTCGATGCGAATGCGGTCGAAGCCGGCTTCGCTCAGCGCGCGGTGCAGTGAGGTCGGCATGAAGTGGTTGACGTGGTCGACGACGATGAAGTCGCCGACGTTGCGGCGGACGTTCGGGACGGTGAGGTGCAGCTCGCCGCCCGGTCGCAGCAGCGCGCGAACCTTCCTGAGAAACCCGCGCGGATCGCCGACGTGCTCGAGCGCGAAGAACGAGAGGACCGCGTCGAACCGCCCGGCCCACGACGGCGGCGGCGTATACGCGGCCTGATTTGCGCTCGGGACGAACGTGTCCCAATGCGTGCGATACGCGTCGCTGACGTCGAAGACCGCGCCGTCGAGGTCGCTGCGCGCGGCAAGGAGCGCGCGCAGCGACATCCCTTTCCCGCAGCCGTAGTCGAGGACCGCAGCGCCGGACGGCAGGTTCAGCTTCTCCAGCGCGACGTTCGCCTGATGCTGCGCGCGGTAGACCGGGACGCCGTCGCGCACGGCGTACAGATCGTCGGCGTCGTCGCTTTCGAGATGCACGTTGTACGCGGTGTCGTAGTAGCCGCCGATGTCGGCGAGCGGTGGGGTCTGCACGTGCGCGCAGACGGCGCAGACGTAGACGATCGTCGGCACGGCGATCGCGCGCGCCGTCGAGGAGATCGAGACGGCGCCGTCGTGGCGATAGGCGGGGGCGCCGCTCGGCGTCCCGCACACCGCGCACGCCGTGGCGACCGCGACGTCGGTCATCGGCCGAGCGCCGCCGCGCGCGCTTCGGCGAGCAGCGCGTTCGCGCCGGCGAGGGTCGTTCCGTGCTTGAGCCCGCCCATCCAGCGGATCCGCGCGCCGTACTCGTCGCTGAAGTTGAAGTAGCGGATCTGCGCCGTCCAGCGCGCGCGCGCGCCGACGTTCGCGCCCGACGCATGCAGCGTGAGGAAATCGAACGCGAACAGATCGCCCGGCTGCGAGAGCGGCGCGCACAGCTCGTAGCGCTCGGGGATCGTCGCTTCGTCTTCGAGCCGCAGCGAGCCGTAGTTTCCCGACGACATCTCGGTCTCGCCGTTGCCCGAGGTGTCGACCAGCGGCTCGACGCCGCCGCGATGCGAGCCGCGCGCGAGCACGACGGGGCCCATCGCTTCAGTCACGGGGACGAGCGGGATCCAGAACGTCACGCCGTCGAGGCTGCGAAACTGGTACTGGAACTCCTGGTGCCACGGCGCGAGCCGGCGATCGTCACCAGGCCGGTCGATGCGAATTCCGTTCGAGCCGGGCGCGGTTCCGGCGAGCTCGGTGCCGCGCAGCGCACGGAACAATCCGGCGAGCCGTTCGCTGACGATCAGCCGCTGAAACGCGACCAGATTCTTCGCCATGTCGTAGACGAGCGGCTGCACGTCGGGATGCTCGCCGATCAGCGCCAGATAGCCGCGGTCGAACTCGGCCGGATCCTCCGGCACGTGGTACCGCGTCCCGCAAGCCCGTGCTGCATGTTCGATCAGCATCCCGAGCTCGCGCTGCAGCGGCATGACGTCGCGCTCGACGTCGAGCGCACCGCGCAGCACGACGAAGCCGTCGCGCGCGAACGTCTCGCGCAGGTCCGTCGGTTCGCCGGCGGGCGGCGTCATGATGCGGCCGCCTGCATTCCGGTGTGCGCAGCGGCGGCTTCGTGCCATGGAATCGCCGGCGAATTCAGCGCCGCAGCCGCGTTGGGACCGAGGTTCGCGAGCAGGTCGAGGATCGACACGTGCGGGTCGAAGGTGCCGTGAAGCTGCGGGTACGGCGCGCGCGCGTACGACATCACGCGGACCTCGATTCCGGCGGCGGCGAGCTGCGGTTCGTTCAAGTAGTCGAGCGCGCCGCGCCCGGTGACGTAGCACGTCGTGCCGCGCGGGACGAGCAGCGCGACGAGCCGGTCCGTCTTCGCGCCGGCAACAGGCGTCTCCGACGCGCGCGTAAACGTCGGGTGCAGGCCGAGCTCGCCGCAGCATCGTTCGAGCGCCGCGATGTCGAGCTGCGCGATCGTGCGCGGTCGCTCCGCGTACACGTCCGCCATGACGCTCCGCGCGCGCGCGGCGAACGGCGCGCGCGCGTAGCTCATCGCGAAGGTGCGCAGGTGCTTCTCGCGCCAGTCACTCTTGTAGTCGATCTCGACCTCGGCGATCGCCGGCAGCTTCCCGCCGCGCAGCACCGGAACGGTGAGCCAGAGCGGCCCGTTCGCGGTCTTGAGCTGGACGCGGTTGGTGAACCCGCCCTTTTGAAACTGCGCGTCGTCGAGGTGGACGAACTCGTCCGCCAACCGAATCTGCTCGAAAACACCGCGCCACGGGAAGAACTGCGGCTGCAGCACGACGACGGTCTTCACGGCTCCTCCGCCAGGAAGCGTTCCATGATCGCGACGTCATGCCAGCCGTCGGGGGCGCGGTAGTGGCGGCGGTGGATGCCGACGTCGCGAAACCCGCTCGAGCGGTAGAGCGCGCGCGCCGATTCGTTGTCGGCGGCGACGTGCAGCACGAGCTTGTCGAGCCGGCCGTCGGCGCGCGCGGCGGCGAGCGTGTGCTCGAGCGCGGCGCGGCCGTGACCGTGGCCGCGGTGACGGCCGTCGATGGCGATCCCGAACATTCCGTGCCGGCTCGACTCGTCGATCCCGATCACTTGCGTGAACCCGACCGCGGCATCGCTGTCGTCCGCGATCACATGGAACATCGTCGTCGGATCGCCGGTGCGCCGTGCGATCCACGCGCGCACGTCCTCGATGCTGTTCGGCTTGGGCGATGCGAGCAGCGCGTACTGCGTGGGAAGGTCGTTGCGCAGCGCGGCGAGCGCGGGGACGTCTTCCTCGCGAGGCGGCCGGCAAATCGTCACGTCGCCTGCGGATCCCTCGTCGCGCGCAGGTAGCCGCGCGGCGCGACCGTGAACAGCAGCTTCGCATCGTACTCTTCGTCGATGACGAACCGCGGCTCGCGCGCCAGAAACGCGTCGACCGCGGTCATCGGGTTGTTCCCCGGACCCCACGGCCGGTCGACGATCGTCGCCGGGTCGGCATACTCGACCGCGGTGTCCATCACGATCAGAAAGAACCCGGCGCGCACCAGCGGCGCGTAGAGCTCGAGCTCGCGCGCGACGTGGTCGGCGGTGTGGTTCGAGTCGAGCACGACCATCGCGCTGCGGCCCGCGACGCGCTCGCGCACGCGCGCGGCGATCGCTTCGTCGATCGAAGAGCCTTCGATCATCGCGATCCGCGCGGCCATCGGGTGCGCCTCGATCGCGG
>DASZGA010000423.1:0-16460 GCA_035939295.1 Candidatus Elarobacter sp. | reverse complement strand
CGGCGTGCGGCTCCGATCGGCGTTCGCCGACCGCGCAGACCGCTTCGTCGAAGCATTCTACACGGCCACGTATCACGGCCGCCCTGTCGCCGGCGCTCTCGTCGCGGGGCGCGGGATCGCGGCGAGCGCATTCGACGTTCCCGGCCAAGCGCGCAACGTCCCGATGATGCTCTCGACGTCGGTGCGTTTTCTGCACCACGGCTCGCCCTCGTTCGCGCCGCTGCACACCGTGTCGTTCGGAAGTGGGACGATCGGGTTGCCGGAGTCGTGGACGGTCGCGAACGCGTATCAAGGCTGCGTCGAGGCGGTATCGCAGCGCGATCACGGCTACCTCGCGTTCGGGTGCCCGCAGGCCGCGATGGTCCCGCCGCTGCTGCCCGGGGCGAACCCGCGCGCCGTGCTGGTCCTCACGTCGGGAGATCCGGTCGCTGTCATGAAGCGCGTGCTCACCGCACCGCCGCCGGTGGGGCTCGGCGTGCAAGCCGTTCGCATCGTCGAAACACAGCCCGTCGCTTCGCCGATGGGGAGCGGGCGCGCGGCCTACGTGCTGTTCGACTATCGAGCGAGCGGCTCGCCGTTCCGAGGGCTCGCGCTGATCGCCGTCGCGCCCGTCGACGGGGGTTCCGCGATGGTGTACAAGTCGATGTTCATGCTCCCCGCGCGCGACTTCCCGCGGCTCGCGCCGGCGCTGTGGAGCTCGTGGCGCTCGTGGACCGTGAACGGCAGCGTGCTCACCGGCCGGCTGACCGCCGCCGCGCAGTCGATGCGCGAGACCGGCGAGATCATCACCGGCGCGTACTGGGCGCGGCAGCATGCGAACGAGCAGACCGCGCTCGGGTTCGACCAGTACATTCGCGACACCGCACAGCTCGAAGACGTCACGACCGGGCAGCGCTACAACGGCAGCTACCTCGACGCGAGCACGATCGTGCAGCACAACCCGGTGAAGTACCGGATCGTCCCGGTCGGCGAGCTCCAGCCCTGAGCTGAAAGCGCGGCGTCAGGCCTCGACCGGGACCCGCTCGCGCTTGCCGTTCTTCGTCAGGTCGTCGAGCGTTTCGAAGTTCGTCTCTTCCAGCGCCTTGATGCGCTCGGCGCTGACGTGGATCCGGCCTTTCGCGCGCTCGTCGGTGAGGACGCCGCGCAGGTACTCGCCGGTGTGCGAGCTCGGGTTCGCGGCGATCTCTTCGGGCGTGCCGGTCGCGACGATCTTGCCGCCTTTGTCGCCGCCCTCGGGGCCGAGGTCGATCACGTAGTCGGCGGTCTTGATCACGTCGAGGTTGTGCTCGATCACCAACACGGTGTTGCCCATCTGCACCAAGCGCTGCAACACGTCGAGCAGCTTGTGGATGTCGGCGAAGTGCAAGCCCGTCGTCGGCTCGTCGAGGACGTAGAACGTCCGGCCGGTCGCGCGGCGTGAGAGCTCGGTCGCGAGCTTGATCCGCTGCGCCTCGCCGCCGGAGAGCTGCGTTGCCGGCTGCCCCATCTGAATGTAGCCGAGACCGACCTCGCAGATCGTCTGCAGCTTGTTCTTGATCCGCGGGATCGTGCCGAACAATTCGTTCGCCTCGTCGACGCGCATCGCGAGGACGTCGGCGACCGACTTGCCTTTGAACTTCACCTCGAGGGTCTGCGCGTTGTAGCGCTTCCCTTTGCAGACTTCGCACGGGACGTACACGTCCGGCAAGAAGTGCATCTCGATCTTGATGATCCCGTCGCCTTGGCACGCTTCGCAGCGCCCGCCCTTGACGTTGAACGAGAACCGTCCCGGCGTGTAGCCGCGCATTTTCGCTTCCGGCGTGAGCGAGTACAGCTCGCGGATCAGATCGAACGCGCCGGTGTAGGTCGCGGGGTTCGAGCGCGGGGTGCGGCCGATCGGCGACTGGTCGATCACGACCATCTTGTCGAGCGCCTCGGCACCTTTGACGCGACCGTACGTTCCGCCCGGCGGCTGGTGGTGCAGGTGCTGGTTGAGCGCCTTCACCACGACCTCGTTCACCAGCGTCGATTTGCCGGAACCGCTCACGCCCGTCACGCAGGTGAACGTCCCCAGCGGGATGTCGACGTCGATCCCCTGGATGTTGTTCGCCTTCGCGTTGATGACCGAGAGCGTGCTGCGGCCCTTCTTGCGGTGCTTCGGGATCGAGATGAACTGCCGCCCCGACAGGTACGCGCCGGTCAGCGACTCGGGGTTCTGCTCGATCTCCTCGATCCCGCCGACCGAGAGGATGCGACCGCCTTCGGCGCCGGCGCCGGGGCCGATGTCGACGATCACGTCGGCCGAGCGCATCGTGTCCTCGTCGTGCTCGATCACGATCAGTGTGTTGCCGATGTCGCGCAGCGTCTCCAGCGTCGCCAGCAGGCGATCGTTGTCGCGCTGGTGGAGCCCGATCGACGGTTCGTCCAAGATGTACAGCACGCCGACCAGCGAGGAACCGATCTGCGTCGCCAAACGAATCCGCTGCGACTCACCGCCGCTCAGCGTGGTCGCGCTGCGCGAGAGGTTCAGGTACCCGAGCCCCACGTTCTTGAGGAAGCCCAGCCGCGCGCGAATCTCCTTGAGGATCTGGTGCGAGATCGTCGCCTCGCGCTCGTTCGGTTTGAACGCGGCGAAGAACTGTTCGGCCGCCTCGACCGACATCGACGTCGTCTCGTGGATGTTCTTCTCGGCGACGGTGACGCCGAGCGCTTCCGGCTTGAGCCGCGCGCCCTGACAGACCTTGCAGGTCGACGCGCTCATGTACTTCTCGATCTCTTCCTTCACGTAGTCGGACGAGGTCTCGGTGTACCGGCGCTGCAGGTTGTTGACGACGCCCTCGAACTGCGACTCGTACTCCCACTGATGCCCCGAGCGAGATTCGTAAACGAACTTCTGCTTCTTGTCGGCGCCGTAGAGGATCGTGTCGACGACGTCTTCCGGCAGCTCCTCGACGGGTGTGCTCGCCTTGCAGCGGCGCGAGCGCAACAACTTCTCGACCTGCTGCATGTAGTAGGGGTTCGTCGAGGGATAGCGGCCGCTGCCGAGGTTCTTCGACCACGGAACGATCGCGCCGTCCGCGATCGACTTCGTCCGGTCGGGGATCACCTTCCACGGATCGATCTCGATCTTCACGCCCAGACCGCTGCACGCCGGGCACGCGCCGTACGGCGAGTTGAACGAGAACAGCCGCGGCTCCAGCTCCTGGAACGAGATCCCACAGTACGCGCACGCGAACGACTCGCTGAACGTCGCCTCGGCCCACACCTCGGCCGGCTTCGCCGTTCCGGCGTTCGCCTTCACCACTGCTTGGTAGAGGACGGTGACGATCCCGGTCGAGAGCTTGAGCGTCGTCTCGATCGAGTCGGTCAGACGGCCGCGCACGTCGGGCTTGACGACGAGCCGGTCGACGACGACCTCGACCGTGTGCTTGCGCTTCTTGTCGAGCTCGATCTTGTCTTTGAGCTCGCGGATGACGCCGTCGACGCGCACGCGCGAGAAACCCTCCTTGGCGATTTCTTCAAAGAGCTTGGTGTACTCGCCCTTGCGCCCGCGGATCACCGGCGCGAGCAATTGGATCCGCGTCCCCTCGGGGAACTCGAGGATCTGGTCGACGATTTGCTCGGCGGTCTGCGTGCTGATCGCGCGCCCACACTGGTAGCAGTGCGGCTTTCCGATTCGCGCGTACAGCAAGCGCAGGTAGTCGTAGATCTCGGTGACGGTGCCGACCGTCGAGCGCGGGTTGCGCGAGGTCGACTTCTGGTCGATCGAGATCGCCGGCGAGAGGCCCTCGATGTAGTCGACGTCCGGCTTCTCCATCTGCCCGAGGAACTGCCGGGCGTACGAAGAGAGCGACTCGACGTAGCGCCGCTGTCCCTCGGCGTAGATGGTGTCAAAGGCGAGCGAGGACTTGCCCGATCCGGACAACCCGGTGATCACGATCAGCCGGTTGCGCGGGAGCGTCAGGTCGATGTTCTTGAGGTTGTGCTCACGCGCGCCCTTGATGACGATCGCATCGAGAGCGTGGGTGCTCGCGTCCGGCATGACCTGATCTTAGACCCCGCCCGGTGCGGCTCCGTTGCGCACCGAACGGGGCTGGACAGTTTCTCCTAAACGGCCGGAGGGGTCGTCGCCGGGCCCGGCGGCGGGATCGAGCCGCTGTTCCGCAGGTTCAGGTATTCGCCGACGATCACCAAGACCGCATACGCGACGACGCCCTGCAGGATGACCCCGGCAATGATCGGACCGAGGAACGGCACGATCCGCAACGGCGCGGTAACGATCCCGACGACGATGTACAGGACGGCGATGAGCGCCGTGATGATCAGCGTGGGGACGAATCGCTTCGTCGCGATCTGAAACGACTCGATGATCGAGGTGAAACCCGGACGGTTTCCGACGATCGCGGCCGGCATCGCGTACAGACAGAACAGGATGTACGCGATGAGCGCCAGGCCGAACGTGAAGAAGCTCAGCACGACGGCGACGGCGCCCAGAACGATCAGGCCGATCGCCGTGATGATGATGCGACCCGCGTCCTCTTGAAACGACGCCATCCCGTCCGCGAGGGTAGTCGTTCCGCGTTCCCAAGCAGCGCCGGCCATCCCGACCGTGAACGCTTGGTTCGCGATGTAACCGATGAGGCCGACGACCCCAGCGATGAGCGCGCCGACGATTCCCGCCATCGCGACGCCGACGTTGACGGAGCCGTCCGCAGCATAGACGTGCTGCGCCGGCAGCGTCAGAATTCCGTTCACGATCCCGACCACGAGGCCGATCACGAGCCCGGGGACGATGATGATCCAGTTACGCGTCAGGAGCTCCCACGCGCGGGAGAAGACGCTCTCGACCGATTGCGGTGGTGGTGAAGTCACGCCCCTTGCTTCGCCTTGCTGGGGGCCGCTTCCCTGGAGCCGGCAGGGGGGCCAGGCGGCCCCCCGCCGGACCTACCTCAGAGCTGGGACGCGCGGCGGCGAACCGCCGGCACCGTCCCGAAGAAGCTGCTCGACCGCGACTGGACGCTGCGGCGCGAGCTCGAGGTCTGGATCGCGCCGGCGCAGCTCGCGGCCGTTCCGGAGCACGTCGTCACGTTGGTGATCAAGAACCCGTTGCCGGCGTTCGCGGTGTGGCCGGTGCGCCCGGAGACGGTGTTGCACGGGCCGCTCGCATAGTCGGCGAAGTTCACGCACGTGTCGACGTTACCGGCCCGGAACAGGACGTCGTCGACCGCGCGCGAGTTCGGGTGCGCGAAACCGGGATCGCTCTCGGTGTCGAACAGGTAGTAGTCGGACCACGAGCGGATCGTCGTCGCCGGCGGCTGCTGCACGCCGTCGACGTAGATCGTCACGGCGTCGTTGTTCGGCTGCACGAAGTTCATCGCGAGGCCGATCTTGTGCGGCACGGTCGGATCGACGTACGCCACCTCGTGCGCGACGAAGTTCGCGCACGACAAGCAGGGCGCAGGGCCGCCGACGATCCCCTCGACGTCGTTGGTGAAGATCAGCAGCTTCTGATGGCTGCCGGAATCGGTCGTGTGCCACAGGCCGACCCACGCCATCCGCGCGCCGTCGTTGCTCCACACCGGCGAGAAGTTCACCTCGAGGTCGGGCTGGAACGCGCCGGTCGACGACGTCGCGACGAACTCGAACGAGAAGTACGGGTTGCAGGTCGGGCCGCACTGCGTGAACGCGTTCGTGTCGGTGAGGGCGCTCGGCCAACCCGAGGACCGCGAGCCTTCCGGCGTGCCGAGGCCGGAGTAGCAGCCCTGCGTCACCGAGTTGTCGAACTGCAGAGCCTTCGTCGGTTGTACGAAGCCGGTCCAATGCGACGACGGGAACGACGACGTGTTCACGACGTTCGCACTGACGTCGTTGTTGCCGCACGAGTTCGAGAGCCACGGCTTGGCGGTGGCGGGATCGTTCTGTCCCTGGATCGCACCGAGGCTGTAGTTGTTGAAGACGATCGGCCCGAGCTGGCCGCTGGGGATCGTGATGCTTCCACCGGTCGTCGTGACGTTCACGCTCCACGTGATCGTGCTGGCGCCGTCCGAGAACGCGATCGTGCACGAACCGCTGCCGACCGCCGTGACCGTCGTCGACGACGCGCTCGGCGTACCGGTCGGTGCCGACGCCGTCGCGACGCCGGAACAGCTTCCGCTCGGCGTCGCGGTGTAGGTCGGGCTTGCCGCGCCGGTCTCGCTGAGGTTCACCTGCGCGGTCTGACCGCCGCCGGTGAACGAGAGGGTCGTTCCGGAGTGATACGGGCTCGGCGAGGTGACGTAGAGCGGCGAGATCGTCATCGTCTCGGGCGTGTTGCCGCTCGCGCTGACGGTCACGACCGCGTCGTAGCCGGGGGCGCCCAGGCCGTCGTACTTGACCGCGACGGTGTCGGTCGAGCGGTTCAGCGTCGTCGACGTACCGCCGGTCGGCGTTCCGTTCTTGACGATCTGCACGTGGCCGCTTCCGCCGTTCTCGCTCAGCTGCACGCTGATCGGGTTCTGGTACGGATCGTTCGCGCCGGCGACGATCGGGTTGTTGCCGAAGTCCGACGGGTTCAGCACGAAGCCGACGGTGTGGTTGGCGCCGTCGGCCGGGACCGAGGCGTGCGGCGCGAGGAAGCCCAGCGAGTCGATCACGCCGCTGATGAAGAGCGTGAAGCCGTTCGACACGCCTGAAATGATGTTTGCGGTCAGCTGCCCGATCCCGAGCACGTGCGCGCCCGCGAACGAGCTCCCCGAGGGTGCCGCGTCATAGGTCGTCGCAACGAAGTCGTCGTTTCCGGCCGGCGCGGGGACTTGGATGAAACAGGTGCGCGGCGTCCCGGTCTGCCCGCCGCAGGCGGCCGAACCGGAGGAGATGTCGGTCTCGGACTCGCCGATGATCGTATTGCCGCCGTGCGCGTACACCTTGATGTCGATCCCGGCGGTCGAGGGCGAGACGAACTTCGGCCGCCGCGCGCTGCTGCTCCCCGACGTTCCGAAGCGGCCGCCGACGACGACCGCGACCTTCACCGACTGCGGCCCGTTGCCGGAACTCGGCGCCGCGGTCGGCGGGCTCTGGATCGGCGAGCCGGCGCCGCTGCTTCCGCCACCGCATCCGGCCAACACCACAAAAGCCGCACAGGCGGCGACAAGAAGCTTTCGCACGCGATCGTGTCCCTTTCCGATTTTCCGAGGACGAACCGACCCGCGCGCCTGGTAAAGGCACGCGGACGTTCCGTCAGCATAGTCTTGGGCCGGGAACGGGCCGGGAACGGATCGTGAACAATCGCGCTGTTCGTGGCTATTTTTTACTGTTTTCGTACACAGCCGCACAGGATCGGCGGCTTGGGCTGCCAAGCGTTGAAGGCTGACCTCTCGGGCCCGGGCCGGAGGGTGACGACTCGGTACCGCCGCGAGGTCGAATGGACGCCGCAACCCGCTACGCACGCGAATACTTGCTCGCGCGACCTGCCGTCGTCGTCCTTCGCGCGCCCACGGGCTACCTCAAGACGTCGACGACGCGGATCGCCGCGGCGCTCGCGCACACTTCGGCGATCGTCGACTGCCGCGAGCTGACGGGCGGCGAGGACGTCGAGGCGGCGCTCCGCGCCCGCGTCTCGGTGCCTGCCGGAGCCGAAAAGCGCGACTTCGTCGCCTTCGAGAACGCCGAGTCGGCGCTCGACAAGCCGGACGTGCTGGCCGCGATCCACCAGGTTCTGGCCTGCCGCGGCCCGCGCCAGACGATCGCGATCTGCACGCGGCGGCCGTTTCCGCTTCCCGCCGAGGTGGCCGGAACGAGCGTCGAGCTGACCCACGAAGACCTCGCCCTCGACGTCACCGCCGAGCTCGCCGGGCGCGGGCTGAGCGCCGAACGGATCGAGGAGATCCGGTTGCTCACGCTCGGGTGGCCGATGCCGACCTACCGGCTCGCCGCGCTCGCCGCGTCCGCGCCGGCCGGCGTTCCGCTCACCGGCTCCGCGACCCGCGGTTACGAACGGCTGCTGCAAGACGTCCGGCTCGACTTCGTCGACCGGCTCGCGCCGGAGCGGCGTTCGTTCGCGGCCGGCGGCTCGCACGCAGCGGGCGATTTGCTGGCGGCGAAGCTGGCGCGCGCCGACGGGCTGCTGCTCCGCGACGGCGAGCAGCACCGGGTGCCGGGGATCGTCGCCGCGGCGCTCGACGCCGTCGCGCACGAGGTCGTGCGCGCATCGGGCGATCCGGCGATCGTCTTCGACGTGCTGGCGGGCGAGATTACCGCCGACGGCGAGACGGCGCGGCTCCCGCGGCGCGAGTTCGAAGTCTTCGTCAACTTGGCGATCAAAGGGAGCCACGTCCCGTACGACGTCTTGCTCGAGGAAGTGTGGGGCGACGCCGACGACGACTATTCGAAGCTGAAAGTCACCGTCGGACGGCTCCGCAAGCGGCTCGGTTTCGGAACGATCCGCAGCGCCGACGCCGGCTACACGATCGGGCCGAACGTGACCTGCACGCTCGCCGAGCTCGAGGAGCTCGCCGCGACGACGCACGCCGCGCCGGCAACGATCGCGCGGCTCGACGCGATCCGCCTTCGCCACCGGCGCAATACCAGCGCCGCGGCGCGCCACTGGCCGTGGTACGCGGCGTGGTCGGCGAAGATCGACGCCTTCGTCGAGCGCGCCGTGCTGACGCTCGGGAGCGACGCGCTCGCGCACGCGCGCTACACGACGGCACTCGAGCGCGCGCACGAGGCGATCGCGCTGAACGCCGTCAGCCAAGACGCGCACGAGCTCGGGCTGCGCGCGCTGGTCGCGCAAGGAAACGTCGTCGGCGCGCGCCAGCTGCTGGCTTCGTACGCCGCGACGCTGCGGCGGACGCTCGGGATCGAGCCGCCGGAGCGGATCGCGCGGCTCGTCCGCGAGATCGCCTCCTAGCGCGCGAGCGGCAGCACCCGCAGCACGTCGCCGATCTCCTGCACGACCGCGTCCGGCTGCGGCGCGCCGTCGGGGATCGGGATCGCGTGCACGTCGAGCAGGACGGTGAACAACCCGGCATCGTGCGCGCCGATCACGTCCCGCGCGTAGCGGTCGCCGACCATCGCGCTCCTTTCCGGAACGCTCCCGAGCGCTTCGCACGCGTGCCGGAAGAGCGCCGGATCGGGCTTGAGCATCCCGACCTCGTCGGCGATGAAGAACGCGTCCATCTGCTCGCGCAAACCGAGCCGGTCGATCTTCTCGTGATGCGTGGCGGCGAAGCCGTTGGTGACGAGCCCGAGCTTGCAGCCGCGCGCGCGCAGCGCGACGAGCAGCTCGCGCGCGCCGGGGAAGAGCGTCAGCACGCCGGCGCGCGCCGCGACGTACGCGTCGGCGGCGCGCCGCGCGAGCGCTTCGTCGTCGATCCCGACCGCGAGCAGCGCGGCGTGCCACATCCGCTCGCGCTCGCCGCCGATCGCGCGGCCGAGATGCTCGGCGGAGAGCTCCGACCAGAAGCGCGTCGCTTCGGCTTCGTACGCGTCCGCGAGCGCTTGCGCCGCGATCCCGCGTTCGCGCGCGATCGTCTCGGCGACGCTGAGCGCGGCGGCGCGATACGCCGTCGTGTCGTCGTGGAGCGTGTCGTCGAGGTCGAACAGAACGGTGTCGATGATTCGCATGAAGCTTTCAGAAGCGAATGAGGAACGAGCGCAGCGCGAACGGGCCGAGCTCGAAGACGAGGTTCTCGCCGGCGAGCTGGGCGTCGCCTTCGACGGTCCGTTCCGCCGCGTCGACCGGGATCGCCTCGCGCATCCGGCCGCCGCAGCGCACCGCGACCCGATTGCGCGCGCCGTCGCACTCGCGGACGCGCAGGATCACCCCGGTCCCGTCGTCGGACGGATACGTCGCGACGATCAAGACCGCGGTCTCGTCGCAGGTGAAGAGCCGCACGCGGTCTTCTTCGGCGTACGTCGTCCAGGCGTGCTCGAGCGCGCCGACCGTCGCGCCCGACGTCGGAACGAACGCGTACGAAAGACGCTGCTCGCCGCGGTCGGCGAGCGGGTCGGGCCAGCGCGGCGAACGCAGCAGCGAGGTTCCCAGCCGCACGCCGCCGTCGTTCAAACCGGCGCCGCTCCAGCCGTAGAGGTCGGGCGTGAACACTGCCAAGCCGTGCTCGCCGTCGGTGACGTGCGCCCAGCGCTGTCCGGGGACTTCGAACTTCGCGCGCTCCGCGTCGGTCGCCGGATACGCCGTGCGCAGCAGCGTGCCGTGCTGCTGCCCGTAGCGCACGTCGCGCGCGCGCAGCGCGACGCGGTGCTCGGCGCGCAGCAGCACGTGGTTCTCGTGCCAGCTCACCGCAGCGTCGACGCGCAGCCACGGCTCGTCCTCGAGCAGCGAGATCCGCATCGTCATCGCCGACGACTTGCCGACCGCGAACAGCACTTGCAGCGCGCCGTCGTCCTCCGATGCGCCGGCCGGACGAACCTTGACGGGTTTGCGCTGGTACCCGGCGTCGATGTTCCAGGCGTCCCACTTCGCCGGCTTGTCGGCATAGGCGGCGATCCCGTTCGCGACCGCGACCAGGTTCGGTCCGGTGGCGCCGCTCAGTTCGATCAGCGTTCCGTCGTCGCGGACGCGCGCGCGGACGTAGGCGTTCTCGAACGCCCACGCGTCGTCGTCGCGCCGCGGCGCGAGCGGCGGCGGCGCGACGATGCGCAGGTCGCTGCGCGGCAGAACCGAGGCCGCCGCCTCGCAGACGCGCGCCGCGATCGCGAGCGCGCGGTCGTACTCGGCGTGGACGTCGGTGTAGACGGCGCCGATCGCGGTTCCGGTGATCACGTCGTGGAACTGCGCGCGCAGCACCATTCGCCACGCGCTGCGCAGATCGTCGGCGAGCGCACGGCGAACCGTCTCCGGCGCGCGGACCGCGACGCACCACGACGCCAGCTCCTCGGCGTGCGCGAGCGCGCGCTCGAGCTCGGCGTTGCGCGCCTTCACGCCGTGGTGGGTCGTGTACGTCCCGCGGTGCGTCTCGAGGTACAGCTCGCCGCGGTGCTGCGGCAGCTCGCCTTGCGCGACGTCGCGCGCGAACCAGTCTTCGACGCGCGTCCAGCCGCGCGAGCCGTCGCCGACGCGCGCGAGGTGGGCGTCGGTCGGGCCGCCGCCGCCGTCGCCGTAGCCGACGACCAGCACTTCGTCGCGCTCGCGCGCGCGCTCGACCCGCTCGTCGCTCAGCTCGCCGTCGTACGCGTCGATGACGGCGGCGAGAACCGACGAACCGTCGTCGCCGAGCCAGCGAAAGCGCGGGTACGGCCAGCGCGTCGTCTCGTTCCACTGCAGCTTCGTGGTCGCGAAGTACGGAACGCCGGCGTGTGCCGCAAGCTGCGGAAACGTCGCCGGAAACCCGAACGTGTCGGGAAGCCACGCGACGCTCGGCTCGATCCCGGCGTTGTCGCGCATCCAGCGGATCCCGTGCGCAAACTGGCGCAGCACCGACTCGCCGCTCGGCGCGTGCAGGTCGGGCTCGACCCACATCGCCGCAACGCCGGCGTCCCAGCTGCGCTGCACGTGCGCGCGAACGCGGTCCGCGACGTCGCGGTCGGCGGCGAAGACCCACGCGTACTCCTGCGGCTGGCTCTGCGCGTAGACGTAGCGCGGATCGAGCTCCATCTCGCGCAGCGCCGTCGCGAAGGTGCGCATCGCCTTGCGCTTCGTCGCGTCGTACCGCCACAGCCACGCGACGTCCAGGTGCGCGTGACCGACCAGCGGCACGCCGATCTTCTCGCCCGGCGGTACGTCGCCGCGCGACTCGACCTCGATGTGCTCGGACGGTTTCTGCGCCGCGCGCAACAGCATCAGCCGCCACTTCAGACCGCCGCCGTCGGGAAGTCCCGCGACCGGCAGCGAGCGCAGCTCGACCTCGAGCGCGAGCTCGTGCGCGCCCGCGAGCGGCGGAAGATCGATCGTCTCGTGCATCCCGTCGAACGCGCCGCGCACGACGCCGTCGATCCGCAGCAGCGCGCCGGTGCGCGTCGCGTAGCGCAGCCGCAGCGGGCCGTCGGGGAAGGTCGCCTGCGCGACGAGGGTGGCCGTCGCCTCGTCCGCGCCGCGACGAACGAGGCCGATGCGCATCAGAGCGTCGCGGTGACCCGGTCGTTGGCGCTGGTACAGTTCGCGCGCGACGCGTTCTTGGAGTCCAGCACGTAACGGAACTCGACCCGGTACGGTGCGCGCCGCGCCGCATGCGGAAGCTGCACGCGAAACGCCGCGGCGTAGCTCTCTTCGGCGCCGAGCGGCGGGATCGGCTGCGATCCGAGCACGCGCCCGTTCTCTCCCAGCTCCAGATGCTGCTTCGTTCCGTCGGGCTGGTTCGCGACGCCGCGGTTCTTGACGTCGATGGTGACGACGTAGTTGTCGAAGGCGCGGTCACGCGCGCGCACGACCTTGAGCCGCGGGTTCGCGACCAGCAGATCGGACGGGCACGGCGAGGGTGCGGCGGCGATCCCCGCCGCCAGCAGCAGCGGCAACATCACGTCTCTTCGTACGCGCGCAGATGGGCGCGCACCCGCTCCGGGACGAGCGCTTCCTTGTCGGCGTTCGTCATCCCGTCTCGCGGTCGAAGTAGTCGAGCTGCGGGTGCTCGCGCACGAGCGTCCCGGTCGCTTCGACGATGAACTTCTCCGAGTCGGGGTAGTAGCAGACGTCGTGGGGGTCGCTGTTGGCGACCATCAGCACGAGCGCGTCCTCGTCGGAGTCGTTCCAGATCCGGTGCGCGCCGCGCGGATCGGTCGGAAACGCGACCATGTCGCCGGGGCGCAGCGCGAACGTGCCGCGCGGCGTGCGCAGCGTCGGCGTCCCGGAGAGGACGACGAACAGCTCTTCTTCCGCGGTGTGCCAGTGATACGGGCAGTAGTGCTCGCCTTTGCCCAACTTCCCCACGGCGTAGCCGAGCTTCGTCGCGCCGATCAAACGGCCGACCTCGCCCATCGCGGCGGTGAACGGCTCGGGATCGCTCGGATAGCGCACCCACTCCAGCTCGTCGAGGTTCACGCGGTTGATCGCGACGCCGTCGCGCGCGTCGAGCATCGCGCCGATGACGTCGTGCGCGTTGCCGAAGACGCACGCGCCGTCGCCGACCAGCAGGTTGTCGACCGAGTACATTCGCAGCTGCCGCGCGGAGAGCGCGGCGCGGGCGGGATCGGCGAGCTTCGCGTCCGGCATCAGCGTGAGCGCGCCGGCCGGCGTTCCCCACAGCGCGTCGCCGACGATCGCGGTGCGGCGCGCGCGGTCGTAGAGCACGATCTCGCCGGCGGTCTTGAAGCCATCGAGCCCGAGCACGGTCCAGCCGTTCACGACGTCGCCGGGCTGCACGGTGCGGTCGACCGGCCGCGTCAGCAGCGGCGCGTCGAGCGCGCTCGCGATCACCGTCGCGCCGGTCACCGCGACGACGTCGGCGGTCGCGCGCTCGTGATCGCGGTTGGTGATCACGACCGACGCGACGCCGCGCTGCTTCAAGTCGGCCAGCAGCTCCTCGCCGGGGTCGATCGGGTCGACGACGAGATTCCCCTCGTCTTCTTCGATGAAGAAGCCGTTGAAGTCGAGCCCACGGTCGGCTTGCCAGCGCGACCACGACCAGACGCCGGGGACGACGGTCTTTCGCATACGAGAGTCTCCGCCAAGCGAGCGGGCCAACCATCTTTGACGGGCGTCACGCCGCTTGCTGTTCGGAACCCGACGCAATTCAGACCGCGTTGGGTACCAGAAGAACAAAGGAGCTCACCGAATGACCAAAGGCCGCCTTGCTTGTCTTACCCTCGCCGCGTCGCTCGCGGTGACCGCGCTCCCCGCCGCGCCCGCGCTCGCGGACGGCGCGGCCAGCACGCGCAACATCATCATCGGCGGTGCGGCCGCGGCGCTGCTGATCATCAACCACAACCGCAAAGTCCACCAGAAGTACGCCGAGTACGACCGCCGTCAGGCGCAGACGCAGTCCGAAGCCAACAACGCCGAAGCCGCGTACCAGTCGGAGCGCTCGGCCTACCAGCACGAAGCCGCGCTGGTCGCGAACTATCAGCACGAGGTCGCGATTCAGCACCAAGAGGTGCTGCGGCTCCGGCATCAGCTCGCGATGACGCGCAGCAATCCGCAGAACGTCGCCGCGCAGCCGCAGCCGGCGTTTCGCCCGCTTGTCGCCGCCGCGCGCACGACGACCGCCACCGAGAAAGCTCCGGTCCGCGTCGCGAGCACGTCGTACGGCTGGGGCACGTTCTAGACCGGTGAAGACCTCCGTCGCACTCGCCGCGGTCGCGTTCGCGCTCGCGGCGAGCGCGTGCGCGCAGAACCGCGTCGACCCGCAAGTCCTCGCCGACCAGACGACGCGCAGCGTCTACGACGCCGATTTCAACGGGACGACCTCCCACTTCGACGACGCCGCGAAGGCGCAGGTGACGCGCGCCTCGCTCGGCGAGCTCTCGGACAAGATGCGCGCGCTCGGCGCGTACCACGGCCTCAAGCAAAACTCGGCCGAGCCCGACACCGGGCGGTACGTCTACGAAGCGGCCTTCGACAAGGGGACGATGCTGATCGAGCTGCGACTCGACCCGAACCAGCAGATCGCCGCCTACCGGATTGTTCCGCAGGCGAACGGCACACCCGTCCGCTAGAGCCTCGCTAACGCTCGATGACCGATTGCGCGATCGCAGCGCGATCGGCGACGAGATCGATCGCGGTGATGCGATCGCCCGTTATCGTAAAGCGGAAGGCGACGCGCACCTCGTCTTCGTGGATCCACACCGCTCCAGGTTTGCCGTCGATGAAGACGGGCTGCGCGGCCCGCGCACGTCTGGAGAACGTCCGTGCGACGGCATCCGCGCCTTCGATACCAGCCCCCAGACGATCGTTCTGCCAGTACGCCGCGCCGCCCATCGCCACCACCGCCGCATCCACGCGAAGCGTTGCTCCCGGATCGAGCAGCGCGAGCAGCGCCGAAAAGTTTCCCGCCCGCGAGGCTGCGAGAAACGCCCGGACGAGCTCGTCGTGCCGTTGCGTCACGGCATCACGGCCGGGGGCTGCGCCGCGCACGCGGCGGCGAGCGCGGCTTGCGAGCTGGCGCGCCGCCTCGGGCGTCCTTCCGACGATCGCGGCGATGTCGTCGAAGGGCACGTCGAACGTGTCGTGCAGCACGAACGCTACGCGTTCCGCCGGCGGCAGCGCATCGAGCAGGATCAGCATGGCCACGCCGATCGAGTCGGCAAGAACCGCTTCTTCCTCGGGGCGTTCGCCGGGCGCGATTGCTACTGCGTCGCGACGCGGATCGTCCGGCGTCAACTCCTCGCGCCGGCCTTCGCGCCATTTCAGCGCATCGAGGCAGATGCGCGCAACGACGGTCGTGAGCCAGCCCTCGAGGTTCGCAACGCGCGCCGTGTCGGCGCGGCTGATGCGCAGCCAGCTCTCTTGCAGCGCGTCGTCGGCTTCGGCAGCCGATCCCAGTATCCGTTGGGCGATGCGCTGCAAGCGCGGCCTTGCCGCCTCGAAGCGCTCGGCAAGCCACTCCGCGTCCTCCAACGAATCCCTCCTGCGGAGCCCGTCACGTTTCGCCGCGCTCGATCCGTCTTAGAGATGGAAGGAGTATGGAATCTTGAAGGACGTCTCCCTGATCATCTATCCGGCCGCAGATCTGACCGCGGCCAAGCGATTCTTTCGTGAGCTTATCGGCAGTGACCCCTACGCCGATTCACCCCAGTACGTCGGCTACAAGAGCGGCGATATGGAAATCGGGCTCATTCCGAACCGAGATAAACGCGAACCCGGCGCGCTCGCCTACTGGACGGTGAGCGACATCGCGGCGAGCGTGAAAGCGCTGGAAGCCGCGGGCGGCACGGTCGTGCAAGCGATTACCGATGTCGGCTACGGACTGCTGGTCGCCAGCGTCAAAGATCCCAACGGCGCGACCGTGGGCTTGCGACAACCGCCACAGGACTAAGGGAAATGAAAGCGAGCGCAACGACCAAGAGTGAATCCCCTTCTCGGCTGATCGACGCGAGGATCAAAGAGCTGGACGACTGGAGGGGCAAGATGCTCTCCCGCGTCCGCGCTCTCATCAAACAGGCCGACCCCGAGGTGGTCGAGGAGTGGAAGTGGAGAGGCGTTCCGGTTTGGTCTCACGACGGAATCATCTGCACCGGCGAGACCTACAAGAGCGTCGTGAAGCTGACGTTCGCCAAGGGCGCTTCGCTCAAGGATCCTGCGCGGCTCTTCAACTCCAGCCTTGAAGGCAACACCAGGCGCGCGATCGACATCCACGAGGGTGATGAGATCGATGAGGCTGCCTTGAAAGCGCTCGTGCGCGCCGCTGTGGCTCTGAACAGGTCGTCGGCGCGATAGCCGACCCGTTGCACGGAGACGACGCTAGGTGCCTTTCTCGGCGCCGAAGTAGTGGATGAACTTCACCACGAACTGCGGGAGCGTCGAGAGCTGGCTCGCGTCGCCGTACGCGAAATAGAGCTCGTCGTGCGGGGTGCGGCGGTGGAACGCGAACGAGAGGTTCCACGCGCTGGTG
>DASZGA010000422.1:0-6597 GCA_035939295.1 Candidatus Elarobacter sp. | reverse complement strand
CAGCGCCGAGACGATCGTCACCAGCGTGCAGAACCCGATCGGCGCCCACGAGCGGCGCACCTCGCGGGGGAACCCGCGCACGACGAAGTCGAGCAGCCGGTTCCAGCCGCTGCGCGCCGTCGCGACGTAGACGACCGAGTGCGCGCGCGCGGTCAGCCGGTTGAGATGCTCCAGGACGACCGGGTCTTCGCCGCGCGTCCGCGCGATCGCGAGATCGCTCGTCGCGGCGCGGTACGCGAGCGCGAGCTCGTCGATCTCGTCGGTCGGGAGCGAACGCACGCCCTTGCGCGCCGCACGGTCGACAAGCACACCGAGCCGGTCCCACCTAGCACGCCGCGCCGACACAAACCGCCGCTCCCGCATCGCGAACAGAGTTCGCCGTCATTGTGCCGAAAACCACCACGTGGAGCGATCTGTCGACGTCCGCACCGGGGAGGCGGTGGCGATCCGGTATGAGCTGGCTGGGCTTGGGAGCCGGTTTTTGGCGGTCGTCGTCGACATGGTCGCGCAGTTCGCGATCGTTATCGCGCTGCTGATCGGGTTCGGGTTCGCGGCCTCGTCGCTGTCACGGATCCCGTTCATCGGATCGAAGAACGGCGAGGCATGGCTGATCGCGTTCGTCGTCATCCTGATCTTCCTGATCTTCTTCGGCTGGTTCATCATCTTCGAGACCTGGTGGTCCGGGCGGACGCCGGGAAAGCGCGCGCTCGGCCTGCGCGTCGTGCGCGACGGCGGCTTTCCGATCGATCTCGGCGCGGCGGTGATCCGCAACCTGGTGCGGATCGTCGAGCTGTTCTTCGGCTTCTACCTGCTCTCGGCGGTCAGCGCGCTGATCTCGCGCGAGAACAAGCGGCTCGGCGATCTCGCCGCGGGAACGATCGTCGTCCGCGACCGCGCCGACGCGGTCCCCGATCTCGACGCCTACTTGGCGCGCTCGGCGCCGAGCGAGAACGGCCTCTCGGACGCCGACCGGCTGCTGGTCGAACGGTTTCTCGCGCGCCGTGCCGGGCTGGAGCCGGCGGCGCGCTATCGGCTTGCCGAGCGGATCGCGGCGCGCGTCCGCCCCACGCTGCGCGACCCGCACACCGAGCTCGGCAACGAGCCGCTCCTGGAGTTTCTCGCGCGGCGCTGAGCGGCTACGCCGCGCCTCCGCCGCCGCCGTTGCCGTTGCGGCGGAAGCGGGTGAGGATATCGCGCGCGAACGTCATCGCGCTCGCCTTCGCATCGTCGTAGATGTGGGCGGCGTCTTCGACGTTCATCTGCCGGCCGTTGCGGTAGAAGAACGCGACGCCTTCGCCGACGACGACGGTTCCGGCGTACGCGATCGCGGCCTTGATGAAGATCCCGCCGACCGGGATGAACCCCGAGAGCTCGCGCGCGAGCGCGCGCCAGCCGAAGCCGCCGCCGACGATCGGCAGCAGCTCCCACATCGCCGAGAGATCGGGATCGCGGCCGTAGGTCGCGCCGATGTTCAGCATCAGGTTCATCTGGATCCCGGTGATCGCGAACATGTCGGCGCCCGAGGCGAACGCGCCCAGGACGATCCCGAGCAGCGGGACGTGGTCGACGACCGCGCTGGCGCCGGCGACCTTGAGCGCGTTCAGCGCGGCGTCGCGGGTCAGCTTCGCCGCGACCGTGTCGCGCAGCGCCGGCAACCGGCGGCCGACGGCGACCTCGATCCCCTTGCAACAGTCGATGAGGTGCGGGAGGAAGCGGCCGCGCAGCGCCTCGAGCGAGATGCGGTCGACGACGTACTCCTCGACGCCGCCGGCCGGCGGCGGCTGCGCCGGACCGCTCGGCGCGGTGACGTCGCGGTCGACGATCAGCACCAGCACCGGGAGCCGGAGCGCCGCCAGCCGTTCGAGGCTCAGCGAGTCGCGGTCGGTCGGACGGGCGACGCAGATGACGGCGCGCGCGTCGGTGGTGTCGACGGAGCGCTGCAGATCGAGCGTCTCGAACGCGGCGGCTGCCTCGGCGGGGATCGTCGCGCCGTCGTGCCCGGCCAGCAGCGAGGCGCGCAGCTCGCTGAGCAGCGCCGGATCGCCGCAGACGAAGAACTTGAACGGGCGGCGAGCGCCGGCTTGGACCGCTCCCGGGTTGAGCGATCCTCGCAGGCGTTCGAACATCGCGGCGGCGGCAGAAGCGTTCACGATAGGCTCCTACCCCGTCCGGCCGAAGGCGTTACGTCCGGCCTTGGGCCTCTTTGTCGGGATCGTCGACGTAGTCGAGGTAGATCAGCCCGAGGAAGATCTCCAGCGACTGCGCGTACATGCCGCGCGCGTTCGCGAGGTCGACGACGTTCTTCCCCGAGGCCTTCGCCTCGGCGAGGATCGCCTGCGGCGCGGCGTTCGTGTCGGCGCCGACGATCACCGCGGCCGCGACCTCACCCGGGGTGAGCCCTTGCCGCGCCAGCGTGTCGTAGTCCGCGCCCTTGGCGTGGAAGCGGACGTCGAGCGCCTTCTGCAGCGTCGCGTAGCGGTCGGGCGACTCCTGAAGCCCGAGCAGGTTGATCCGCGTCTCGAGCACGCGCGAGCGCGCCATGTTGTAGAGCTGCGAGCCCTGCGACGCGCCGACCGCCGCTTTGTTCAGCGAGTCGACGGCCTTCGTCATCAGCGGCTCGAGGCGGTGGTAGTCGGCGAGCCCGATGTCGCCGGTGCCGTCGAGCTGCGTGTGGCGCAGCTCTTGCACGAACACGTCGAGATCGCCGAGCCCGACGTCCAGCATCGCGAGCGACGCGCGCGCCGCGTCGACGCCGCGCACGACGTCGGTGTCGGCGGCGCCGAGCGAGGAGATCATCGCCGGGTACGACGGCAGCGTCGCGAGCGTTTGCGGCGGCGGCGAGTCGAGCTTGAGCGGTGCGTTCATCTCGACCATCACGTCGCTGATCTCTTTGAGGACGCCGCCTTCTTTGTTGCGCTCGAGCGACCCGACGCCGCCGATGACTTCCGAGGCTTTCCCGGTCGCGGCGTCGAGCGACTTCGACATCGTGTTCATGTTGTGGATCAGCGTGTCGAGCCGCGAGTCCTTGCGCGGCTGCACGCGCGAGAGATCCGGCAAACCGTACGCGATGCTCTGGATCCGCGAGCGGATCGACTTGACCTGATCGATCGCCTGCTGGCGGCGCGTCGCGATCGCCGTCGCCGCTTGCGACTGCTCGCTCGACGCCGTGTTCATCTGCGCGCGCAGCGGGGTGAGGTCGGGGCGCAGCAGGTTCAGCCGGCGCTCCGCGTCGCGCAGCGCTTTGATCCGCGCGTCGGCGAGCGCGCGCGCCTGCGGCGAGACGGCGCTCGCGGCGGCGGTGAGGTTCTGCTCGCCTTTGCTGATCTGGCCGAGCGCGAGCTCGGACTGGCCGAGGCCGAAGCGCGCGGTCGAGTCGTCGGGGCGCCGCTTCAGCACGTCGGAGAACTTGAGCGCCGCGATGTTGTAGCGCGCGGTGTCGTAGTCGTGGATCGCCTGCGCGACGCGCTGGTCGTCGGTGCGCAAGGTCGGGTTCAGCTCGGGGTCGCCGTTGAGGTTCGCCAGCCGCTTCTTCGTCTCGGGATGGTCGGCGAGATACTTCGAGACGATGTCGTGGCTGGTTTGCTCGGTCGCGCCGAGATGCGCCATGAAGCTGCGCATCGCGTCGGGGTCGTAACCGGCGCGCGACATCAGCATCAGCCCGTACTTGTCGGCTTCGTTCTCGTCGTCGCGCGCGATCCGCGCCTGCAGCCCGGCTTGCGCGAGCTGCCCGAAACGGTAGACCAGCGGAATGAACAGCGAAGCGACGCCGAACAGCACGTTCATGATCGACGCCTTGTTGTTCGATGTCACCGCGTGACGGCGCTCGATGTGGCCGGTCTCGTGGCCGATGATCCCGGCCAGCTCGTCGTCGGACTGGACGAAGTCGAGCGTCCCCTCGTTGATGTAGATGTAGCCGCCGAGGGTCGAGAACGCGTTGATGTCGGAGACGTCGAGGATCTTGATCGAGTACGGCACGTCTTTGCGCGCGGTCTGCGACCACAGCTTGTTCGAGATCTCGTTGACCCACTGGTTGAGCAGCGGATCGGTCACCACGATCGTCGAGTCGGTGATCTGCTTGTCGTACTCTTTGCCGAGCTGGACCTCGGTCGAGGTCGGCAATGCGTACGCGGGTGCCGGGATGGTGGCACTCAGCAAGGCCATACTGAGCGCGATGACGACAAAACGGCGGAACGGCATGGGCGGCGGTCCTCGGGAAGGCTTCGTCCGGTCTGCGCCGGGGTACGGTGGTTCGCCGGAACCCCGGAACTCTCCACTAGTAACGTTCAAAGCTGAGGAATGTATGTGGAGAACAGAACTTTCTCGTGCATTCCGTGTGGAAGGCGCAGGGCCGGGTTCGGGCGCTTCGGAACGGGCGGCGATCATGATCAGGGAGGGACGCCGATGAGCACCGTTCGCGGGCGCGGCCGCAGCCTCGAGATCGACGTCGACCGCGCCTTAGCAGCCGCGGTTGCAGAGCTGCGCGAGCAGTTCGCCGCTCGCCCCGATTTCTACCGGGGGAGCCGCGCCGTCGTCAACCTCGGGGTTTTGGAGCCCGCGGCCGCCGAGATCGCCGCCTTCCGCGACGCGCTGGCGGAATACGGGATCGCGCTAGACGGCGTCAGCGGGGTCGACGCGCTCGCCTCGCTCGCCGCCGGACTCGACCTCGCCTACCTCGGCTCGGCCTCGGTCGCCGAAGTCGCGGCGCTCCCGCGCCTGCGCAGGCCGCGCGAGGTGAAGCTCTCCGAGGAGGCGCGCTCGCTGGTCGCCGACTTCGCCGGCGCCCGCGAAGACATGGTTCGCCGCCGCCGCAACGGCCACGTTGCCGTCGCGGGGCCGCCGGCAGGCGCTTCGACCTTGGCTTCGGCGGGCGTCGTTCTTCCGCAGACGGCTGCCGGGCGCGCCGTCCCGGTCGGCGTCTCGACCCTCTACCACCGCGGGACGCTGCGCGGCGGGCAGGCGCTGCACAACCTCGGCAACCTGGTCGTCATCGGCGACGTGAACCCGGGCGCCGAGCTGGTCGCGTCGGGCGACATCGTCGTCTTCGGCGCGCTCCGCGGCGTCGCGCACGCCGGCGCGCAAGGCGACCGCTCCGCGCGCGTGATCGCGCTCGAGCTGACGCCGACGCAATTGCGAATCGCGACCGCGATCGCAAGCGGAGAACCGGGCGTGCGCGCGCGCGGTCCGGAGCACGCCTCGATCGCCGGCGACCGGATCGTCGTCGTCCCCTTCGCCGAGGCGGATCTCCGCCGGGAACCCGCTACCGCCATGAACGGAGACTCTCGATGAGCGCACGCCGTATCGTTCTGACGTCGGGCAAGGGCGGCGTTGGAAAAACGACGACCACCGCGAACCTGGGGTCCGCGCTCGCGATACGCGGGCACCGCGTCGTGCTGGTCGACGCGGACATCGGGCTGCGCAACTTGGATCTGGTCCTCGGCGTCGAGAAGCGGATCGTCTTCGACTTGGTCGAGGTCGTCGAGGGGCGGTGCCAGCTGCGGCAGGCGCTGATCAAGGACAAGCGCCTCGAGAACCTCTCGATTCTGCCGGCGGCGCAGACGCGCGACAAGACGGCGATCACCGAGCTGCAGTTCGCGAACGTCGTCGAGCAGCTCGGCGAGATGTGCGACTACGTGCTCATCGACTGCCCGGCCGGGATCGAGCACGGCTTTCGCAACGCGATCGCCGGCGCGAGCGAAGCGATCGTCGTGACGACGCCCGAGGTGAGCGCGATCCGCGACGCCGACCGCGTGATCGGCAAGCTGCACGAGCGCGGGCTTCCGCTGCGGCTGATCGTCAACCGGCTGCGCCCCGAGATGGTGCGCAGCGGCGACATGCTCTCGGTCGACGACGTCACCGACATCCTGTCGGCCGAGCTGCTGGGGATCGTCCCCGACGACGAAGAGATCATCGACACGACGAACAAAGGCGAGCCGATCGTGCTACAGCCCGAGTCGCGGCTCGCGGAGATCTACGACAAGATCGCGCGCCGCCTCGAAGGCGAGCTCGTCCCGTTCACGACCTTCGCCGCGCCGGGTTTCTTCGCGCGCATCTTCGGAAAGGCCAGCTAGCACGATGCGCGAGATGATCGAGCAGGAAACGCCGGCGGCGAGCGCCGTTCCGCGCAAGCGCGGGCGCGCGATCGTCGTCACCAGCGGGAAGGGCGGCGTCGGAAAGACGACGACGACGGCGAACCTGGGCGCGGCGCTCGGGGCGAGCGGCGCGAGCGTCGTGCTGGTCGACGCCGACGTCGGGTTGCGCAACCTCGACATCGTGATGGGGCTCGAAGCACGCGTCCGCCACCACGTCCTCGACGTCCTCGAGGGCAAGGTGACGCTCGAAGACGCGCTCGTCTCCGACAAGCGCGTGCCGACGCTGAAGCTGCTCGCCGCGGCGCAGACGCGCGAGAAGGACGAGGTCGACACGGCGGCGTTTCGCGACCTCATCGGCTCGCTGCGCGAGCGCTTCGACTACGTGCTGATCGACTGCCCGGCCGGGATCGAGAAGGGGTTCGCCAACGCGATCGTCGGCGCCGACGAAGCGATCGTCGTCTGCACGCCGGAAGTCTCGGCGGTGCGCGACGCCGACCGCGTCGTCGGA
>DASZGA010000421.1:0-7034 GCA_035939295.1 Candidatus Elarobacter sp. | reverse complement strand
CGCGGTGCGCGAGCTCGCCAAAGGCCGGAGCTGGTTCGTCACCCATCGCCCGCCGTACACGAACGAGGACGAGCGCGGCGCGATGGGCGACGCGCTCGCGCCGTACGACGCGGTCCTCGCCGGACACATCCATACGTTCGCGGCGATGAACGTCGCGGCGCTTCCACCACGCTTGATCAACGGCGAAGGCGGAACGGCGCTCGACCCCGTCTACTTCACCTCGTTCCTCGGCCTCGCGGTCGGCGAACTGCACGTCCAGGGAACGGTGTTCCGCTCGGCGCACAACGGGTTCGGGGTCTACACGCGCACCGGCGCGGGCTGGACGATCTCGCTTCGCGACGCGGACGGGACCGAACGCGCGCGGTGCACGCTCGCCGACCGCACCGTTCGCTGCCGACCGGAGCCCGCATGATGGTACTCGCCGCCGTCCTTTCCGCATGGGTGCAGTACGCCGCCGACGGCAAGCCGCACGTGCGCGCGCTCGCGCCGCAGACGTGTCCGGCGGCGGTGCGCTACGACGGCGGCTCGTCGCCGATGCGAATGCGCGCCGGCATGTCGCCGGGCTTCGACGAGGTGGTCTGCGATGCGGTGATACCGAGCGCTGCGCGGCACGTCAGCGTCGAGAACACGGCGCTGCCCTCGCCGGCACTTGCGCCGCAACGAATCGTCGTGCTGGGCGACACCGGCTGCCGAATGAGCCAGTGGGAACAGCAGAACTGCGGCGACGGCGCCGACTGGCCGTTTCCGAAGATCGCGCGCACGATCGCGAAGGTGCATCCCGACCTGCTCGTCCACATCGGCGACTACTACTACCGCGAGACGAACTGCCTAGCGAGCGTGAAAGACTGCGTGAACCGCTGGGGCGACACGAGCCTGTCGTGGAACGCCGACTGGTTCTGGCCCGCGAAGCCGCTGTTCGCGAGCGCGCCGCTGGTGCTGATCCGCGGCAACCACGAAGATTGCGAACGCGGCGGCCCGGCATGGTTCCGCTACCTCGACGGCGCCGACACGCCGGCACCGTGCACCGCCGGCGCGCTCGACGGCTCGCCGCCGTGGGCCGTCTCGTTCGGCAGCCTGCGCATCGTCGTAAACGACTCGTCGGCGGACCCCAGCGATTCGAAGCCTGATCCGGCGCGGATCGCGTTCTACCAAACGTCGTATCGCAAGGCGCAGTCGCTCGCGACCGGCGCCGGCGAAGCATGGTTCGTCACCCACCGCCCACCGTACGCGAACACGAACGAGACCCAAGCGCTGGTGCAGTCCGGCTGGAAGCTCACCCCGTTCGCCGCGGTGCTCACCGGGCACGTGCACGACTTCGAGGCGATCAACCTGAGCGGCTACCCGCCGGTCATCGTCAACGGCGAGAGCGGCGACGACCTCGACGACGCCGGCTCGACCCTGAAGTACATCGGCCTGCAGACGAACGACGGGAAGCCGGTCTACGCGATCGCCTCGCCGGCGCCGTACTCCACCAAACAGTTCGGCTTCGCGGTCTACACGAGGAAGTACGGGGCCTGGAGCATCTCGCTGCGCGACGTCGAGGGGATCGAGCGGCGAGTCTGCACCCTGGCACATGCAACCATCTCGTGCCTGTAGTGTTGTCGTCGTAATTTCGCGCGCTCACGAAGGGAGTTTTCTCGTGCCTCTGATCCTCTCGCACGTCGACCTGCGGGTCCGCGACCGCGCCAAGGCGGCCGAGTTCTACGACGCGCTCCTGAACGTGCTCGGCGCGACGCGTGACGAGGGCAAGTCGTTTACCACCTGGCAGATCCCGCCGCCCGACGCGCCCGACGACTGGGAGGCGGAGGAGTGGTTCGGGATCACCGAGGATCCGCAGATGACCCCCGGATCGACGCGCGTCGCGTTCGATGCGCCCTCGCGCGGGACCGTCGACGCGATCGCGACCTACCTGCCCGCGATCGGCGCGAAGAACATCGAGTGGGACGACGGAATGTACGGCAAGAACTACTACGCGGTCTTCTTCGAAGACCCCGACGGCAACAAGCTCGAAGTCTGCTACATCGGAACGTAGCATTTACGGCGAAGCCGGCGCGACGCTCCAACGATAGGAGTCCCAGGTCGGGTTGAACGCGTTCGGTGAGAAGCCGTGCAGCGTCGTGCGGTACGCGTACGAATAGGACGGGTTGAATAGGTAAATGATCGGGACGGCGGCGGCGACGCGGCGCTCGATCTGCGCGTACAGACGTTTGCGCTCGGCGCGGCTCGGTGCGACGACGGCGCGGCGCTCGAGCGCGTCGACGGTGCGGTCGCACCAGCGCATGTAGTTCGCGCTGCCGTCGCACGCCAGCAGGAACGAGTCGTCGGGATCGGCGCCCATCGGCCACGGCACGTACGCCAAGTCGAACTTGCCGTTCGCGAGCGCGCCGCCTTGCGGGCGCGGCAAGAAGAGCTGCACGTTCGAAAGCGACTTGATCGTCGCGCGTATCCCGCGTTCGGCGAGCTCGCTCTGCACGAGCGTCGCGACGCGCACGCCGGTCCCCGACTCCGGAAACTGCACGTAGGTCAGCGCGAGCGGCGCGCCGTTCTTCGTGCGCACGCCCCCGGCGCCGCGCTTCCAGCCCGCTTCGTCGAGGAGCTTGTCGGCCGCCGCCGGATCGTAGGCCGGCTCGTGGACCGCAGGGTCGCGCGCCCACGAGCCGAGCGGCTGCGCCCCCTCGACCACGGGATAGCGGCCGAACGTGATCTTTTTCGAGATCGTCGCGCGGTCGATCGACGCAGCGATCGCGCGGCGCACGCGCACGTCGTCGAGCGGCGGGTGCGTCACGTTGACCGCGATCCCCGCGACGAGCGCGAGCGGAACGGTGCGAAAACCGAGCGCGGCCGGCGTTCCCAGCGACGCGCGCTGCGCCGGCGAGAGCAGGTTCCAGTCGAGGCCGCCGCTTTGCAGCAGGGTGAAGTTCGTGCCGGGATCGGGGACGATTCGCACGTCGATCCGCGCGAGCTTCGGCGCGCCGCGCCAGTACGAGGGGTTCGGCTCGTATGTCAGATGGTCGCCGCGCAACCAGGTAACGAGCCGGTACGGTCCGTTCCCGATCGGATGCGCAGAAAAGGCGGCGGTCTCGAGCTTCGTCTCTTTCTCCAGCACGTGCGCGGGGAGGACGTACTGCGGCGCGGTTCCGTAGCTGAACAGCGTGGCGACCGCCGGAGCCCACGGCTCTTTGAGCGTGATGCGAACGGTGCGATCGTCGAGCGCGTCGGCGCGCGCGACGCGGTCGTAGCCGGCGCGCGAGCGAACCGGGTTGCGGTCGTCGAGGATCGCGTGCAGCGTCCACACGACGTCGTGCGCGCTGACCGGAACCCCGTCTTGCCAGCGGACGCCGCGGCGCAGCATATAGGTGATGACGCGCCCGTCGCGCGAGAGGCCGCCGTTCTCGACCGTCGGGATCCGCTCGAGCAGCACCGGCACCGGCGTGCCGCGCTCGTCGACGTCGATGAACGGTTCGAAGGCCAGCCGCGCGACCTGTTGTTCGACGCTATTCGCGTCAGGATGCGCGAAGAGCGGGTCGAGCGACTGCGGGTCGGCGGCGATCGCGAAGCGCACCGCCGGCGCGGAGCCGCTCCCCGGACCACCGGCCGTTCCGCCGGAGCGCGCACAAGCGTTTGCCGCAACGGCCACGCAGACGAGAACGGCGAGCGTGCGAATCGATCGGGCCGGAGGCATCGCGCGACGTTTGCGGGGCCACGCGGGTCCGCCCCTGTCCGCTCAAGCGATCTCGGCTTCGACGGCCTCCGGCGTGTGGTTCGATCCCCACGGATGGCTGCGCGCGTGTTCGATCGCCGCTTCGAGCGCCGTTTCTTGGTCTTTCCGGCAGCGGCACGGCATGTGCCCGTCGCCGCCGCAGCCGCCCGAATCATGGCGGTCCAGGCCGTGGCCGCAATTGCAGAACACCAGATATTTCACCGATTGGTCTCCACTGACACGCGGCGCCCGAGCCACCGGCACGCGTAAGCTTCGGTCACCGCGTTCATCGCGGCGCTCCCGAAAGGGATGCGCACCCGCTCGATCCGTCACTCCACATCGGACGCAAATCGTACCGCCGCAGTTACCGCGGAGTCGGTACGCTTGCTTACGCTAGCTCTCGGAGACTGAACGGTATCGCCCAGCCGCCACGATCTGAGCCCTGAGGGGGCTAAGCTTGCTTACCTTGTTGTCACCAATTATTCGAGGGCTTTGCCGTATCCCCGAAGAAATATGGGGTTAATGATCGCAAAGCCCGAACCGATGGAGGTCCGGAACGGTCGCCCCTCGGCCGGGCACCCCGAGCTGGACAAAATCGACCTGCGCCTGCTGGAGGCGCTGCAGCGCAACGCGCGCTCGACGTACGCCGAGCTCGGCGCGCTGGTGAACCTGAAACCCCCCGCCGTTCACGACCGCGTGAAGCGGCTGGAGACGCGCGGGTTCGTCCGCCGGTACGCGGCGCAGCTCGACGCGCGCCGCGTCGGCTACGAGCTGACGGCGTTCATCAGCGCGTTCTGCGCGCCGGACCTCGACTACGACGCGTTCACCGCCGCGGCCGCGACGTTCCCCGAGATTCTTGAAGTGCACAGCGTCGCCGGCGACGAGACGTACTTGCTCAAGGTCGTGACCCGCTCGACCGCGCATCTCGACGACTTCCTCACCCGGATCAAGCGCGTGCCGGGCGTCGCGCGGACGCGCACGACGATCGTGCTGTCGACGCCGTTCGAGCGCGGCGGGCTCCCCGTCGAGGCGCTGGCGTGACGCAGACGCTCGACGACGCGCACCTCCTGGCGCCGCTCGGAAGCGGCTGCCGGCTCGGCTCGCATCGTGTGATCGAGCCGAAGGGCGCGCTGCCGCAGGCCGCGTGGCGTCTCGACAACACGCCGCGCGCCTTCGCCAACGAGATCCTCTGCGAGGTCGATACGCTCAACATCGACTCGGCCTCGTTCAAGCAGATCAGCGACGCGGCGAACGGCGATCCGGTCGCGATCGCTGCGCAGATTCTCGCGACGGTCAGCGAACGCGGGAAACAGCACAACCCGGTCACCGGAAGCGGCGGGATGTTCGTCGGCCGCGTGGTGGAGATCGGCCCGGCGCTGGCGTCGCGCGACGACGTCGCGGCCGGCGACCGCATCGCTTCGCTCGTCTCGCTGACGCTCACGCCGCTTCACCTCGATTCGATCGACGCGGTCGACACGGCAACCGGGCAAGTGCGGGTCCGCGGCCAGGCGATTTTATTCGAGAGCGGGATCTATGCTCGGCTCCCCGACGATCTGCCGACCGAGGTCGCGCTTGCGGTGCTCGACGTCGCCGGCGCTCCGGCGCAGGTTCGCCGTCTCGCGCAGCCGGGCGGAACCGTGTGCGTGATCGGCGCCGACGGCAAGTCGGGGATGCTGGCGTGCGCGCAGGCGCGCGAACGGGTGGGCTCGGACGGCCGGGTCGTCGGGATCGTGCCGAACGCGGAGACGCCCTCGGCGAAGCTGCTGCTAGAGCACGGGTACGTCGACCACCTCGTCGTCGCCGACGCGCGCGACGCGCTGGCGATCCTCGAAGCGCTTCCCGAGGCGCTGCCGCAGCTTGCCGACCTGGTCGTCAACTGCGTGAACGTCGGCGGAACCGAGCTGGCGTCGATCCTGTGCTGTCGCGACGACGGGACGGTCTACTTCTTCTCGATGTCGACTTCGTTCACGGCGGCGGCGCTCGGCGCCGAGGGCGTCGGCAAAGACGTCAACATGATGGTCGGAAACGGCTACGCCAAAGGGCACGCCGGGGTCGCGCTGCAGACGCTGCGCAACCATCCGCCGCTCAAAGACTATTTCGTTCAGCGGTACGCCGCGCTCGTATCCTAGGAGCCTTCCCACCAAGTGAATCACCACCACGTTAAACCGCCCGTCGACCCCGCGCTGCTCGAACACCGCAACTTGCGAGCAGGCGAGTTCTGGCGCGCCATCCCGGCTTACGAGGACGTCGACGAGAAGACGTTCCTCGACCATATCTGGCAAGGGAAGAAGTCGGTCAAGACGCCGGAGGAGCTCTTCGAGACGATCGGCGAGATCGTCGACCCGACGTTCTTGGAAGATGCGAAGGAAGGGTTTCGCCGCGCGCCGATGGCGGTGCGCGTCTCGCCGTACGCGATCGCGACGATCGACTGGACGCAGCCGTACGAGGATCCGATCCGCCGGCAGTTCATCCCCGTCGCATCGAAGCTGCTTCCCGATCACCCGCGCTTGACGCTGGACTCGCTGCACGAGCAAGACGACGCGCCGGTGCAAGGGCTCACGCACCGATACGTCGACAAGGCGCTCTTCCTCCCGCTGCAAACGTGCCCGGTCTACTGCCGCTTCTGCACGCGCTCGTACGCGATCGGTCCGGACACCGAGTCGGTCGACAAGGCGGCGCTCGCGAAGACGCCCGATCTCTGGAAGCAAGCCTTCGCGTACATCGCCTCGCGTCCCGAGATCGAAGACATCGTGATCTCCGGCGGCGACGTGTACCAGCTCGCGCCGAAGAACATCACGCTGATCGGCGAGTCGCTGCTGGCGATTCCGCACGTGCGGCGGATGCGTTTCGCGACCAAAGGCCCGGCGGTGATGCCGATGAAGATCCTCACCGACCACGCCTGGGTCGACGCGCTCACCGGCGTCGTCGAGAACGGGCGCAAGCTCGGCAAGGACGTCGTGCTGCACACGCACTTCAACACGCCGACCGAGATCACCGAGATCACGCGGCAGGCGATGGACGTGCTGTTCCAGCGCGGGATCACCGTGCGCAACCAGAGCGTGCTGATCCGCGGCGTCAACGACGACGTGCAGCGGATGACGACGCTGGTGAAGCGGCTGTCGTGGATCAACGTGCACCCGTACTACGTCTACATGCACGACTTGGTGAAGGGCGTCGAAGAGATGCGCACCTCGGTGCAGACCTCGATCGACCTGGAGAAGTTCGTCCGCGGCACGACCGCCGGCTTCAACACGCCGCTCTTCATCTGCGACGCGCCGGGCGGCGGCGGAAAGCGCGACGTCCACAGCTTCGACTACTACGACCGCGAGAACGG
>DASZGA010000420.1:0-7655 GCA_035939295.1 Candidatus Elarobacter sp. | reverse complement strand
CCGCGCGGTATCGACCGCGCTGCTGTGCGCGCTGCCGGTGTTGTTCGCCGCCGGCGCCGGCGCGCAGTCGACCAACGATTTGGGCGATCTGCCGGCCTACAAGCCCGACGTCAAGGTCGTCGGCGGGCTCCGCATCGCCGGGAGCGAGCTGAAAGGGAACGTCGATCTGCTGGTCGCCGGCTTCAAGAAATTCCATCCCGACGCAATGGTGTCGACGAACTTCATGACCAGCAGCGAGGGCGCGCTCGGGATGATGTACGCCGGCACCTCCGACGTCGCGCCGATGGGCGACGACGCGAAGATCACCGACCAGATGCCGTTCTACAACACGTTTCGCTACGTCCCAACCGAGATCTCGGTTGCGACCGGCGGATACGACCAGCGCGGCACCCTCTTCGCCTGGGCAATCGTCGTCAATCAGGACAACCCGCTGGCGAAGCTCTCGATGGGTCAGCTCGACCGCATCTTCGGCTCGGAGCGAACCGGCGGTTGGGAGATCGGCGCGAACGCCAACAACAACCTGCTCTACACCGCGAAGTACGCGCGCGGTCCGGAGACCAACATTCGCACCTGGGGTCAGCTTGGGCTGACCGGAGACTGGGCGAACAAGCAGATCCAAACGTACGGCTACATCGCGCCCGGTTTCCAGACCAACTTCGCACGCCAGGTGATGCACTGGTCGGACAAATGGAACCCGAACTTCAAGGAATACCTCGAAGAGAAAGAGGCGACGACCGACGCGAACGGCCAAGCCGTGATCAGCCAGCGCATGCTGGAAGCACTGCAGAAGGACAAGTACGGCATCGCCTGGACCGCGCTGATGCACGTGAACGGCACCTGCGTTCGGCCCGACGGAACGAAGTGCGCCGCGCATCCCGGCCTCAAGGTGATCGCGCTGTCGAAGACCGACGGCGGTCCGGCCGTTTCGCTGACGGCCGAGAACGTGCGCAACCGCAGCTACCCGCTGCTGCGCGACGCGTACATCTACGTCAACAAGGCGCCGGGCCGGCCGCTCGATCCGAAGGTGCGCGAGTTCCTGCGCTTCGTGTTGAGCCGCGAAGGCCAAGAGATCATCGCCAAGAGCGGCCCGTACTCCCCGCTCCCGGCGGCGTACTTGCTGGAACAGCGCAAGAAGCTCGACCAGTGAACCTGCGGCGGGGTTTGGCGCGGACGGCGGCGATCGCGACGCTCGCACTGTGTGCGACAGTCGCCGGCGCCGTTCGCGCGCAGGCCCAGTCGCTCGACGAGTTGCCGCAATACCAACCCGAAGCGCACGTCGCCGGCACGATCCGCATTTGGGGCCACGGCAGCTTCAAGTCGGACTTCATGGGCCGCGTCTTCAAGTCGTGGGCCGAGGGGTTCGCCAAGTACCAGCCGGACGTCAAGTTAGAGAACCATCTGTACGGCACCGCCTCGGCGATCGGCGCGCTTGCGCTCGGCGAGGCGGACGTCGCGCTTCTCGGCGAGGAGATCAGCCCAGCCGCCGCGGCGATGTTCGCACGCGCGAAACACTACCCGCCGCTTGGGATCGACGTCGCGACCGGAAGCCTCGATACGGCGTACTTCGATTACGCGCACGTCGTCTTCGTGCACAAGGACAACCCGATCTCGCGGCTCACGCTGCAGCAACTCGACTCGGTCTTCGGCGCCGAACACCGGCGCGGTCCGCGCAACGCCCGCACGTGGGGCGAGCTTGGGCTGCCGGGCGCGTGGGCGAATCGGACGATTCAACCGTACGGCTGGAAAGATCTCGACTTCTCGCTCTTCGTGCAGTCCGCGGTGCTTGGCGGAAGCCATCGCTGGAACGGCGGTCTGCGCGAGTTCAGCCACGTGCCGCGTTCCGACGGGACGACGTACGAAGCGGGTCAGCAAATCCTCGATGCGCTGGCCGGCGATCGCGACGGGATCGCGATCTCCAGCTTGCATTACGCGAACCCGCAAGTGAAGCCGATCGCCCTCGCCGTGACGCCGGACAAGCCGTTCTATGCGGCGACCAAAGAGAATTTGATTGCGCAAGACTACCCGCTGACGCGGATCGTGCCGGCGTTCGTCGATCGCGCGCCGGGCCGTCCGCTCGACCCGAAGGTGCGCGAGTTTCTGCGCTACGTGCTGAGCCGCGAGGGCCAGCGCGCGCTCGTGCAGGAGACCGGTTATCTTCAACTGAGCGCACCGGCGCTTCGCGCGCAGCTGGCGAAGCTCGGGCCCGCAACCGCCACGGCGAGCGCGCCGGCGAACGCGCGCGCGGAAACGGCTTCGCCGGGGACGGTTCGCGTGTGGAGCAGCACGGCGATGAGCGGCGTCGTCGCGCGCTGGGCGGCAGGCTATCGCAAGGCGCATCCGGACGCGCGGATCGCCGCGACCGCGAGCGGTTCGGATCTTGCCGCCGCCGGACTCTACACCGGCCGCGCCGACGTCGCGTTGCTCGGCCGCGAGCCGACCGCGAGCGAGGTGCAGGCATTCGAGTGGGTCTACCGCGTCAAGCCGATGCGCGTCGAGGTCATGAGCGGCAGCGTCGACGCGGCGGAGAAATCGCCGGCGCTTGCGGTGCTCGTGAACCGCGACAACCCGCTCGCGAAGCTCACGCTCGCGCAGCTCGATGCGGTCTTCAGCGACGACGGCGTTCGCGCTGGAACGGGCATCCGCACGTGGGGGCAGCTCGGACTCGGCGGCGGCTGGGCGGCGCGACCGATCGAGCTCTACGGCCCCGACATCACCACGGGAACCGGCGTGTTCTTCCGCCACGCGGTGCTGCACGACAGCCGCAAGCTGCACTGGGATCGGATGCACGAGCTCGCGGGCGAGCAAATCGCCGGCGCGCTCGCGCGCGATCGCTTCGGGATCGCGGTCGCGCCGCTCGGCTTCGCAGCGCCGCAGCTGAAAACGCTTGCGCTCGCGTCCGATCCGTCGGGGCCGTTCGTCGCGCCGGCCGCCGCGAACGTCGCCTCGCGAAGCTATCCGCTCGCGCGCTCCGCGTACGCGCTCGTCAAACGGCTTCCGGGGCGTTCGCTCGATCCGGCGGTCGCCGATTTCCTGCGCTATGTGCTGAGCGACGACGGCCAGGCCGACGTCGCGCGCGAGGGTGCGTACCTCCCGCTCCCGGCAACCCTCGTTCGGAACCAGATCGCCGCGCTCGACGAAACGACGGTTCGCATCCCGACGAAGATCTACGCCCAGCAGCTGGTCGACGAGACGGCCGCGCGCGCGTCCGATCTGCTCGTCGTCGCGATGCGCGCGACGCCGACGAAAAGTTCGCAGAACGTGATCGTCGCTTCGAACATCGGCCGGATCGGCAGCGCTTCGGATCAAGACGATCTGCGCGTCATCGAGACCGGCGTGCCCAAGCTGGAATCCACGGCGGACGGAACTCGGTTCCGCGCCGAGCTGCCGCTCCACGACACCTCCGGCGTGACGGTGGGAGCGCTCGACGTCACGCTCCCCTCGAAGCCCGGCGCCGACCGCGCGGTGCTTCAGCGCAGGGCCGAGCAGCTCCGCGACGGCTTGTCGCGTCGGATCCTCAACGCGGCGAACCTGTTCGATCCGTATCCGCTCGACCCGGCCGTGACGACGAAGTCGCGCGCGCAGCGGATCGTCGACCGCGCGATGGCAAACCATTCTGAGTTGCTGAGCCTCGCGCTGCACGTGACGCTTCCGAACAGCGGTGAGAACGTGATCCTCGGATCGAGCTTCGGCCGGATCGGAAAGCGAGCCGACGAGGACGATATGAAGGTGATCGAGTCCGGCACCACCGTGCCGGGAATCTTCGCCGGCGGCAAACGCTACGGGCTCGAGCTCGCGCTCCGCGACGCGCACGGCAAGACGATCGGCGCGCTCAGCGTCGCCTATCCATACAAAGCCGGCGACGAACCGGTGATGCTCGCGCGAGCCGAGCGCTTGCGCGACGAGCTCCGGCAGCAGTTCGACTCCGCGGACCAGCTCGCCGAGCTGGACCCGTAATCAGCCCCGCACTTCCTTCCCGAGGTTATCGATGAATCGTTCCCTGTTCGTTCTCTCCGCGTTGGCCGCGGCGCCGGCGACGGTGCTCGCGCCGCGCTATGCGAGCGCGCAAAGCACGACCGAAGAAGACGTCAAGAAGTCGTTCCAGGCACAAGCGGAACGCGCCGGCGTCGTCTACGAGCGCGGCCGGCAGCCGCACTACACGCAGAAGTTCGATCTGAGCGGCCTGCCGCAATTCTCGCCGAAGGAACAGCTCAGCGGCTGGATCCGCATCCACGGCAGCAACTACCTCGCCGACGGGATGCTCGGCGAGTACTGGGAGAAAGGGTTCCAGAAATATCAGCCAGGCGTCAAGATCTCGTACTATCTGCCGACCTCCGCTGCCGCGTTCGCGGCGCTCTACTACAACCAAGCCGACCTGATCGTCGCGCACACGCCGGGCTTCTACGATCTGCTCGCATACCAGCGGGTGATGGGCTACGACCCGACCGAGATCACCGCGGCGACGGGATCGTACGACGTCGCCGGCTGGGAGAACTCGACGGTGATCCTCGTCAACAAGGACAGCCCGCTCAAGGGGATCAGCCTCAAGCAGATAGACGGCGTCTTCGGAGCGGCGCGCGAAGGCGGCTGGGCCGGAACGAACTTCCGCCCCGACTGGAAGCGCGGCCCGGAAGGGAACATTCGCCGCTGGGGACAGCTCGGAATCGCGGGCGCGTGGGCCGACAAACCGATCGACGTGTACGGATTCAACCTGCGCTACAGCACGGCGGTCGAGTTCTCCAACAAGTTTCTGCGCGCGAGCGACAAGTGGAACGAGAACATCCACGCGTTCGCGCACATCGTGCAGCCGAACGGCAAGCGCTACATCGAGGCCGATCAGATCACCGACGCGCTGGCGCGGAATCCGTACGGGATCGCGTACAACCGCTACCGTGGCGACCGCGCCGGGACGCGCCGGGTCCCGGTCGCGGCGACCGAAGGCGGACCGTACGTCGAGCACACGATCGAGAACGTGCAGAACCGCAGCTACCCGCTCTTCAGCGAAGCGTTCTTCTACGCGAACGTGAAGCCCGGAACGAAGATGAACCCGATGGTGAAAGAGTTTCTGCGCTATATCCTAAGCCGCGAAGGCCAGAACGAAGTCCAGCGCGACGGCAAGTACCTCCCGCTCACCGCCGCCGTCGCCCGCGAGCAGCTCAAGAAGCTGGAGGTACTATGATTTGAACTGGTGGAGTCCGACTTTGTTGCCCTCGGGATCCTCGAACGAGGCAACGCGGCAATCCGGATACTCCGCCGGTTTCTCGTCGGCGCTTCGCGCGGCGCCGCGAACCGCATCGAGCGCAGCGTCGATATCATCGACTTCGAAGACCACGCCTGCGCCGCTGCCGGCCGGCCGGCCCAGAAAGCTCTCGGGCAACACGGTGAACCAGTGGTCGTTGCCGATGTCGAACTCGACGAACTGCGCGTCGGCTTCGCTGGGATGCGCGCGGTCGACGCGCAGTCCGAGCGCATCGCGGTAGAACGCGAGCAGCTTCGCAACGTCCTTCGCGGGGTAGGCGCTGAACGCAATCGATTTGACCTGCATCCCGCGGTTTTGGCCATCTCACGTGGCCGAGCCTATCTGGGCCGCGAGAGTGGAGTATGATGAGGGGGCATGATGGCAGCGATCGCCCTTTCGAGCCTCCTCGGCACGTGGGCGTGCGAGACGACGGACACCAAGGTGAAAGCGCGATACACGTTTCGCGCAAATCGGACGGGAACGCTCGTGTGGACGAGGTCAATGATCGTACGGACCTTCACGTTTGAACCGTACGGCCCCGATTCTTTAGAAGAGCACTTCACCGGTCCGCAACCGGGCGGCCCCGAGCTCCACAGGCTCAAGTTGAGTGCCAACCATTTGGTGGACGAGGTCCATATTTATTGGCACGAGGGACATTGGACCCCGTACCCGATGCAGACGATCCTTGACTGCAGACGCGAACGGTGACAAGCCGCTCAGGCTGACGGGCGCGCTTGTGTTTCCGCTGGGACGGCGCCGCTCCAGAAGCGGCGGAAGCGGCTCAGCCACTCGTCGAGCTCGGCGAGGCCGCGCGGGTCGAGCGCGTAGATGCGGCGCTGCGCGTCGCGGCGGACCTGGACGAGGCCGGCGTCGCGCAGCAGTCGGAGGTGCTGCGAGACGGCGGGCTGCGTCATGTCGAAGCGGCGCGCGATCTCGCCGGCAGGGAGCTCACGCGTCAGAAGCATCTCGACGATCTTGCGCCGGGTCGGATCCCCGAGCGCAGCGAAGCCCTCCATTGCGTCATAATATGGCATTTACTTAAATAAGTAAAGACCTAAGAAAATCCGCTGTCGAACACAGGTTCGATGTTCGGCTGCTCAGAAGCATGACACCAACGACGCGCCACTTGCCGGCGCGGGAGCAGCGTGGGATGGACCGGACAGAACCGGCGATTCGCACGCTGCCACGCATCTGGCACAACGGCGCGGTACCGTCGGATCGAAACCGACAGCACTCATGCCGCACGGAGCATCATGGCCGACGAAAAAGCAGTAGCCTTGTCCAACGCGCTCGCGCAGATCGAGCGACAGTTCGGCAAAGGCTCTATTATGAAGATGGGCGAGTTCACGGACAGAATGGCGTTCGACGTCATCTCGACCGGCTCGATCGCCCTCGACCTCGCGCTCGGCGTCGGCGGCTTGCCGCGCGGACGCGTCATTGAGATCTACGGACCGGAGTCGAGCGGGAAGACGACGCTCGCGCTCCACGTCATCGCCGAAGCGCAGAAAGCCGGCGGGACGGCGGCGTTCGTCGACGTCGAGCACGCGCTCGACCCGACCTACGCGCAAGCCCTCGGAATCGACCTCGACAATCTTCTCGTCTCACAGCCCGACGCCGGTGAGCAGGCGCTCGACATCGCCGAGATGCTGGTGCGCTCGAACGCGGTCGACGTCGTCGTCGTCGACTCGGTCGCGGCGCTCGTCACCAAAGCCGAGCTCGAGGGCGACATGGGCGACACCCACGTCGGCTTGCAGGCGCGGCTGATGTCGCAGGCGCTGCGCAAGCTGACCTCGGCGATATCGCGCTCGAAGTGCGTGATGATCTTCATCAACCAGCTGCGCGAGAAGGTCGGCGTGATGTTCGGCTCCCCCGAGACGACCTCGGGCGGCCGCGCGCTGAAGTTCTACGCCTCGGTCCGGCTCGACGTTCGCAAGCTGGAGCAGATCAAGGTCGGCCAAGACGTGGTCGGCTCGCGCACCCGCGTGAAGATCGTCAAGAACAAGGTCGCCCCGCCGTTCCGCCAAGCCGAGTTCGACATCACCTACGGCAAGGGGATCTCGAAGATGGGCTCGTTCATCGACGTCGCGCTCGAGCGCAACATCATCGGCAAGTCCGGCTCGTGGTACACCTACGGCGAGCAGCGAATCGCCCAGGGTCGCGAGAACGCGAAGTCGTTCCTCGAAGAGCACACCGACGTCGCCGACGAGATCTCCACAAAGATCCGCGAAGCCCTCAAAGCCACGGTCTCCCCGAACGGAATCGCCAAACCCGTCGGCGCCGCAACAGCAACCGACGACGAGTAAAGCCGGACGGCGCTGCGCTTCCCGGCGCTGCGCCGTCTCTCGCGGGAATCAACGTCTACAATCGAGGATCGTGGCGGTCGGTATCGGCGTCCACATGTTCTCATGCAGATACACAT
>DASZGA010000419.1:0-15835 GCA_035939295.1 Candidatus Elarobacter sp. | reverse complement strand
AGCAGCGAGGGGATCACGTGGAGTTTGGTGATCCCGCTAGCCCAATGCCATTCCGCATGTGATGAGACGATGTGGTCGTACACCGCCAGTGGAATGAACGCCACCGCGAACAGCGCCCACAGCTGCGGTCGCGTCACCGCGCCGCGCCAGCCCAGCCGCGCGACCGCGCACGCAACGACCGGGATCGCCGCCGTCACCGCGACCGGCTTCGCCAGAAAGGCCAGCATCAGCAGCAGCGCCGCCGGCCACCATCCGCGCCACGACCGCGCCTCGTCCTCGACGATCCAGCGCGCGCACGCGAACAGCGCGCAAGTCGTGAAGAACACCATTGCCGTGTCCGGCATGAAGGTATGGCTGTAGTACCACGCGCCCGGCAAAACGGCGAACGCCGCCGCGGCCGCGATCGCCGCGACGTCCGACCGAAACAGCCAGCGCCCGAAGACCGCGATCACCGGGATCGTCGCGATCCCGAACGCGAGCGAGATCAGGCGCCCGAAGATCTCGTGCACGCCGAAGATCTTGTACAACGTCGCGGCGAGGAACGGGACGATCTGCAGCTCCAGCTCGACGTAGTTCGGCGGCGGCCCGTTGTAGTCGGTCTGCGGGAAGAAGATGTTGTACTGGAGCTGCGCGAAGTTGCGCGCGATCGCCGCGGTGTCGCCCTGCCGCCAGCCGGGATGGTCGAAGATGGGATCGTGGATTCCCTTGAACCGCAACACGGCGCCGGCGAGCGTGAACGCGGTCGCCGCGATCCAGAACAGCCGCGCCGAGCTCACTCGACCGACCGGAACGTCCAGTACTTGTTGACGAAGAAGTTGACGACGATCCCGGAGAGCGTCGCGAGGAACCACGTCTTGTGCCCATGGCCGAACCACGGCGCGACGAGCGCCGAGACGGCGAGGCCGACCAGCAGGGCCATCACCGAGACGCTGAGGAACTGCACCGCTTCCTTCCCGGCATGACCGCGCGAGCGGAACGTCCAGATCCGGTTGAGGAAGTAGTTCGAGACGCCGCCGGCCAGGAACGAAACCGAATAGATCGCATAGTACGGTCCCGCCGCAGCGTGGTTTGGAACCAGCTTCTGCAGCAGCGTGAAGATCGCCAGGTTCACGATGAACCCGGAGGCGCCGACGATCCCGAACTTGACGAACTGGCGCACCCCGCGCCGGTCGCGCACGCGCTGGAAGAAGTTCGTGCTGGGTGCGCTCACGCTACCCAGTACCAGTCGGCGAAGAGCACGGTGAAGAGTCCTAGGAGCGGAAGCGAGAAGGCGACGTACGCGTTCTGGAACGTCGGGCGCGAGCCCCACAGCGCGAACAGCGCGAACATCGGGAAGAGGACCAGCGCGAAGCGCGGCATGCTCATCAGCGAAGAGGTGCTCATCGGGATGACGATCGAGAGCGCCATGTAGACGATGTACGAAAGCCGCAGCCGCCGCAGCCCGGCGATCAGCACGATCAGCATCAGCGCGGTGAACGCCAGCTCTAGCGACTCGGTCGCGACCGTCTGCTCGGCGTGCGCGTGCGCGATCTTCGTGAACGTGTTCGAGATCGAGACCCACGGCGGTGCGAAGTGCCGTCCCCAGTGCGTCTGCACGTGCGAGAACCGCAGCGGGTCGCCGTTGAGCACCCACAGATAGCCCATGTAGACGGCGAGCCCGAGCGGGACGAGCGCCATCCCGATCAGCGGCTTCACGACGTCGTCGATCCAGTAGCGGAAGAACTCGCGCCCGCCTTCCTTCGCCGCGATCACCCATTCGATGAACAGCGGCGCGAGCAGCAGCACCCCTTCGGAGCGCGTCAGCGCGGCGAAGAACCCGAACAGGCCGGCGAGCAGCCAGCGCCGCTCGCGCACGTAATAGAACGAGGCGACGGTCAGGAACAGGAACAGCGACTCGCTGTAGACCGCCGTGAAAAAGATCGCGGTCGGAAAGATCGAGACGAAGAAGATCGCGCGTTGCGCGACGTGCCGGTTGTACTCGTGCTCGACCAGCTTGTAGAGGTAGAGCAGCGCGAAGAAGCTGGCGGTGTTCGAGACGATCAGCCCCGCGATCAGCTCGGAGCCGGTGAACGTTCCCACGATGCGGATCAGCAGCGGGTAGAGCGGGAAGAACGCGGCCTCGGTGCCGGAGTAGCCGCTCCTTGCGATCCCGAGGTAGTGCTCGGCGTCCCAGCGGCCCCACACTGCGAGCAGCGGGTTCTCCGAGGCGGCGTAGTGGACGCCGGGGCGCTGCCCGATCACCATCGCGGCCAGCTCGGCGATCGCGAGCAGCGGGAGCCGCGTCATCAGAAACGTCAGCGCGACGTCGCGGACCGTCCGGTTGAAGCGCGCCGCGACGATCAGCTTTGCCAGCACGAACCCGCCGACGGCGACCGCAGTCGCGCGCTCGGTCCCGTGGCCGCCGCTCGGCGGAAGGAGGGTCCCCCACAGCAGGACGAGCGACGCCCACGAGATCGCGTCGTACTGCAGCGCCGTGATCCCGTCAATGCGCGCCCGCCGGGCGAAGTAGCGCGAGTAGGCGATCCAGCCGCCCAGCGTCCCGAACAGCCCCGCGCCGAGCGCGAGGACCCAGATCAGGTCGAGGAACAGGGCGCCGTGCGGCGAGCGCAGCGCCAGCGCGTACCAAAGAAAGAAACCGACGGTGAGCCCGGCGATGCCGACCGAGAGAACGGCCGGCCAGCCGACCATGGCGACGAACGCCGCGGGCTTCGTGCGGACTGCGTTTCCGGTGACGGCGAGATCCACGGTCCGCCTCGTTCCCCGCGCACGGCCTCGGTCGCCTGCATGGATAGCGCCCGCCCGGCGGTAAATCCCGGAACCGTCCGCTTCGTGCGAGGTGTCATCCAAGATGGGCCGCGGGGCCCGGGGAGCAGTACCATTCCGAATCGATTCGACGTGATCGTGGTTGGCGCAGGGAGCGGCGGCTATGCGGCCGCGCGCACCGCGAGGGACCTAGGCGCCAACGTCGCGCTGGTCGATCAGGGACCGCTCGGCGGGCTCTGCATTTTGCGCGGCTGCATGCCTTCGAAGACGCTCCTCGCGACCGGCGACCTCCTTCATGAGATCGGCAAGGCGGGCGAGCTCGCCGTCCACGTCGAGAAGCCGGTGCTCGACTTCCGCGCCCTCGCCGAGCGGAAGCGAACGCTGGTCCGCGGCTGGGCCGACTACCGGATCGCCGGGATCGAGACGTTCCCCGTCTTTCACGGCTCGGCGCGGTTCGAGTCGCCGACGACCTTGCACGTCGGCGACGAGGTGCTGTACGCGCCCCGCTTCGTCATCGCGACCGGGAGCAGCGTCGCGCCGGCGGCGGTCCACGGGCTCACCGAAGCCGGCTTCATCGACAGCGACGCGGCGCTCGATCTCGAGGAGCCGCCGAAGTCGATGATCGTGCTCGGCGGCGGCTACGTCGGAAGCGAGCTCGGGCAGTTCTTTCACCGCGCCGGGGTTCCGGTGACGATCTTGCTGCGCTCGAAGCACTTGCTCTCCGGCGAGGATCACGACGTCGGGTACGGGCTTACCGAGTACTTCCGCGAAGAGGGAATCCGCGTCGAGACCGGCGCGTCGGTTCACGCCGTGACCGTGCGCGATGACGGGATGAAGGTCGTTCACTACAAGCAGGACGGCGAAGAGCGCGAAGCCGCGGCACACGAGATCTTCTACGCGCTCGGCCGCGTCCCAAATGCGTGCGGGCTCGATCTCGACAACGCCGGCGTCGAGCACCACGAGATCACCGGAATCAAGGTCGACGAGACCCTCCGCACCTCGAATCCCGACATCTACGCCGTCGGCGACGTCACCGGACAGTATCTGCTCGTGCACGTCGCGATCCAGCAGGGGGAGATCGCCGGCCGCAACGCGGCGACCGGTGCGCACGAGCGCGCCGACTACAGCATCTCGAAGACGCACACCGTCTTCACCGACCCGCAGGTCGCGATCGTCGGCGAGACCGAGCGCGAGCTGGAGGCGGCGGGGATCGACTACCTCAAGGCGACGTATCCGTTCGAAGAGCACGGCAAGGCCGTTGCGCTCGGGCGCACCAAAGGGTTCGTGAAGATGATGGCCTCGCCGAAGGACGGCCGAATCCTCGGCGCCGCGATCCTGGGCCCCGACGCCTCCGATCTGATCGAACCGCTCATCGTCGCGATGGCGTACGGCGCGACGGTGCAAGACTACGCGCGCATCCCGCATCTGCACCCGACGCTCGTAGAGATCCTGACGTATCCGGCCGAGGAGATCGCGGAGCGGCTGCGTGACGTCCCGCCGCTCGCGGTCGCGAAGTAGCATGCACGCGGCGCTGGTTCAATTCAAGCCGCGCAAAGGGGACGTCGACGCGAACTTGACGGCGATGCGCGGCGTGTTCGAACAGCTCGCGCCGACCGAGACCGAGCTGATCGTCTTCCCCGAAGCGGCGCTCACCGGATACTTCCTGGAAGGCGCGGTGTACGAGCTCGCCCTCGACGCGCCGGCGCTTGCACGTGCCGTCGACGAAGAGTGGCGCGCGACGGGCGCGACGCGCGCGGTCGACGTCGTGATCGGGTTCTACGAGAACGTTGCCGGGACGTTTCACAACAGCGCGATGTACCTGCGCTGCGGCGGCGACGAGCGCGCGCGGATCGTCCACGTCCACCGCAAGATGTTCTTGCCGACGTACGGTGTCTTCGACGAAGAGCGTTTTCTCACGCGCGGCCGCCGGCTCTCGACGTTCGAAAGCGCGTTCGGTCCGGCTGCGATCCTGATCTGCGAAGACGCCTGGCACGCGATCATGCCGACCGTCGCCGCGCTCAAGGGCGCGCGGCTGCTGATCGTGCCGAGCGCGTCGCCGGGGCGCGGCTTGTGCGGCGACGGGGAGCTCGAGAGCAACGCGCGCTGGAAAGCGATCCTTTCGTCGGCCGCATCGGAACACGGCGTCTACGTGCTATACGCGGGGCTGACCGGATTCGAAGGCGGGAAGGGGATGTCGGGAAACACCTGCGCCTTCTCGCCGCGCGGCGACCTGCTCGCTTCCGCCGGACCGCTCGACCCGTGCATCGTGCGGGTGCGGCTCGATCCCGACGAAGTCGATCTCGCGCGCGCGACGATACCGCTGCTCGGCGATCTCTCAGCGGTGCTTCCCGATCTCTGGCTCGACGACGAGATCCCGGTGACGCACCGCATCGAGGAACGCGCGTGACCGTGCAGACAACGCTCCCGGTGATCGAAGCGCGGCTCGACGAGCCGTCGCTGGCGATCGACCCGGAGCTGACGGCGAGCTGGCTCGAAGCGTTTCTGCGTGACGAGATGATCGAGCGGCGCGGGATCGGGAAAGCGATCCTCGGGCTCTCGGGCGGGATCGACAGCGCGCTGGTCGCGTACTTGTGCGCCCGTGCGCTCGGCCCCGAGAACGTGTACGCGATCCGCATGCCGTACAAGACCTCGAGCCCGAGCTCGCTCAGCGACGCGCAGCGGGTCGTCGATGCGCTGGGCATCAACTGCGAGACGATCGAGATCAGCGACGCCGTCGACGGCTACCTCGCGCACGCGAACGACGCCGACGCACGCCGCAAGGGCAACGTGATGGCGCGGATGCGAATGCTGGTCCTGTTCGACCAGTCGGCGCGCCGCAACGCGCTTCCGGTCGGGACCGGCAACAAGACGGAACGATTGATGGGCTACTTCACCTGGCATGCCGACGACACGCCGCCCGTCAACCCGATCGGCGATCTGTTCAAGACGCAGGTGTGGGCGCTGGCGCGCCATCTCGGCGTCCCCAACGAGGTCGTCGACAAGCCGCCGAGCGCCGACCTCGAAGCGAACCAAACCGACGAGAGCGATCTCGGGATCACGTACGCGCGCGCCGACCGCATCCTGAATCTGATCCTGTTCGGCTACAAGGATCCGGCGATCGTCGCGCGCGGGTTCGATCCGGCCGAGGTGCACCTGGTGCGCAAGCGCGTCGACGCGACGCACTGGAAGCGCCACCTCCCGACGACCGCGCTCGTCTCCGGGACCGCGATCAACGAGTTCTACCTGCGCCCGGTGGACTTCTGAGGGTGCAAACCTCGCCGGAGCCGCCGCGCGTCGACGATCCGCTGCCGCCGCACGGGTTCTTTCCGGTCAGCTTGAATTTGGTCGGGCGGCCGTGCGTCGTGATCGGCGAACGCGAGGACCGTGAAGCGATCGAGAAAGTCGCCGCGCTTCGCGAGGTCGACGCCGACGTTCGCTGGATCACCGACCCCTCGTCACTGCGCGACGAGGATGTGAGCGGCGCGTTCTTCGTCATCTCCACCCCGCAGAACGAGACGCTCTCGGCACGGCTGCGCGCGCTCGCCGACGAGCACAAGTTTCTGCTGTGCACGATCGACCAGCCGCGCTACGGTTTCGTTGCGATGCAAGCGATCGTGAAGGCAGGCCCCGTGCGGATCGGGATCTCGACCGGCGGCGTCGCGCCACGCGTCGGCAAGATCCTCAAGGAAGCGCTGCAGCGCGTTCTCGACGCGAAGTTCGTGCGTTTCGTCGACTGCCTCGCGACGCAGAAGCGCCGCAACCGCACGCGGCTCGCCGGCGACGCGAAGGCGCGCCGCCGCGCGATGATCGACGCAACGAACGGTTTCGACGTCGAGGTGCAGGCGTCGTACCCGCAATGGTTCGAGGACGAGCTGGCGGCGGCGCGACCGCAGGTTGCCGGAAAAACGGAGTCTTGAGCACATGAACCGCATCCGGGCCGCGCTCGCCGTCGCCCCCGTTCTCGCGCTGCTGCTCTCCTCGGCGCAGCGCGCGGATGCCGGACCGATCAAGCACTGGGGAACCTTCCCGGGGCGTGAGGTGCGCGCGATCGCGTTCCGCGGCAACGAGATGGGCGCGGAGCCGTATCTCGCGGTCATCCCCGGCCGCGACGGTTACATCTATCTGCGCGGGAAAGGGACGTTGTACCGCGTCTTGGACGCGAACGGGCGATATGAACGGATCCCAACGCCTGCGTCGTGCCCGTTCGGAACGGTCGACGCTTCGATGTGGGTACCCGGCGTGATCTGCGAACGCGAGGCCGAGCGCTCCAAGCTCCCGCGCCCGTCGTGGCGCGACGATCGTGACCCCTATGCGTCTGACTACCATATCCTCACCCACTCGGTCCGGCTTCCGAACGGAAGCTTGTGGTTCGCCTACGGCTACGCGCGCGGTCTCGGCTATCGCGATGCGGCCGGACGGACCGTGCTGCGGCGGATCTCCGGTCTTGCCGTGGTGCGCGGAGTGAAGGTCTTCGGCGACGACGTCTACCTCACCGACGACGCGTGCACCGTCACGCATCTGCGCCGCTTCGTGGTCGTCGACATGCAACGCTTCGGCTGCAACGGTTCCGTCGGGATGGTCACGGTGCGCGACTCTTTGTGGATCGCACGCGACGGCGAGCTCGTTCGGATCGGCCGCGGCGGCAACCGGACGCACGTGCGGCTACCGTTCTACCCGATGTCGATCGCGGCGGACCGCCACGGGACGACGTACGTTCTGGGGTCGATGGGCGACCGCCAGCATCCCGCGATCGCGACGATCGATGCGCGCGGTCGCGTCGAGACGCGGATCCTCCCGATGCAGTACGCCGACAGCCTCGTGATCGACCGGCGCGATCGGATCTGGATCGGCGTCTCGTGGTGGCGCGCGTTCGCCGTCGTCGCACCCAAAGGGGCGTGGGGGTAGTGGCTTCGGTCGAGATCGTTACCGTCGGGACCGAGATTCTGCTCGGGCACCTGATCGACACCAACGCGCCGTACATCGCGCGCAACCTCGCCGACCACGGCGTCGACGTCTACGCGAAACACTCCGTCGGCGACAACGCCGACCGCCTCTACGCGATGCTCGAAGGCGTCCTCGAGCGCGCCGGCGGCGCGGTGACGACCGGCGGGCTCGGCCCCACCGTTGACGATCTCACCAAAGACGCGGTCGCGCGCGCGGTGGGCAAGAAGCTGGTGCTGCACGAACCGTCGCTGCGCGCGATCGAGGAGCGCTTCAAGTCGTTCGGCCGCGAGATGACCGGCAACAACCGGCAGCAGGCGTATCTCCCCGAAGGCTGCGTCGTGCTGGACAATCCGCACGGCACTGCGCCCGGTTTCATCGCGTTGCGCGACGACGGGAAGTTCGTCGCGTGCATGCCCGGCGTGCCGCGCGAGATGAAACCGATGCTGCAAGAGAAGTTGGTCCCGTGGCTTGTGCGGCGGTTCGGCCTGCGCGAAGCGATCTACACGAAGACGCTGCACACCGTCGGGATCGGCGAGTCGCAGCTCGACGCGAAGATCGAAGATCTCTTTCGCACTCTCGAGAACCCGAAGATCGCGGTGCTCGCGCACGGCTTTCGTGTCGACGTGAAGATCATGGCGAAGGCGCAGAGCCGCGAGCAGGCGGAGGCGATGATCCAGCCGGTCGCCGCCGAGCTGCGGCGGCGGATCGGGAGCGGCTACTACGGCGACGACGAGACGACGCTTCCCGGAGCGATCGTGCGAGCGCTCGCCGAACGCGGCATGACCCTTGGGACAGCGGAGTCGTGCACCGGCGGCGGGATCGCCGACGAGCTCGTAAGCGTCAGCGGCGCATCGGCGGTGTTCCGCGGCGGGATCGTTGCGTACTCGAACGATGTCAAGATTTCGTTGCTCGGCGTCCCCGAGTCGACGCTCGCGAGCGCCGGCGCGGTCAGCGAGGAGACGGCAGTCGCGATGGCGCGCGGCGCTCGGCGCTCTTTGGGCACCGAAGTTGCGATCTCGACCACGGGGATTGCCGGTCCGGACGGTGGAACGGCGGAGAAACCTGTCGGGCTCGTGTGGTTCGCGCTCGCATTGGGAGACGGTGAGATCGAGACACGGCGGCTCACCTTTCCCGGCGACCGTGCCGACATTCGAGAACGAGCGACCGTGGCGGCACTGAGCTTGATTTGGCGTAGGCTCGAGCGCGACGTTCAGGCAGCAACCGGCGTTCCCTAACATCAGAAAGCGATGCGCATGACTCACCGCCCGTTCTTCCGTCCCATCGTCCTCTCGCTGGCGGCGGCGCTGCTGCTCGGCGGCTGCACCCGCATCGGCGGTAAGGCCGCGCCGCCGACGGCTGCGCCGTCACTGGCGCCTGGAACGGAAAACGTCAACCCGCTGGGGTTCTACTCTGAGGGCGGGGGTCACGGTGGCGGTCAGTGTCCGAAAGCCTCGGCGGCGGCTTGGGGTTGCCCGAGCGTGTACGCGCTCAGCTCCGATCCGAGCGGGATCACGGTCCAGCGCTTCGACCCGTCGGGTCAGACGACGCAGTACAACACGACGTTGACGACGCCGGCGAACGACCCGCTCCCCGACTCGTCGACGAACTTGCAGTACCGCTTCAACACGCCCTCAGCGAACGGGCAGTTCATCGTCACGGTCCAGCAGGTCCACGACGGGCCGCACCAAGTCTACTACAACCGCAACTCGGACTCGGTCGGAAAGGCCGACGTCTCGCTGCTGCCTGCCTCGATGCGGCGCTCGACATTGTCGATGACGGACGGCCCTGCGCTGCGCGCCGTGCACGAGCTCGCGCGGCCGGTGAACAAGCACGCGCCGTCGGGAATCATGTCGGACCGTATCTACGTACGCTTCCGTGCTTCGGCACTGCAGGCGAATCGGCGTACCGTCGATGACGCGATTCGCGGGCTCGGGACGCGCGGCCGCGAGCTTAGTACGACCAATTCCGATCCGTTAACCGTTGTTAACGTGCCGGCCGGAACCACGGCGCAGGACTACGCAAAGCAGCTCGAAGCGCGGCCGGACGTCGCCGCGACGTTTGCGGTCCACAAGCGCTACACGCTTTCCAAGAGCGCCACCACACCGAACGATGCGGACTTCCAGCTCCCCGACGAGTGGTATCTGATCGCCGACGGGTTCCCGTTCGCGTGGTCGTACACGAAGGGTGCGAGCGCGACGATCGCCGTCATCGACACGGGCGTCGACCTGACGAACACCGACATCTCGCAGAACGTGATCTTCTCCGAGACCGTGCTCAGCGGGAAGTCTTCCACGTCAGAGATCGACAAGGACGGACACGGAACGAACGTCGCCTCGATCGCCGACGCCGTCGCGAACAACGGCGGGGCGTTCGGCTCGGGGAACCGCAACTTCGCCGGCGGCGGATGGTCGGCGAAGCTGATCGCGATCTCGATCTTCGATCCTGCGACCGGCTTTGCTTCAGGTTCCGACGAGGCGATCGCGATCGGCGATGCCGTTACGCACGGCGCCGACGTTATAAACCTGAGCCTCGGTGCGGAAGAGAGCTTTAACGACAACCAGTTCACCAGCGCCAGCAGTTGGAACGGCGGCTACGACGAGGGTGAGTACGAGGCGATTCAAGCAGCGATCGCCGCCAACACGACGGTCGTCGCCGCCGCCGGCAACAACGCCGACGGGACAGACGCGAACGGCGATACAATCCCGGGCACGGGCCCCCCGCCGATCCCGTATAAGCATCACAACCTGGACTACCCCGCCGGTTACGCGAACGTGATCGCCGTCGGCGCATCGGCACTCAAGGACAGCAACACCGGAAACTACAGCGTCGCTACGGAGTACGTCGCGCCGTACTCGCAGAGCGGCGTGAATCTCTCCGTCGTCGCGCCGGGCGGCGATGCGAACGCCACCGGTACCGATCCGGATATTCTGCACTGGATTTGGAACTACTACTCGACCCAAGCTTCGTCGCCGTGCCAGTACGAGCACGACACGCTGCCGCACATTCCGACGAACTGTACCGCGCTCTTCAACGGCACCTCACAAGCGACGCCGCAAGTCTCCGCGGCGGCGGCGCTGCTGTACGCGGCGGCCGGCGGACACCACGTCCTCACGCCGGCGCAAGTGAAACAGCTGATCGAGCAGACTGCCGACAACATCAACGATCCGAACCAAGGTCACGGCCGCCTCAACATCTATCGCGCAATCGCGGCGCTGGTCCAGGATCCCGGCGCGACCTACACCGGTCCGCATGCGATCACGCGCTCGGCGACACAGATGATCGCCTTCGCGTACACGGGCGGCGGGAACCGGCCGACGATCGTCGACTACGACTTCCCGGTAGGCGTTCCGGTCGCGGCCGACGGCACGTTCCGCATCGCTGACGTGCGCCCGGCCGACGCAACGAACTTCAAGGTCGCGGTGTGGTACGACGCCAACGCCGACGGCGTGATCGACGCTGGTGATTGGATCGGTACGTCGGCCGCGACGTGCAACGTCACCTCGGTTTGCGCGATCGGCACGATCAAGCTGACGCAGGTGACCGGAAGCTACGTCCTGCCGTAACCGATCGCATCCAGCGATCTCTGCACGACCAGTCCGTCCACGAACGTAGGGACGCCCGGCGTGCCGAGGTCGATTCGTTCCGCGAACGCGTCGAGGAGCGGGAGAAAGAACGGCAGGTTGCCGTGGACGGTCGCATACTTCTCGTACGGTGAGGCGGCGATTTCGAGAACGTCCTGATCTTCCTCTTCGAGCGTGAAGAGGTTGAGCTCGTTGAGGTCGGGGCCGCTGGCGACGGCGCTGCGGGTCTCGCCGTGGACTGCGACCGTCGTCGACTGGACGACGGTGGTGAGGTCGGCGCTGACGCGCGCGACCAGCCCGTCGCCGTAGTCGACGTACGCGAACGCTCCGTCGGCGACGTCGGTCTCGAACGGTCCGAGCTCGTCGACGCGGCGCGGGTTCGCCGTGCGCATCAACCCGATCGTCGCGTGCGGTGTGCGCCCCGAGAGGAAGTTCGCCAAGTCGAAGTAGTGCGGCATGTAGGCGTTCGCGACGCCGCCGCCTTTGGCGCGAGAGAACCACCAGCCGCGCGGCCGGTGCGTGTTGCGCTCGAGGAGCTCGCGGCTCAAGCGCGCGACCTCGAGCTCGCGCAGCGCGCCGACGTGCAGGTTGTCGATCAGCTCCTTCATCGCGATGACCGCCGGCACGTAGCGGAACTCGAACGCGATCGCATTGGCCGTGCCGGCGCGCCCGCCGGCGGCGACCATCTCGTCGGCTTCGGCGAGAGTAAGCGCCAGCGGCTTCTCGCACAGCACGTGCTTACCGGCGCCGAGCGCGGCCATCACGGAGGGGTGATGGTCGAACGGGGGCGAGGCGACCGAGACGACGTCGACCTCGACGCCGGCCAGCATCTCGTCGACCGAACGAAACGCGTGCGGGATCTTTCGTTCGCGCGCGACGCGCTCGGCGTTCGTGGGTGAGACGATCGCGACGACCTCGAAGCGCGGGTGCAGCGCGAACGCCGGCGCGTGTACCTTGCCGCCGAATCCGCTTCCGACGATCCCGACCCGTAGCGCGCTCATCCCGCCTCCTCCGTCTGATGGACGGTGTCTTCGAACAACTCGAGCGCGCGCGCGAGCTGCACATCTTCGACGACGAGCGGCGGCGCGAGCGTGACCGAGGTTCCGGTCGTTCCCGACTGCAGCAGGATCAACCCGCGGGCGAGCGCACGCACGACGATCCGGTTCGCGAACGCGGCGTCCGCGAACTCGACGGCCCACAGGAAACCGAGCCCGCGCACGTCTCTCACCGACTTCGATGAACGCAGGCGTCCCAGCCGTTCGCCGAGCGTTCTTTCGCGCGCGCGGACGCGTTCGAGGACGCCGAGCCGCGCGAGCTCGTCGAGGTTCGCGAGCGCCGCCGCGCACGCCAGCGGGTTCCCGAGAAAGGTTGAGGTGTGCAGCGCTTCGCCGGCGCTGGGCGGCCAGGCGTCCATCGCGCGCGCCGTCCCGAGCGTCGCCGAGAGCGGGACGCCGCCGGCCAGCGCTTTCCCGACGCAAAGCAGATCGGGGACGACGGCTTCGCGCTCGCAGGCGAACATCGTTCCGGTGCGGCCGAAGCCGGTGTAGATCTCGTCGAGGATCAGCAGCAGCCCGCGCTCGTCGCAAATCGCTCGAAGTCCGCGCAGCCAGCGTTGCGGCGGGACGATGACGCCGCCGCGCCCTTGCACCGGTTCGGCGATCACCGCGCCGATCTCCGGCTCGCGCGCAAGCGCCTCGCGAACCGCGCCGAGCGCAGACTCGGCGGTCGTTTCCGCGCCGGGATACGGCAAGAACGTCGCGCGGTCGGCGACGAGCGGTGCGAACGGCGCTCGAAATTTGTCGATCCCGGCGACCTCGAGCGCGCCGAGCGAGAGCCCATGGTACGCGCCGAGGAACGCGAGGAAACGCGGCTTCCCGGTCGCGAGCAGCGCGGTCTTCAGCGCGAACTCGACCGCTTCGGCACCCGACGTCGCGAGGTACGACTTGCATAGGTCGCCCGGCGCGAGATCGGCGAGCCGTTCGAGGAGCCGCACGCGCACTTCGGTCGGATGGACGTCGCCCATGCCGTGGATCAGCCGCTGCGCTTGATCCGCGATCGCGCCGGCGACGTACGGGTTCGTGTGGCCGCTCGCCGCCACGCCGAACGCCGAGGTGAGATCGAGATAGCGGTTTCCGTCGACGTCGGTGACGAGCGCGCCGGACGCGCTCTCCCAGAACACGGGATAGTCGCTGCCGAGATACGTCACGCCCGGCGCTTCGTACCGCGCTAACTGCGCCGCAAGCTCGCGCGAGCGGGGGCCGGGGATCGCAGTGACGATGGATTCGAAATCGTCACGTCGCGACGTCATGCGACGTCGATCCAGCGCACGAAATCGGCGATCCGCGGTGCGCCGCCGTGATGTCCGGCGACCGGCGGCGCTTGCAGGGTCCCGAACGGCGCCACCCGCACGGCACCAATTTGTGCCGCGAGCGTGAGCGCGCGTTCAGCGGCTGCGCTGGTGACGCCGAACGCGACATCGTCGAGGCCGCCGGTCACGCCGAGCGCCTGAACCGGCAGCGCGTGCGCGGCGACGTACGCTACGACGGCGTCGTCGCCGGCGACCGATATCACCGGCAAGACGCGCGGCAGGAACGGCGGCGGTTCCGTGCTCGGGGGATCAACGACGAGCGTTGCGTCGGCCGCGCGGAAGACGGCACCGCGTCCACCGGCCGAACGGAACGCCGCCAAGTTGCGATACGCCGCGACGTGCGCGACGCGCTGGGGCGTGCGCGTGCCGCCGGGAAATTCGATCGCGACGCGCTCGCACGCCGCGGCGAGCGTCGCGCCGACGCGCTCGAGCTCCTCGCCTTCGGCTTCGACGAACAACGCGTGCAGCGAAAGGCATCCTTCGCCGTCGTACAGCAGCGCGTCGCGTGCGACGTTGTTCGCGAGCGCGCCGTCGAAATGCACCAGGTCGTCACGTGTCAGCCGGCCGATGCTCGCGCGGTGCCCGAACGGGACGAAGCGCGTCTCGATTCTGCACCGTTCGCGGATCGCGCGCAGCGCTTCGTCGCGGCCGAACGCGACGACCACGTCCGCTTGCGCGAGGAGCCTCGCTTCGGCGGCATCGTCGCCGCCCGTCCACGCGCGCGCTTGGGCCGCGTGCGCAAACGCGGGATGCTCCTCGGCGAGCGAGGCAAAGAACGACGCGACCAGCGCGTCGGCACGATCCTTCACGACGACGTCGCACTTCGCACACAGCGCGAACACCGCTGGGACCAGCGCGACGCCGATCGTCGTGTCGCTCGAGACGATTGCGACGCGATCGGCCCCGCGCGCCCACGCCGCCGGCGCGCCGTTTCGTTCCACGACACCGTCGAGCGCGTCGATACTGCCGAGTTCCGAAGCGATCGCCGCTTCCAGCGTCTCGCGGGTGATCCCGAGGAAGAGCCGGTCGAGCGCGTAGTCGACGACCGGCGTGGTGTAGCCGAGGCGCGCCTCGATCGCTGCCGTCGCGCGTACGCGCGGCGGAAAGTCCGCGTCCGTCCAGCGCTCCGCCGCATCGGCGACGTGCGCAACGATCTGCCGCGCAGGGAGCGCGCGCAGCGCTCCGCGCGCTCCATCGTCAACGCTGGGCGATTCAGCCACGGCGGGCGAGCAAGGTCTCCGCATCGAGCGAGCAGCCGCGCAACTCCGCGCCTTGCTCGCGGCCGAGCAGAACGAGCCCGCCGTCGACCAGCGCGCCCAAGTCCTCGGTCTCGATCGCGATCACCGAGCCGCGATTGGCGAGATCGACGTGACGGATCGCGCCGACGATCCCGCTCGGCAGCGGACGGCCCTCGCCGTCGACGACGATCGGTCGCAGCCAGGGCGGCGCGACCTTCACCCGCGGCTCGATCCGCGCGCGCGATTCAAATGAATCATAATATTGCGAAGAGAGCTCGGTCATCCCGTACTCGGCTACGATCGACTCGACCGAAACGCGGAGCCGCGCCGACGCTTCGGCGTAGAGCCATGTGCGCTCGACGATGCGGCTACGGCCTTTGAAACCGCCGGTCTCCATGATCCGCGAACCCGGCGGCAACGCGAGGTCGGTGCCGCGCTCGGCCAGCGCGTCGAGCAAAGCGACGAGCGCGAACGCCGTCGTCGCGACGCATACCGCGACACCTTCGTCGCGCGCGCGGCGCGCGTCGCGCAGGAAGCCGTCGACGTCAAGCGAGTCGTCGTGCAAATACCACTCGTCCGCGCCGTCGCCGCGTTCGCGCGCGACGGTCGCCATCATGAACCCGAGCGAGCTATGCGGATTTTCGCGCGGATCGGGGACCAGGTTCAAGTACCGCAGCTGCGCGCCGGCGAGGATCATGCGGTCGAACGACGCGAGCAGCGCCGCTTCGTACAGCCGCGTCGTCGGAAGCTCGTGCCGCCCGCCGCGGCCGCGCGTCGTCCCGCTCGTCTCGAACCACACCGCCGTCTCGGCCGGCGGAAACGTCGCCAGCCGTGCTTCCTTAAATGCCGCCGCCGGAACGGCGGGGATATCTTCGATCCGCTCCGGCAGATGCGTCGCGTCGAAGCCGGCCGCGCGCGCGAACGCCGCGTACGGCGCGTTC
>DASZGA010000418.1:0-10167 GCA_035939295.1 Candidatus Elarobacter sp. | reverse complement strand
AGCGCCTCGGCGTACTCGCGCGCGAGCCGCGCGACGAGCTCGGCGGCCGGCGGGACGTGCGAGACCGCGCCGATTCCCTGCCCCGAGCCCCAGATGTCCCGCCACGCCTTCGTCTTCTCCGAAGCGAAGCTCATCTTCGAGGGATCGCTTTCGGGGAGGTTCTCGGGATCGAGACCGGCGCGTTCGATCGACGCGCGCAGATAGTTGCCGTGCACGCCGGTGAAGAGGTTGGTGTAGACGATGTCGTGCGCGCTCGATGCGACGATCGTCTCCTTGTACTCCTCGCTCGCGCGCGCCTCGCGCGTCGCGATGAACGCCGAGCCGACGTACGCGAAGTCGGCACCCATCGCGCGCGCGGCAAGGACCGAACGCCCGTTGGCGATCGCGCCCGAGAGCGCGAGCGGGCCGTCGAACCAGGCGCGGATCTCCTGAACGAGCGCAAACGGCGACCACGTCCCGGCGTGTCCGCCGGCGCCGGCGGCGACGGCGATCAGTCCGTCTGCACCCTTTTCGATCGCCTTGCGCGCGAACGCGACGTTGATGATGTCGTGCAGCACGACGCCGCCGTACGAGTGGATCGCTTCGTTCACCTCGGGCCGCGCGCCGAGCGAGGTGATGACGATCTTCACCTTGTGCTTCACGCAGACTTCGAGATCGTGCATCAAACGCGGGTTCGACTTGTGCACGATCAGGTTCACCGCGAACGGGGCCGACGGCCGTTCCGGATGCGCGGCGTCGTACTCGGCGAGCTCGCGCTCGATCCGCTCGAGCCATTCTTCGAGCACCGGCTCGGGGCGCGCGTTCAGCGACGGAAAACCGCCGATCACGCCGGCCTTGCACTGCGCGATCACCAGCTCCGGTTGCGAGATGATGAACAGCGGCGCGCCGATGACGGGGACGGCGAGCCGGTCGAGCGAGAGCACGTCGGGGAGCATCGGAGGGCCCTTCGCCCTCGCCGCCGCACTGACCCACGATGGCGAGAATCCCCGATGCGGACCCGCAAAACGCCGACCCGTACGCGCAACGCGTGCTCGAAGGGCAGGCGCGGTACTGGGGTGCGCCGCTGCTCAACCATCTCATCTACGCACGGCGCCCGGCGATCTTCAAGGCGGCGCGCGGGATGTGGGCGGCGCTCGCGGGCTCCGGGCTGATCGAGCCGGCGCTGCACGCGCTGCTCAACCGCCGCGTCGCGCGGCTCAACGGCTGCGAGTTTTGAGCCGATATCAACGCTGCGGTCGGCAGCGGCCTGGGAATTTCGGATGAAAAGCTGCGCGCGATCGACGCCTACGCCGAAAGCGCGCTCTACGACGAGCGCGAGCGCTTAGCCCTGCGCTACGCCGATGCGATCACGCTCTCCGACCGCGACGTCGACGACGAGCTTTTCGCGGAGGTTCGTGCCGTTTTCGACGACGATGCCATCGTCGAGCTGACCGAGATCATCGCCTGGGAGAACGCGTCCAGCAAATTCAACCGCGCGCTGCGCATTCCGTCGCAAGGGTTGTGGAAGGGCGCGTAGCTCGCTAGAGCATCACCAGGCCGAAGCGCACGCCAAGCGTGACCGCTTCGGTTCGCGTCGTCGCGCCGAGCTTCGCGAAGATCGCGGCGACGTGCGCCTTCACCGTGTTCTCGCTGATCGCCAGACGCTCGGCGATGCGACGGTTCGAGATCCCGTCGGCGAGCATGGCGAGCACTTGGCGCTCGCGTTCGGTCAGCGGCTCGACGGGCGCCGCGGTACGAACGGCGGATGCCGCAGGCGCGAGCGAGTCGCGCACCGCGGCGTCCAGGACGACCAACCCCGCGCGCACGGCGCCGAAGGCCGCGAGCAGCTCCTGCGCGTCGCTTTGGCGCGCGAGGACTGCCGAAGCGCCGGCACGTAACGCCGCGAGCGCGACGTCGGCGTGCGGATCTTCGACCAGCACGATCGTCGAAACCGTGAAGCCCTCCGCGATCGCGGCGAACACGTCGCCCGCGCTCGCTGCGTCGCGCACGATCAGCTCGGCGGCGTCGCGCGGAACGATCTCCACAGCGTCGCCGAGCGTTCGCACAAGCCGCTCGCTCGACGACGTGTCGGCGTCGATCGCGACGCGCACGCGGTCAGGCAGCGCGCGCGCTCTCCGCGTCGCGTGGGATCGGCACGCTGATCGCAACGCCGCCGCGGACCACGTCGAGCGAGCTCGCGTAGCGCAGCCGCTCCGCGTCGCGCGCCAGCAGGACGTCGCCGACGATCAGGCCCGCGCGGTGTCCGCGGCCGTTCGGCTCGATGCCGACGACCAGCAGCGCGTCGCGGCCGTTGCGGAGCCGCACCGGCGCGAGGTGCACGCCGAGCAGCGCCGGCTCTCCGCGCGCGCCGGCGAAGCGCCGCACGTCGTCGGACGGCACCGCGAGTGCGAGCCCGCCGGCGACGACCATGCTGTTGATCCCGACGACGCGGCCCTGCACGTCGGCCAGCGGCCCACCCGAGTTGCCCGGCGCGAGGCGCAGGTCGGCCTGCACGAAGCGGCGCGAGGTTCCGGTGACGGCAGCGTGCGCGATCCCCATCGTCAGAGCATTCGGTATCCCCAGCGGATGTCCGACCGCGACCAGCACTTCTCCGACCCGAAGGTCGGCCGGATCGCGGACGGTCGCCGCCGGCAGCCCGGTCGCGTCGATCCGCAACAGCGCGAGATCGCGCCGCGGATCGCGTCGCTCGATCCGCGCTGGAAACCGCCGGCCGTCGTTCAACACGACCTCGGCTTGCGGCCCGCTGGCGACGTGCGCGTTGGTGACGATCGCGCCGTCGCTCGCCCAGATCACACCGGAACCCGCTCCGCCGCGCCCGACGCGAACCGCGACCGTGCTCGCGCGCAATTGCTCCGCAAGCGTCTCGAGATCGCGTTCGATCGTCGCTTCCATCTTAGTCGTGCTCCGGCCGTTCGCCGACGGTGACGTTCAGGTGTTTCGGCGTACCGCCGCGCAGCACGTCGATCGCTAACTGCGTACCGACGCTCGACGTGCCGAGCTGTGCGTGCACCTCTTCCGCGTCCTCGGTCTTCTTGCCGCCGATCGCGGTGATGACGTCGCCGACGATCACGCCGCCGCGCTCCGCCGGACTCCCCGCCGCGACGCCGAGCACGATCGCACCGCCGTCGACGCCGTGCAGCGCGACGCCGAGATAACCGCGCGGAATTCGACCGCCGCGCGTCAGCAACGTCTCGACGACGCGCTGAATCGTCGATGCGGGCACCGTCAGCGACTGCCGCCGCGAGAGCCCGCCCGTATTCAACCCGATCACGCGTCCGGTGACGTCGATCAGCGGGCTTCCGGAGAAGCGCGGATACAGCGAAAGATCCGGCCGCACGAAGCGGTCGATCTCGCCGCCCTGCCACGTCCGCCACGCCGCCCCGACCGCGCTGATCACGCCCATCGTCGCCGCAAGATCGCCGTCGTCGTCCCGCGCCACCGCGAGCACGATCGCCCCGACGCGCAACGCGTCGTCGCCGGAAAACTCCAGCGGCGTGCCCGCCTTCATGGTTCGCAGCAGCGCCAGATCGGTCGACGGATCGCGCCCGACGATCGCCGCGCGCTCGCTCTCGCCGCCCGCCCGAACGATCTCGACCTCATCGCTCTCGAGCGCGTGATCCGCCGTAAGAATCAAGTCGGGCCGAATGAAAAACCCGCTCGACCCGATGCGCGAACGCGCCTCGACCGCGACGACGCTCGCGGAAACCCGCTCGACGGTCCCCGCCACATCGTTGGAGAGCGCCGCCAACGCGCTCGTTTCAATAGCCATGTCCCAATGCTACGCCTCGCGCGCCGTCCCCGCATCACCCGATCGGGCGATGCATCTCAGGAGAGGCGCCGGTGGCCGCCGAAACCCGCAGCGATGACAAGCGCCGAGCTGCGCCCGCTGGGTTTGGGCGACCTACTCGACCGAGCCGTAACCCTTTTCGTTCGCCGCTTCGGCCCGCTTGTGGCCGCGATCGCGCTGACATACGTCCCGCTCGCGCTCCTCCAATGGAAGACGCTCGCGTGGCTCGACGGGTACAAGCCCACGCTCACGCCCGCCGAATGGAAGTCGTTCGGTCTCAACATGGTCGCCGGCTTGCTCCTTTTCGCCCTTACGCGCACCGCGGCTGCGGCGATCGCATATGCCGGCTACGCCGGTCAGACGATGTCGCTGCGCGCCGCGTACCGTCTGGCGGTGCTGCGCTTCGGCGCGCAAATCGTGACGCAGGTCCTCGCTCTGCTGGTATGGCTCGCCATCTTCATCGTGCTCGCGATACCGGTCTTCGTCATCGCGGCGATCGCGACGTCGGGAGGCGGGAGGGGAACCGTTCCGATTCTGATCGCGCTCGCGATCGCAGGCGTCATAGGACTCGTCTTGGGCGCGTGGCTCTTCCTCGCGTTCGAGCTGGCGACCGTGCAGATCGGCAGCGCCGCGAAACCGTCGTACGCGGCGTTGTTCAAGGCGCTCGCGGCGACGGCGTTCCGTCGGCCGTGGCATTCCCTGCTCGCCGCTCTCATGCTCATGCTCGTGGTCATCGGCGGCTCGCTGATGTTCTCGCTACTCGCCCAAGTGCCCTCACCGGAGTTCCGCAACGTCGTGGCGATCGTCATCGCTCCCGCATCGACGACGCTGATCGAGGCGCTGAGCATCACGTTCCTGGTCGCCTACGACGTCGACCTCGCCGTCCGCCACCAAGGACTCGACATAGCTGCAGCCCTCGAAGCGGCACCGCAACCGCGTCACCCGATCGGGTGACCACCCTCGCCGTCTGCGGCATCGGGGCGCGGGATCCGCAGACCCGTCATCGTCATTCCGTCGAGACCGTTCGGCGCGTTGGAGACGTCGAGCGCCAAGAAGAGCTGCGCGCCTTCGACGTAGTCTCCCATCGCTTGCCGCAGCTCGTCGTCGACGAAGCGGACGCGCTCGAACTGCGACTCGTCGAGGCGCCAGCCGCCTTGCTCGTCGCTGAGCCACAAACCGTCGTCGTGCCAGTCGAGCTGCAGCGTGCGAAACCACGCTTCATCGGCTTCGTCGACGAGGACGAACAGCACCGCGACGCACGCGCCGTCGAAGCCGCGCAGCTCTTCGCGCGTCATCGCACCACGCGAATGAACTTCAGGTCGTCGTCGTACGGGCCTTGCATCTTCACGCCGGCTTTCTTCTCCAGCGTGAGGTAGTCGATGATCTCAGGGGTGATCTCTTCGCCGGGGGAGATCACGGGGATTCCGGGCGGGTACGGCGTGATCACCTCGGAACAGATGCGGCCGGCGGAGAGCTTGAACGGGATGAACTCGGTCGGCGCGAGGAAGGCGTCGCGCGGAAGGAGCCGGATCGGCGGGATCGTCGGAAGCTTGTAGGTGCCGGTGCTCATCCGCCGCTCGAGGACGCCGGACGGCGAGAAAATGTCGACCGGGCGGTCTTCGCGCGCCAATTCGCGGACGCCGTGGATCAGCGTGTCGGATGCTTCGGTGGTCGTGCCGATCGTGTACAGCGCGACGACGTTGAAGAGGTCCGCCAACTCGACTTGCACGTTGTAGCGGCGGCGCAGGATCTCTTCGGCTTCGTAACCCGTGTAGCCGAGGTTCTTCACCGTCACGGTGATCTTCGTCGGGTCGATGTCGAAGACGCCGGGCTTGCCTTCGAGCTCCTCGCCGAAGCAGTACACGCGCGGGATCTCGTTCAAGCGCGCGCGCGCGTCGTTGGCGATCTCGATCGTGCGCGAGAGAAGCGCCGGCCCTTCGAGCGCCATCTGCCGCCGCGCGACGTCGAGCGAGGCGACGAGCACCAAGTTCGGCGAGGTCGAGAGGAACAGCTTGTAGACCGCTTTCAAACGGTCGAGCTTCACGCGGTTTCCCTGCACGTGCAGCATCGCCGTCTGCGACATCGAGCCGAGCATCTTGTGGGTCGAGTTGATGCACATGTCGGCGCCGGCTTGCATCGCCGAGAGCGGGAGCGCCGGATGGAAGTGGAAGTGCGGGCCCCAGGCTTCGTCGACCAGCACCGGAACGTTGCGCTCGTGCGCGACCGCGACGATCCCGGCGAGATCCGCGGCGACGCCGTAGTACGTCGGCGAGACGATGTAGACCGCCTTGACGTCCGGCTCGCGCTCGAGCGTCGCGCGCACCGTCTCCGGCGTGACGGTGTGGTCCATGTGCAGCGACTCGTCGACTTCCGGCTGCATCCACACCGGCGTCGCGCCCGACATGATCAAGCCGCCCATCGCGCTCTTGTGCGAGTTGCGCGGGATCGCCAGCTTGTCGCCCGGGTTGAGCGCAGCCATCATCATGCACTGGTTGCCGCTGGTCGAGCCGTTGATCAGAAAGAACGACTGCTCCGCGCCGTAGCACTCCGCCGCGAGCTCCTGCGCTTCGACCAGCGCCTCTTCGGGCTGCAGCAGGTCGTCGAGCCCGCGAATCTGCGTGAGGTCGATCGCGAGCACGTTGTCGCCGACGAAGTCGCGGAAGGCGCGCTCCATCCCGATCCCTTGCTTGTGCCCCGGCGTGTGAAACGGGATCACGCCCGCGTCGACGTAGTCGAGCAGGACCTGGAAGTACGGCGCGCGCGTCTGGTCGAGCGCCGGCGTCGAGGGCTCCCGGGAGTTCACAACGCGAGCGAGTATATCACGCGAACATGGTCTCCGCGCGTCCTTTTTCGCCCCTCGCCGTCTTCGCGCGCCGCGCCGCGCTCGTGCTGGCGGGCTCGGCGCTGATGTATCTCTCCGCGCAGGTCGCGGTCCCCGCCAACCCGTTCTGGGGCGTGCCGATCACGCTGCAGACGCTGGCGATCCCGATCCTGATCGCGCTGCTCGGGCGCGAGCTCGGCACGCTCGCCGTCCTGGCGTACCTCGCCGAAGGGATCGCCGGGCTCCCCGTCTTCCAAGGACACCTCGGCGGGCTCGCGCGCTTCGTCGGGCCGACCGCGACGACCGGCGGCTACCTGATCGGTTTTCCGATCGCCGCCTACGCGATCGGAACGCTGTACGCGCTAGGGCTCGACCGCAGCTACCCGCTGCGCTTCGCCGCGATCTTCCTCGGCACGGCGCTCGTCTTCGTCACCGGGGTCCTGTGGCTGAACGCGTTCTTCTTCCACGACCTCGGCAAGTCGATCGCCGTGGGCGTCGTCCCGTTCCTCGTCGGCGACGTCGCCAAGTGCCTCGTGGCCGCCGCCGTGCCGCCGCGCCGGCTCGGGTAGCACCGTCAGCCGCACGTAGACGCCGTCGCGGCCGCGCGTGGTGATCTCGCGCAGCCGCGCCTCGCGGTCGTAGACGACGCGCACCCGCGAGCGCGCGTCGAACGTGCGCCGGTCGCCGGTCTCCGGATCGACGTAAATCGGGAGCGGCACGTCGCCGTTCGCTTCGACGTACGCGTCGAGCGCGTCGTGCGTGATCTCGACCGTGACGAACCCGTTCGAGTAATGCAGCGCGAGCTCGGGCGACGCGCGCTCCTCGACGAGCGGTTCGACCCGCTGATTGCGCTTCTTCGCCAGCCCGAGCCGGCGCAGCGGCCCGGCAGGCTCGCGCTCTAGCCGTCGGATCATCGTTCGGGCTGCCAGTCGGGCGAGAACATCCCGCGCTCTTCGGCGATCTGCACCAGCACGTCGTGCGCGTTGCGTTCGGCCTCAGCGGCGGCGTGCAGCGCTTCGTCGATCTCGGGCTGCGTCGCGGGACGGCGAAACAGAACGCGTCCCGACGCGTCCGTCACGGTGACGTACGCTTCCACCGCCTAGCTCACGACCTCAAACCTCGATCCGTTCTTCGATCGAGACGTTGTAGAGGAACAGGAACTGGTGCCACTCGCCCGGGAGCGTGTTGCGCTTGACGCGGATCCAGGGGATGTACTTGGGCGCCTTCGGCTTGCGCTTGAGCTTCATGTTCGCGTGCTCGGGGGTGCGGTTGTTCTTGCGGTTGTTGCAGCGCATGCACGCGCAGACGAGGTTTTCCCACGTGGACGGCCCGCCTTTGCTCTTCGGCAGCACGTGGTCGACGGTCATCATCCGCTCGCCCTTGAGGTTGCAGTACTGGCACGTGTAGTCGTCGCGCAGCAGCACGTTCTTCTTCGTCAGCGCGACCTTCTGCATCGGGCGCTTGATGTAGTACAGCATCCGGATGATCGACGGCAGCTTCATCTCGTAGCTGGTCGACTTGATCACGTCGTCGCGGCGGTGGACGATCTCGGCCTTCCCCGAGAAGAGCAGCTTCACCGCGCGCTGGAACGAGGTGATGTTCAGCGCCTCGTAGGTGAAGTTGAGAACCAGAACGTCGGTCATGGCTCAACGCAAGAAGCGAGGCGCATGGGTGCCTCGCTTCGGTCGGACGACATGGGGACGCGCTGGAACGGACTCCGAGAGTCGTTCCACTCGGCTGGCCTTTGCCGTGGGGCACGGGCGCCGGGCGTCGGGGGCATGGGCCGGGGATTCGCTTCCCCCGCCGCGATTCACCTCGTCGCGGTAGAATCTGCGGACTTCGTGACATCGGCCGCGGCTTCCGCAGGAACGGCGCGCCGCGGCGGGGTTGATGCTCGGCATGCTCCCCGCGCTCGTCTTGGCGGCCGCGCTTGCCTCGCCCGCGCCGCAGTCCGCGCCGGCGCCGGCGGCCCGGCTCGGTGCGCTGCGCGCGCGCTACGACGTGCTCTGGGGCGAGGTGAACCGCCCGCACATCCTCGCGCCCGCGGTGCGGAACGCCTCGATCGAGCGGGTCGCCGTCGCGCTGCGCACGCTCGACGCGCTCGCCGCCGACCCCGATCCCGAAGTCACGGCCGACCTCGAACGGCGCGCGGAGCTCGACGAACGGCTCGTCCCGGCGCTACTGAACGGGACGCCGCCCGCGCTCGACGCCGCGCCCGGCGCGCACGCCGGGATCGCGCCTGCGGGCGATCACGACGAGGCGTTCGCGTACTGGGTTCCGCGCGGGTACGACGCGCACAAGCCGGGCCCGCTGGTCGTGCTGTTCCACGGCGCAACACAGCCTGAGAGCGATCTGATCGCGCGCGCGTTCGTGCGCGAGCTGGCCGACCGCAGCGGTGCCGTCGTCCTCGCGCCGGGCGGCGACGACACCGACGGCGAGGCGATGACGCGTTCGCTCAGCGCGGCGGAGCGCGCGCTCGAGCAGCACATCGCGTACGACCGGCGGCGCCGCTATCTCGGCGGCTTCTCGAACGGCGTCTTCGGCGCGTTCCACGCCGTCGCGACGCAGCACGAGCCGTGCGCGGGCTTCCTCGGCATCTCCGGCGTGCTGCTCGGCTCCGACGTGCGCGGCGTCGGGGTGCACCTCGGCGGGCGCGGCGCGTACATGATCGCGGGGGCGAACGACGAGATCATTCCCGCCGCAGTCGTGCGCTCCGTCGTGCGCGTGCTGCGCGCGCAGGGCGTCTTCGCGCGCTACTACGAAGTCGCCGGCGCGCCGCACGCGCTGCGCCCGCTCTACCCGACGATCGCGAAAGCCTGGAACGACATGCTCGCCGGCGTCACCCAGATCCCGAACGACGGCCTGGGCGCGATCACCGACCGGATCTTCTAAGCCGCGGGCGCTCGCGCTTCGCTCGGCACCATGTCGAGGAAGTAGCGGTGGACGCGGTCGTCGCCGGTCAGCTCGGGATGGAACGAGGTGCCCAGGACGTTCTTCTCGCGCACCATCACGCCGTGGCCGTCGCGCTCGGCGAGCGTCTCGACGTTCGGACCGGTGCGCTCGATCCACGGCGCCCGAATGAACACGGCCGGAAACGGCTCGCCGCCGAGCGCCGGAATCGCGAGCGGGATCTCGGCGCTGTCGACCTGACGGCCGAACGCGTTGCGGCGCACCGTGACGTCGAGCAGGTTCAGCGTCGGCTGCTCGATGCCGGCGACGTCGTGCGCGGCGACGATCAATCCCATGCACGTCCCCCAGAACGGCATCCCGGCGCGCACGCGCGCTTTGATCGGTTCGGTCAAGCCGAAACGGTCGAGCAGCCGGATCACCGTGGTCGACTCACCGCCTGGAACGATAAGCGCGTCGACGCGCTCGAGATCCGCCGGTGTGCGAACTTCGAGCGCGCGCGCGCCGGCGCGCTCGAGCGCGTGCACGTGCTCGACGACGTCGCCTTGCAGCGCCAGAACGCCGATCGTCAATTGCCGCGCGTCGCGAGGAGCTCGTGGTCGGCGAGCTTGCGGATGTCGAGCCCTTCCATCGCCTTGGCTTCTTCGGGGAT
>DASZGA010000417.1:0-5661 GCA_035939295.1 Candidatus Elarobacter sp. | reverse complement strand
CGAACCGTATCCGGCTTCGTGGATCGCCGTCGTGACGCTCGCGCCGGACTTCAGCTGCTCTCGAAAGCGCTCGGCGCGGTTCGCCCGCGCGTACTCGCCCGGCGTAACGCCGACGATCCGCCGGAACAGCCGCTGGAAATGGAACCGGCTCAGGCCGACCGCTTTCGCGACGTCGGCGAGCGCTGGAGTGTCGTCTCCTGCGAGTAGCACACAGGCGCGCTCGATCAAGCGCACGCGGTCGGCGTCGGCCGAGACGTCGTCGGGCGCGCAGCGCTTGCACGGCCGAAACCCTGCGCGCTCGGCCGCCGCGGCGTCGCCGAATGCCAACACGTTGCGGCGCGCCGGCATGCGCGACGGGCAGCCGGAGCGGCAATAAATGCTGGTCGTGCGCACGGCGAAGACGAATCGGTGGTCCTGCACGCGGGCCTGCACGGTCTCCCAGCGCGCGTCGTCGATCTGTTCCATGACCTTCATGCTAGCGAACGGAGAACACGGCCCGCGCTCCGCGCGTTGCTTTCGCATCCCGCCGTAACCCGTTTCCGCCCTACTTTCCGATGCAGAAGCGGGCGAAGATGCCGTCGAGGATCGCCTCGGTTGCCGCGGCACCGGTGATCTCGCCGAGCGCGGCGACCGCCGCCACGAGCTCCGGCGCGATCAAGTCGACCGGCTCCGCCGCCTCAAGCGTGGCGACCGCATGGGCCAGCGCTTCGCGGGCGCGGGCGACCGCGTCCGCCTGGCGCGCCGAGGCCAGATGCGGACGCGCGAAGTCGAACGCTTCGCCGTGCCAGCCCGTCGCGGCGATTTCGCGCCGCACCGCCTCCAGCGTCGCGGGATCGTACACCGAGCCGGAGATCGCGTCGCCTTCCGCGTCGTCGCGCGCGTTGTAGCCGGTCGTGCCGAGATCGCGTTTGTTGAACAGCACGACGCGTGGTCGCGCGCGCGTTCGCTCCAGCACCGCGCGCGCGTCCGCGTCGAGCTCGCGCGAACCGTCGATCACCACGAGCGCGACCGCCGCCGCGTCGAGTGCGCGGCGCGCGCGGTCGATCCCGATTCGCTCGATCGCGTCGTCGCTGGCGCGCAGTCCGGCGGTGTCGAGAACGCGCACCGGGACGCCGTCGACCGCGAACGACTCCTCGATCACATCGCGCGTCGTGCCGGCGTGCTCCGAGACGATCGCGCGTTCTTCGCCGAGGAGCGCGTTGAGCAGCGACGACTTCCCCGCGTTCGGCGGCCCGACGATCGCGAGCGACAGCCCCTCGCGCACCAATCGCCCGCGCTCCCAATCGTGCACCAGCGCCGCGAGTAGTGCATCCACTTCGCCGACGACCGCGCGAACGCGCTCGCGTTCCGGCTCCGGTACTTCGTCCGGGTAGTCGATCGCGCCGGCGAGCTCCTCGAGCACTGCCGACAAGCGGGCGCGCGCGTCGTCGGCGGCGGCGCGCAGCGCGCCGGCGAGGTTCGCTTGCGCCGCGCGCGCCGCGGCGCGCGACTCGGCGTCGATCACGTCGGCAACCGCTTCCGCCGCGCTCAAGTCGATCTTTCCGTTCAAGAACGCGCGCCGCGTGAACTCGCCGGGCGCTGCGGCGCGCGCGCCGGCGTGCAGCAGCGCGCGCAACGTTTCGCGCGCAACCACCGGGCTGCCGTGCACGTGCAGCTCGACGACGTGCTCGCCGGTGACGGTCCGCGGCGCGTCCATCGCGAGCGCCAACCCGCGGTCGATCACCGCGCCGTCGGCGTCGAGGATCTCGCCGTACGTCGCGACGCGGTCGCGCAACGGCTCGCGGGAACGAAAGACGCGCGCGGCAACCGCGCGCGCCTCGGGGCCGCTGCAGCGAACGATCGCGATCGCGCCGCGCCCGGGCGGCGTCGCGATCGCAGCGATCGTATCCGTCGCTACGTCACTCGGATTTGGGAAAGACGACGAGCCGGCGCTCTGGTTCGACGCCTTCCGATTCGGTGCGCACGAACGGCGAGTCGGCGAGCGCGAGGTGGACGATCTTGCGCTCCGACGGGAGCATGGGCTCGAGCTTGATCGGCTTGTTCTCGCGCACGACGCGCTCGAGCGTCGCGAGCGCGAGCGTCTTGAGCTGGTCGGCGCGGCGCGCGCGATAGCCTTCGGCGTCGATCGTGTAGTAGCGGCGGTTGTTGCGCACGCCGGCGTTGATGATGTTGTTGTAGATCAGGTTGAGCGCCTCGAGCGTCTTCCCTTCGCGCCCGATCAGCGAGGCGAGCCGCGGACCGCGGACCTCGAAGTACTCGCCCTCGCTGCGCGCGATGTAGACGATCTCGACGTCGTCGAGACCCATCTTGGCAAGGATCTCTTCGAGCAGCGCGCGCGCCGGCTTCGCGGCTTCAGGCTCCGGCGTCGGCTCGACGTCGGCCATCGGCCGCGCGTCGCGCGGCGGTCCGGAACGCCGCGGCGGGCGGCGCTCGCCGGTGCCGCTGCCGCTTCCGGCGCCCGCAGGGGCGCGCTTCTCAAGGGTGCGCCCGGCGCGCCGGCGCTGTCCGTGGCCGCGTCGGCGGCCGCCTTCGTAGTCGTCCATCCGTCCTTATCTCGTGGTAGGTTCTAGCGCCGGGCCCGCCTCTTGGGGCGATAGGCCCGCTTCCCGTTCGTCGCGGCGGCGTTGTTCCCGGCCTTCTTGCCGTTCGATTTGTCGTCGCTCGGCGCGTTGGCGATCGCCGCCGCGGCGGCCGCGGCTTCCGCCTGCGCGGCGACGCGGCCGGGGCCGATCAGCCCGTAGCGGCGGAACATCAGGTACTGCTGCGCGACCGTGAAGACGTTCGTCGCCAGCCAGTAGATGTACAGCGCCGACGCCCACTGGTACTTGAAGCCGAAGAACGCGATCATCGCAGGCGAGACGATCGCCATGATCTTCTGCGTTTGCGCCTGCTGCGGATCGGTCGACGGCGGGCTGCCGTAACGCACCGTGAAGTACATCGAGACGACGTAGAGCACGAGCAGCGCGATATCCGGAACCGCCAAGCTGCTGGCGAAAATGTGGGGGAACTTCTCCGAGATCGCCGAGCCGATCCACAGCCAGTGCTCGCCTTTGAATTGGTTGATCTGACCGTTGATCGCCCAGTACAGCCCGATCAAGATCGGAAACTGGATCAGCATCGGAACGCAGCCGGCGAGCGGGTTGACCTTGTGCTCTTTGTAGAGCGCCATGATCGCCGCGTTCTGCGCCTGCGGATCGCTCTTGAACTTCGCCTGGATCTGCTTGATCAGCGGCTGCACTTTCTGCATCTCCGCCATCGATTTGAACTGCATGTCCGAGAGCGGCCAGAGCACGATCCGCACCAGCAGCGCGAGCGCGATCAGCGCCCAGCCGTACGACGGGATGACCGTGTGGATCGCCGTCAGCACTTGGCCGAGCGCGTGGACGAGCGGGTCGAAGAAGACGTTGGCGGCGAGGAGCACGAGGTCAGGGGGCCTTTCGGAGGAGGGTCGACCGGGGAGGGACCGGATCGTAGCCGCCCGGGCACCACGGTCCACAGCGGACCAGCCGGCGCATCGCGAGCGTACCGCCGCGGAGGACACCGTGTTTCTCGATCGCCTCCGCCGCGTACTCCGAGCACGTCGGCCGGAACCGGCAGGCCGCCGGGAGGAGCGGCGAGAGGAGAAGCTTGTACAGGCGCAGCGCGCCGAGCGCCGCTTGCCGGGCGATCACGAGGCGGCCGGCCGGAAAACGCGCGCGACCTCGCCCGCGAGCGCCTCGAAAGGCAGCTCGCCGGCGCCGGGCCGGGCGATGAAGACGACGTCGCGCCACGGGGGCGCGCCGAGCGGATAACGGTCGAGGATGGCTTTGATCCGGCGGCGGAGGCGATTGCGGACGACGGCCCCGCCGACCGAGGTGCCGACCGTGACCCCGACCCGCGTCCGTCGCCGGCCGTCGGCGACGAAACAGGTCAGATAGGTGCCGGCGTGCCGCTTCCCTCGCCGCGTGACGCGCGCGAAGTCGGCGCGCCGGCGGAGGGAGTCGTACGCCCGCACGGGCTAGACGCTGAGGCGGTGGCGGCCCTTTTTGCGCCGCGCCGCAAGGACGCGACGGCCGTTCTTCGTGGACATACGTTCGAGGAAGCCGTGGACGCGCTTGCGGCGCCGGTTATGCGGCTGATAGGTCCGCTTCACGAGGGAGTTCTCCTGAGGTGGTTGGTCGCCTGACGAAAATCCGGCGGTGCGACAAGACAGTATACGGGTGGTGCTGGGCCAGCGTCAAGGAAAATAGGCGATCTGCGAAGCGTTCCTGATTTGTCCACAGCTGGGGAGAAGCCTGTGGACGGGAGAGAGCTGGAACGGGCCGCCGAGCCGCTCCGGGCGCGGGTTCCTGCCCCAATTCGTGCGTGTGGGAAAGTCGTGGATACGTGCGATCCGCCTCGTCCGGACGCTATGCGCCAGCCTGTGGAGAAGTGGACAACTAGGGGGACAACGCCGCAGGAAGCCACCCCCGCCGGGCCAATCCCCATCGCTCATTCTCCCCCGGCGCGTACTCTGCTCGCCGGCTCGGACCATGCGTAGGTAACGGGCATGCAAACCACCACCACAGCGGCCACAGCCCCTCAAGATCTCTGGACCGCGGCGCTCGAGCGGCTCGAGCCTCGCTACAACAAACCGGTCTTCGAGATGTGGCTCAAGCCGATGCGGCTGGTCGACCTGACGCCCTCCGAGATCGTGCTGGCGGTCCAGACGACGTTCGCCCGCGACTGGGTGGAGAACCGGCTGAAGCTGGATATTACTGCCGTTTTGCACGAGCTGCTCGGCGCGGAGATCGCGCTGCGGGTCGTGGTCGATCCGGGCAGCGCAACGCAGACCCCCGCCACCGCCGTCGCCCCGGCGACGAAGCCGGCCGCTCCGGACGATCTGCGGATCGGACACCTCAACGCGCGCTACACCTTCGACGATTTCGTCATCGGCAACTCGAACCGGTTCGCGCACGCCGCCGCGCAAGCGGTCGCGGAAGCGCCGGCGATGGCCTACAACCCGCTGTTCCTGTACGGCGGCGTCGGGCTGGGGAAAACCCATCTCATGCACGCGATCGGCCACCGCGTGCTGGAGCGCAATCCGAACGCGAACATCGTGTACGTCTCCTCGGAGAAGTTCACCAACGAGTTCATCATCGCGATCAAAAACAATCAAACGGTCGAGTTCCGCAACCGCTACCGCCACGTCGACGTGCTGCTGATCGACGACATCCAGTTCTTGGAAGGCAAAGAGCAGACGCAAGAAGAGTTCTTCCACACCTTCAACTCGCTGCACGAAGCGCAGAAGCAGCTGGTGATCTCGAGCGATCGTCCGCCGAAAGAGATCCAGACGCTCGAAAACCGCTTGCGCTCGCGGTTCGAGTGGGGTCTGCTCACCGACATCCAGCCGCCGGATTTCGAGACGCGCGAAGCGATTCTGCGCAAGAAAGCCGAGACCGAGAAGGTTCCGGTCCCCGACGAAGTACTCGCCTTCATCGCGAAGGTGATCCCCTCGAACATCCGCGAGCTCGAAGGCTCGCTGATCCGCGTCGTCGCGTTCGCCTCGCTGACGAAAGCCGCGATCAGCGTCGAGCTCGCCGCCGAAGTGCTCAAGAACGCCGTCGCGCAGGCGCCGATGCACCGCGTGACGATCCCGGGAATCAAAGACCGCGTCGCCAAGCACTACGGGATCTCGATCAA
>DASZGA010000416.1:0-7556 GCA_035939295.1 Candidatus Elarobacter sp. | reverse complement strand
GCGACGGCTTTGCGGAAGCCGCCGGCCGAGACGTTCGCGAGGTTGTGGGTGGCGATCTCCAGCTGCGTGCGGGCGGCGCGCATCGCGCTCGCGGTCCAATCCAATGCGTCCATGCCGGGATGCTAGCCGCCTCGGCGTGGCCGCCCGGTTGCCCGCTTGTTACCGGGCAGGCCCTCCCCTTCGCCCTCCTCCGGTTTCCTTCGCGGAATCCGCCGTCCTCGTGGCGTAACCCAGGTAACGGCGCAGGAGCGGTCTCCCCCGCCGAACGAGGAAATGGATGCAAATCGGGATCTTGGGCTCCGGCAACATGGGCGGTAATGCCGCGCGAGCGTTCGCGAAAGCCGGCCATCACGTAAGGATCGCCAACTCGCGCGGTCCGCAGTCCCTGGAGGCCCTGGTCGCCGAGATCGGGCCGAACGCCGAGGCGGCGACCGCCCAGGACGCCGTCGACGCCAGCGACGTGGTCCTCATCGCGGTCCCGTGGACCAAGCGCGAAGAGGCGCTGGGCGAGATCGAAGGCTGGGACGACAAGATCGTCATCGACGCGATGAACCCGTACACCGAGGACTTCGAGATCGAGGACCTCGGCTCGAAGACGGCCACCGAGTTCACCCGCGCCCTGGTCCCCGGCGCCCGCGTGGTCAAAGCGTTCAACACGCTCTTCGCCAAGCGACTAACCAGCGAGTCGAAGCCGAACGGCGCCAAGGACCGCCTCGCGATCCCGGTCGCCTCCGACGACTCGGCCGCCAAGCGCGTCGTGATGGACCTGATCGACGAGATCGGGTTCGACCCGGTCGACAACGGCGGGCTGGTCGAAGGCGGCCGCAAGCAGCAGCCGGGTTCGCCGATCTACAACCAGTCCATCGGAGCGAAAGAGATGCGCGACCAGCTCGCGCGCGCCTAGCGCGCGAGCTTACTCGACCATCTGGTGCGTCGGCGAACCGTTGTTCAGCGGCAACTGCTCGATCGCGTCGGTGTCGCCGCTCGCTGCGACCGGCGCCTCCAGCGGCGTGCTCGTCGCCGGCACGACCGCCTGCGCCGCGACGGCGTCGGGGAGCAGCGGCGTCCGTTCCAAAATTGCGAGATGCGACATCAGCAGCGAGCGCAATTCGCTCTTCGCCTTCTCCGCCGTGTCCTGATGGCGCTGCGCCTCACGCTGGGCCTCGTAGATGCGGTCGGCGAGCGCGGCGATCTCGCGCTCGGCGGCGATTCGCGCTTCCTGCTTGATCAGGTCGGCTTCTTTGTGCGCGGCCGCCTTCACTTCGTCCGCGGTGCGCTGCGCGAGCAGCAGCGTCGACTGCAGCGACTCTTCCATCGCTTTGAAGTGCGAGATCCGCTCGCGCAGGTCGGCCATCTCGCCTTGGAGCGCCGCGCGCGCCTGCGCTTCGTCCTCGAGCGTCTCGATGATCTCGTCGAGAAACTCATTGACCTCGTTGCGGTCGTAGCCCTGAAGGGTCTTCTTGAACTCTTTGTGCTGGATGTCGACGATCGTGATTTTCGCCATCAGCGCAGATCCTTGATTCCGAGGATGCCGTCGTTGTCGAGCTGCTCGCGCACGCCGGCGGAGTTCACGTTGACGCCGGCCGGAACGACCAGATAGATCGCTTCGGCAAGCTTTTGAATGCGGCCGTCGATCGTGTACGCGACGCCCGAGGTGAAGTCGACGACGCGCTGCAGCAGATTGCGGTCGGCGCCTTGCACGTTTACGATCACCACCTGGCGCGCGCGGAGCGCGTCGGCGATCTCGGTGACGTCGCCGAACGAGCGCGGCGCGAACACCGCGACCGAGCTTCCCGCGCGCCGCGACCCTTCGCCGATCGGCACGACGTTGCGCTTCGCGCCGACCTCGTCGGGCGCGTAGAGATCGTCCTCTTCTTCGTCGTGGATCGCGAACCACGAACCGATTCGGGCGAACATGCTCATGCCAGGCTCCTTTCCTTCGCGGGCCGCGCGCCGAAGATCGCCGTGCCCAGCCGCACCATCGTCGACCCGTGGCGCACCGCGCGTTCCCAATCGTCGGTCATCCCGAGCGAGAGCGTCGAGCCGCCGACGCGCTCGAACGTTTCGCGCGCCGTCTCGAACGCCGCGTCGACGTCGCCTTCGAGCGGGCCGATCGCCATGACGCCGTCGACCGCCAGCCCTTCGTCGCGCAGACGCGCGGCCAGCGCCGGCGCCTCCGCCGGCTCAGCCCCGAATCGTTCGGTCGGCGAGACGTTCACTTGCAAGAGAACGCGCAGATCGCGCCCGGCGTCGCGCGCCGCCTTGGCAAGCGCGAGCCCGGCCTCGAGCCGGTCGACGGACTGGACGACGTCGAACAGGTTCGCGATCGCCTTCGCCTTGTTCGTCTGCACGTGGCCGACGAAGTGCTTCGTCGCCGCCGGCAGCCCGGCGTACTTCGCGCGCGCCTCCTGCAGGTAGTTCTCGCCGACGTCGGTCAGCCCGGCGTCGAGCGCGGCCAGTACCGCCTCGCGCGGTTGCGCTTTGGTCACCGCGAGGATCGCGACCGAGCCGCGCTCGCGGCCCGAGGCGACGGCGGCTTCGTCGACGCGCTCGCGCAGCGCCGCCACGCGCTCGGCAACCGTTCCGGTGGCGAGAAACATGGAAGGAGCCCTTCGCCGGGCGGGCGCGGAAACCCGCGCGGCTGCGGCGGCTACGCCGGAACGTTCGCGGCGCGCGCCTCGGTGCGGACCCCGTTGCGGTAGGCCCGCACGATCATGTAGATCCCGACGAAGATCTGCAGGATCGCGACGAACTGGCCGCCGTCGAGCCCGATCACGGTGAACCCCGGTTCGCGCCAGATCTCGGCGACGGCGCGCGTGACCCCGTAGATGGTGAACCACGTCCAGGCGACGACGCCGTCCGGCGGACGACTGCGGTACACCAGCAGGATGACCGGCAGCGTGAGGATGTCGAGGATCGCTTCGAAGATCTGTGACGGGTAGCGGTATCCGTCGGTGTAGTTCGGGAACGCGATGCAGTACGGCCGGTCGGGATTGCACAGCTTCCCGGGGAGCTCGTCGTTGATGAAGTTCACGATGCGAGTGGTGAAGATCCCGACCGAGAGCAACGGGACGACCTCGTCGCCGAGGACGCCGAACGTGAGCCCCGGGTGCTTGCGCAGGAACAGCACGATCGCGATGATCACGCCGACCAGCGCGCCGTGGAAGGCCATCCCGCCTTGCCAGATCGCGATGAAGTTCAGCGGGTGCGCGAGATACTCGCCTAAGTTGTGCTTCGTGATGACGTCGGCGATGACGAAGCCGGTGCGGCCGCCGATCAGCACCCCGACCAGGGCATAGACGAGGAAGTCCTGGATCTCGTCGGTCGTGAGCCCGAGCCGCCGCCGGCCCGCCGCCCGGTTCATCCACAAGAAGACGCAGATGAACCCGAACAGGTACGAAAGCCCGTACCAGTGGACGCTGATCGGTCCGATGTGGAACGCGATCGGGTCGATGTGCGGATATTCGAACCAATGGCTCACCCGCCGTGGTTACGGCGCCCGGCTTGCGCAACCTACGCGCCGGTTGCAACGGGGTTCTCTAGCAGGATGCTCCTGCGGGCCACGACCCGCCACCGCGGCGTATCACCGTGGGTCTAGGGGCCCGTCCGCCATGGGAGCATCGTGAGCAGCAACGTCAACATCCTAACCGCCTTCCTCGCCGGGCTCGTCTCGTTCGTCTCGCCGTGCGTCCTGCCGCTGATCCCGGCCTACCTCTCGTTCCTGACCGGGTCGAGCTTGGAGGAACTGAAGGCGCAGTCCGACGCCGCGAGCCGCGCGCGTGTGATGTTCCACGCGCTGGCGTTCGTCGCCGGGTTCACCGTGGTGTTCATGCTGATCGGGCTCTCGGCGAGCGCGCTCGGCTCGGCGTTCGTGAACTACAAGGACTGGATCGCGCGCGTCGGCGGCGTGATCGTGATCGTCCTCGGCCTGAACATGATCGGGCTCTTCAAGATCCCGATGCTGATGATGGACAAGCGGCTGCAAGTCCGCAGCGCGAACCGCTCGTTCCTGGCCTCGTTCCTCGTGGGGATCGGCTTCGCGGCCGGCTGGTCGCCGTGCGTCGGCCCGATCCTGGCGGGGATCATCCTGCTCGCTTCCCAGGAGCAGTACGCCTCGGCGACGTTTCTGCTCTTCGTCTACTCGATGGGGCTGGCGGTGCCGTTTCTGATCACCGCGGCGGCGATCACCCAGGCGCTCGGCGCGCTCAACCGCGTGAAGCGCTATCTGGGCGCGATCGAGATCGGCGCCGGCGTGTTCCTGGTTGCGACGGGGCTCGTGCTGATCACCGGGAGCTTCGGGCGCGTCGCGGGGTTCTTCTACCAGTACGTCAAGCCGCCGAGCCTCTGAGCCGTAGGACCCGGCCCGGCGCGCGCGAACCGGCGTCCGGTGATCCTCCTCTGGCTCGTCGCGCTCGTCATCTTCGCCCTCGACCGCTGGACGAAGACGATCGTCTTGCACTCCTTCCTGCCGGGTGAGAGCCGGCTCGTCATCCCGCACCTGCTGTGGTGGACGTACGTGCAGAACACCCACGGCGCGTTCGGGCTGTTCGGCAACTCTCCGGTGATGCTGATCGTGCTCGCGCTGATCGTGCTGGCGGTGTTCGCGTTCGCGTTTCGCGACCAGGTGATCGGCCGGCATCGCGGGCGGGTCGACGCGCACACGCAGCTGGTCCGGATCGCGTTCGGGATGATCCTCGGCGGCGCGCTCGGGAACATCGTCGACCGCTTTCAGCACCAGTGGGTCGTCGACTTCATCGACTTCAAACCGATCTGGGGGAACGTGTTCAACGTCGCCGACGCGTCGATCACAATCGGCGTCGCGCTGCTCGTCCTCGCTTCCCTGCGCCGCGAGAGGCACGCCTGACGCACATCGTCGACGAGGCCGAAGGCGCGCTCCGGCTCGACGTGCTGCTGGCGAAGCTGACCGGATACTCGCGCTCGCACGTCTCCGCCGCGCTGCGTGCCGGCGCCGCGACGGTGAACGGCGCTTCGGGAAAACCGAGCACGCTGCTCGATCCCGGCGACCGCATCGAGTACACGATCGAGCCGCCGCGGCAGCTCGAAGCCGAGCCGGAAGCGATCGCGCTCGAGATCGTCTACGAGGACGAGGATCTGCTGGTCGTCGACAAGCCGGCCGGGATGGTGACGCATCCGGCGCACGGCGCGACCGACGGAACGCTGGTCAACGCGCTGCTGGCGCACGTCGCGGTGTTGCCGGGCGAGCGTTTGCGCGCGGGGCTCGTGCACCGGCTCGACCGCGACACGTCGGGTCTGCTGCTGGTCGCGAAGACCGACGATGCGCTGGGAACGCTCGGCCGCGCGATGCAGGCGCGTTACATCGAGCGCGAATACCGCGGGATCGTGGTCGGCGTCCCCGACGATCCGCAGGGGACGATCCGCGGCGCGCTCGGGCGCGATCCGCGCAACCGCTTGAAGTACGCGATCCGCACCGAAGGGAAACCGGCGGTGACGCATTACGCGCTGCGCGAGAAGCTGGTCGGCGCGAGCGAGCTGACGTTCACGCTCGAGACGGGACGGACGCATCAGATTCGCGTCCACATGGCCGCGCTCGGGCATCCCGTGCTGAACGATCCGATCTACGGCCGCAGCGACTCGCGGCTGCCGCTTCCCGGGCAGGCGCTGCACGCGTGGCGGCTGCGGTTCAAGCACCCGCGCACGAAGCAGATGATGTCGTTCGAGAGCGAGCCGCCGCCGGAGTATCTTGCGACGCTGGCGATGCTGCGCGCGCCGGCGGACTCGGCGTGACGTTCGCTTCGATCTGCGCGAGCTGACGATGGCGTTCGGTACCGGGGCGATCGGAACGTTCGCGCTGCACGCGACGTCGGACGGGGCGCGGCGCGCGACGCTGACGACCGCGCACGGCGAGGTCGCGACGCCGTGTTTCATGCCGGTCGGAACGCTCGCCGACGTGAAGCTGCTGGAGCCGCAGGATCTGCACGAGATCGGCTCGCGGATCGTGCTGGCGAACACATATCATCTGTGGTTGCGGCCGGGGCGCGAGACGCTCGTCGCGGCCGGCGGGATCCATCGCTTCATGGCGTGGGACGGACCGGTTCTCACCGATTCCGGCGGCTATCAAGTCTTCAGCCTCGAATCGCGGCGCCGGCTCGACGACGACGGCGTGACGTTTCGCTCGCATCTCGACGGAAGCGCGCACCGCTTCACGCCCGAGAACGTCGTCGCGTTTCAGGAAGATCTCGGCGTCGACGTCGCGATGGTGCTCGATCAGTGCGTGAAGCTGCCCTCGTCGCGCGAAGAGCTCGAACGCGCCGTCGAGCGGACGACGGCGTGGGCACGCCGCAGCGCCGAGGCGTGGCGTCGCGGGCCGGCGATGCTGTTCGGAATCGTGCAGGGCGGGCTCGACGAAGAGCTGCGCGCACGCAGCGCCTCGGAGCTGGTTGCGCTGGACCTTCCCGGCTATGCGATCGGCGGGCTCTCGGTGGGCGAGACGCGCGTCGAGATGGAGCGCGTCGCGCGCTTCACCGCCGCGCTGCTGCCGGAGCATAAGCCGCGGTATCTGATGGGCGTCGGAACGGTGCGCGATCTGATCGCGGGGATCGACCGTGGGATCGATCTGTTCGACTGCGTCTATCCGACGCGCAGCGGGCGGCACGGGCGCGTGCTCACGCGCGCCGGGGCCGAGTACAACGTGCGCAACGCCGGCAACGTGCGCGACTTCGGGCCGGTCGATCCGGATTGCGACTGCCGTGTCTGTGCCACGTACAGCAAGGCGTATCTCTCGCATCTGTTCCGCGCCGGCGAGACGCTGGGACAGCGATTGCTCTCGTATCACAACGTCGCGGCGCTGACCTGGCTCGTTCGCGCGGCGCGGTCGGCGATCGAGGAAAATCGCTGGGCGGCGTTCCGCGACGCGATCGTGACGACGGAGGCCCCGGACGGCGCGGCCGAAAAGGAGCCGGGGTGAGGAACGGATTCCGGCGCATCGCCGCCATGACGACCATGCTCTTCGTCTCGGCGGCGACCTTCGCGTGCGCCGATCCCGTCGACGCGAGCTTCGCGCTGACCGTCAACCCGTTGACGGGCCAGCACGAAGTGAACGGAAACCACAGCGACAAGCTGAGCTTCGCGCCGCTCCCGCTCGGCGAGCTGATCGTTCGCCGCGGCCCCGACGCGATTCGCCTCGAAGGGCTGCCACCGGTGACGTTCGGCTACAACACGAGTGGAACGGGCGCCGAGTCGACGCAACTGTCGATCGTCAACGCGACGTACCGCCGCACGTTCGGCGGCGGCTGGTTCGTAGGCGCCGGACAGACGATCTACAACCAGTACACGACGTACACTCCGGTCAACGGAACGTTCGTCTACGTGCGCGGGAGCGCCACCGTCTCGATCAACGGGTCGGAAGCGCAGTACTCGCGCGTCACCGGCGTTCGGTTCGAAGCCGGCCGCATCATCGAGTCCGGCCGGCTCCGCGCGGAATTCTGGGCCGCGGTAAACCCGAAGATGCGCGGGATCCAGTACACGCGCATACCGACGTTCGACCTCTCCTGCCCGCCCGGCTTCAACGGATTTCC
>DASZGA010000415.1:0-2937 GCA_035939295.1 Candidatus Elarobacter sp. | reverse complement strand
ATCGAGCTCAGCGAAGAGAAACCACCGCTGCGCCGCCTCGGTTTGGTGCAAGTCGACGCCGCGCTCGGGATCGTCGTCGCGGGGCTGACGTTCTGGTTCATCCTGATCGCGACCGGCGCGACGCTCGGCGTCCACCATCACACCGTGCAGACCGCGGAAGAGGCCGCGCAAGCGCTCGCGCCGGTCGCCGGAAAATATGCCTCGCTCGTCTTCGCGATCGGACTGCTCGGCTCTGCGCTGGTCGCGATCCCTGTGATAGCCGGAACCTCGGCCTACGTTGCCGCGGAAATGTTCGGGTGGCGCCGGTCTCTCGATGCGAAGTTCAATCGCGCTCGCGCGTTCTATCTCACGCTGGGCGGTTGCGTGTTGGTCGCCGTGTCGATCGGGTTCGCCGGAGTTCCGCCGATCAAGCTGCTCTTCTTCAGCGGAATCGCCGGCGGGATTGCCACGCCGCTCACGCTCGCGCTGATGCTGCTCGTCGGCCGCAACCCCAAGATCATGCGGAAAGCGCGGATCCCCGGCTGGCTCGCCGTCGCCGGCTGGTCGGTAACCGCCGTGGTGGCGACCGCGTCAGCGATCTATCTCGGACAAACCCTCACCGGCCACGGCAGCTGACGGCGAGGAACGAACGGCGCGCCGACAAATCACGGACCATGCCGAACCGCGCCGTCACGCTTTTCGCCGCAGCGATGCTGCTTGCCGTGCCGTTCGCGGCGCTCGCGAACAGCCTAGACAACCCTAGTGTCCCGACCGGCGAAGGCGATTCGATCTTCGTCATCGGCGACGGCGGGTACTTGGAACCGATCGGGGTGCGCCGTCACGGCAAGTTCATCAATCCCGGCTCCATCGACGGCGGCCCGTCCGACAAGCTTCGCATGGAGTCGAACGCGACGCTCGCTACCAACGGCAACAAGGTGCACGTGATCTTCGGCGGCCGCGTCGTCGCGACGGTTCCGGTGAAGATCGCCAACGGCGCCGCGACGATCGCCGTCCCGTCCTCGCTGCATCTCAGCGACAACGTGAGCGCGCTCGCCTCACCGACGCTCGGCGGCACCGCGAAATCCCCGCGCCGCGCGCCGACCACCGCCGAACGCACCGAAGCGCTGAAGCTGGCGGCGAACGCCGTCGGCGCCGCAAGCCCCGCGAAGCTCACCGTCGTGAACCTGACCGCGCTGGACCTCGGGCGCGGAACCGCGCTGGTCGGAACGGTGAACCGCCGCGGGAGCGGAACGCCGCGCACCGACAAGCGCCTCTTCTTCATCGCCGAACGCGACGCAGCCGGCGCGCTGCGCACGACCCTGACGAACGTGCAGACGATCAAGGTGACCGAACCGCTGCTCGAGGAGCCGCGCGAAACGCTGATCGACGCGATCGATCTCGGCGACGGCAGCCTCTCCGTCGTCACGCGCCAGATCGGTTACGACGCCCACACCTACGTCGTCTACAGCCGCACCGGCGGCGGCTGGAAGAACGTCTACAGCGGCGGCGGCGCCGCAATGTAGGTTCGTCGAAACAAAACGGCCCCGGGACTTTCGTCCGGGGCCGCATTTCGATCGGGGTTAGACCTTTTCGATCTGGTAGAACTCCAGCTCGACCGGGGTCTCGCGGCCGAAGATCGAGATGAGCGCGCGGACTTTCTCTTTCTCCGGCTGGATGTCGTCGACGATCCCGGTGAAGTCGAAGAACGGTCCCGAGGTGACCTTGATCCGGTCGCCCTTCGCGAAGTCGATCTTGAGCTTCGGCGTCTCGATCCCCATCTGCTTGAGGATCGTCTTCACTTCTTTGTCTTGCAGCGGAACGGGTTTTTCACCCGACCCCGGTGAGCCGACGAACCCGGTCACGCCCGAGGTGTTGCGCACGACGTACCAGGACGCGTCGTCCATGTCCATCTCGACGAGCACGTAGCCCGGAAAGACTTTCTTCGGCGTGATCTTGCGCTTGCCGTCCTTGAACTCGACCTCGTCTTCCATCGGGACGAGCACGCGGAAGATCTTGTCCTGCATGTTCATCGAGTGGATGCGGCGCTCGAGGTTCGCCTTGACCTTGTTCTCGTAGCCGGAGTACGTGTGGATCACGTACCACTTCTTGCGGTCGTCCTGCTTCTTCTGCGCGGGCGAGGCGGCGGGGGCGGCCTGCTCGTCGAGCTCGGTGACGGCGACGGTCGCGTCTTGATCCATCAGCGCTGCCCTGCCGTCAGCAAGGTGAACAGCCACGCGAACAGCATGTCGCAGCCGTAGGTGAACACGCCGACGCCGACGACCAGCGCGATCGTCAGCGCGGTCGCCGCGATCCACTCCTCGCGCGTCGGCCAAGTGACGCGGCGCATCTCCGCGATCACGCCGCGGACGAAGTCCTGGGTGCGCGCCGCGTTCGCCGCGCGCTGGGCGGGCGTCGTCGCCGGGCGTCTCGCCGGCGGCCTGGTGGTGGTCGACTTCATACTCATGTGTACCGCAAAAAGCAAGCAGGGCGGACAGGACTCGAACCTGCAACCGACGGTTTTGGAGACCGCAACTCTACCAATTGAGCTACCGCCCTCTGGGGCTCGGCAGGCGAGCCCACCGTCCCGCTCCGCGGGACGGTAAGTTCAGTTGGAATTGAAAGGATTACCGCTATTTGGTTTCTCGGTGGGCGCGGTGGCAGCGGCACCAGCGGCAGTATTTGCTGAGCTCGAGCCGTTCGCTGGTTTTCTGCCGGTTTTTGAACGTGTTGTAGTTTCGCCGCTTGCACTCGGTGCAGGCCATCGTCACCATCACACGGTTCTCTTTTTTCGCCATCGTCGTTCTCGGAGAGGAGTTGTTTTAAGCCGGGGCGCCGGAAAACATGAAGAAAACGGACGCGCGGTCCGTTCCGAGGCAAGATTGTAGCACACGCCCAAGCCAGTGTAAACCGATGCCGCTCGAAACGGACGCTCTGTATACCTGCCCAAGCTGCGGCGAG
>DASZGA010000414.1:0-3806 GCA_035939295.1 Candidatus Elarobacter sp. | reverse complement strand
TTTTAAGCCGGGGCGCCGGAAAACATGAAGAAAACGGACGCGCGGTCCGTTCCGAGGCAAGATTGTAGCACACGCCCAAGCCAGTGTAAACCGATGCCGCTCGAAACGGACGCTCTGTATACCTGCCCAAGCTGCGGCGAGCAGAACGCCGTCGGCGTCGACCCCACCGCGGGCCGCCGCCAGACCCTGGTCGAGGACTGCCCGGTCTGCTGCCGCCCCCTCATCTTCACCGTCGCCATCGACCGAGACGGCGACCCCTCGGTCGAACGCGTCGAACGCGAGTAGCCAGCGCCGCCGCGAAGCCTACACCGCGACGAGCGGCGACTCGACGACCCTGTTGCGACCTGCGTTCTTGGCGCGGTAGAGGGCACGGTCGGCGCGTTCGACGACCTCGCCGGTGTTGTCGGCGGGGCGGGCGTAGGCGACGCCGACCGAGACGGTGACGGGCTTGCCGTCGGCGTAGTTGAAGCCGCCGGCTTCGATCGCGTAGCGCAGCCGTTCGGCGACCTGGAGCGCTCGCTCGCGCGACGCGTCGCGCAACAGCACGATGAACTCTTCGCCGCCGAACCGCCCCGCGACGTCGACGCCGCGCACGCTTTCCGCGATGATGCGGCCGATCTGCGCCAACACGCGGTCGCCGGTCTGGTGCCCGAGCAGATCGTTGATCGACTTGAAATGGTCGACGTCGAGCAGCAGCACCGCATAGCGCCCGCCGCCGCGCACGTGCGCCATCGCCTCTTCGAACGCGCGCGCGACGCCGCGCCGGTTCGCCAGGCCCGTCAGCGTGTCGACCGTCGCGGCGGTGCGCGTCGCCGCGATCGCGCCGTACTCGCCGAGCAGCGGTCCGAGCTCCGTGGCCGCGCGCTCGAAGTCGCGGTGCGCGACGAGCGGCACGGTCCCCGGCGAGCGAAAGACGAGCAGCGCACCGCGAATGCGTCCTTCACGGTCGCGCGCCGCGTAGCCGCGGACGGTCCCGTCCTCGCGGTTCTCGATGTCGGCGTCCTCGCCGGTCACTTGCAGCTCGAGCAGCGCGCGGCCGCCGAGCCGTTCGAGCTCCGACGGCACCGCCGGGCCGAACGACACGACGCGCGACCAGCGGTCGGCGCCGCCGCGTCCGAACGCCGCGATCTCGACCGACTCGCGGACGATCCGCGGGTCGATGCTCTCGAGCAGCGAGCGCATCTGCGGCATCGGGTCGTTCGCGCGCAGCATCGCGTCGACGGCTTCGCGCGAGAGCGCCAGCCGGTGCAGCCGCGCGTTCAGCCGCGCGAAACGAACCAGCACGACGCCGAGCACGATCAGCGGAACCAGCGTTGCCAGGCCGAGCGCCGCACCCTCGCGGATCGCGACGCGCGCCGCGACGTACGCCCAGCCCGCTTCGGCGAGCACCGTCACCATCGTGCCGCCGTCGGCGAGGTGTCGCTGCCACACTCGCACCAGGGAGCGCGACTGCCGGAGCGCGGCGAGCGGGTCGACCCACAGCAGATCGACGAGCAGGACGAACCCCGCCGCGATCCCGACGAACGCACCGACCGTCCCCGGCGTGAGCGGCCCCGCGACTGCCTCGCGCAGCGGGCGCGCGAGCAAGCCTGCGGCCCACCACGCGGGGACGCGCAGGGCGGCTGTTAGGATCCGATCGAGCCACGGTCGCCGGCGCAGCCCCACCGGCCGCACCAGATACGCCGCGACGTTGCAGGCGGCGGCCCAGATCCAGCCCTCCGTCACCAGCACCGCGAGCAGCAGCGGGACGATCAGCCCGACGCGGTCGCTTTCCGGCGTCGGCCGCGAGCTGCGCTCGAAGTGCGCGGCAGGCGCGCGCAGCAAGCCCAGGACGACCGCGAGGACGAGCGCGCCGGCGAGGAAGACGGCGTCGTCGGGCCGCAGCGCGCGCACCGCGGCAGGCCCGCGCACGACGAGCAAGACCGCCGCTGCCAACAGGGAGGCCGCGCGGACGAAGCCGTACACGCGTCGTGCGATCACGCCGGAGAAGCGCGTTCGGCGAGCCGGGTGGACAGTCTTTGGCGCGCCGGGTTGCCGGCCGAGCACGGCAGGCCCTTCGTCACAATGTGCGCTGGATCAATTGGCGAGAACTGAGGATGCTGATCTACCATGCCGATAGACATGAGCATGGAACGGATCACGGACGATCAGTTCGATGCCCTGCTCGCGTGGGTGCGGCGAGAACGAGCGATCGAACGATTGATGTACCGCGGTAAGCTCGGCTTCGGAGAGCTCTTGCTGCGCCGCCAGATGAACTACGACCGGCTGCTGAGAGAAAGCGCGCCCGGGCGGACTTGAACCGCCAACCTCGGCCTTAGGAGTGCCTCGCTCTATCCATATTGAGCTACGGGCGCACGGGTCGGAACCTTCCCGTAGCGAAGGGGCGGCTCATGCAGACCGACATGGGTTCCGTCGGGTCCGGGGCGGGTTCCGGCGCAGGCGGAGCCCTGCACATCCCGCCGATGAGCGCCGCTCCGGCGGGGTTCTCGATCGAAAACGATCTGCCGGCGGGATTCGCCGCCTTCTACCGCCCGCTGCACGAAAAATTTACGCCGCCTCAGCAAGCGGCGATCCAGGCCCGACATAGCGTTCTCGAGGCCTCGCAACAGGGCCGCAAGCCGCAGTACCTGCCGCCGTCCGAGGCGCAGGGCGACTGGCGGATCGAGATCCCGGAGTGGGTCCGCGATCAGCGCAATCAGATGACGGGGCCCGCCGACGACCACGAGCTCGGCGTGAAGATGCTCAACTCCGGTGCGCCGGGCGTGATGATCGACCTCGAAGACTCGATGGCGAACGACTTCGCGCACACGCTGCAAGGCATCGACAACACGATCGCGATGTACTACGGCGAGCTGACGTACGCCGATCAGAAGCGCGGCGGCAACGTCGTCGGGATCAAGCCCTCGAAGACCGTGCTCTGGACGCGCGTGCGCGGATTGCATCTCTCGCAGGCGGGAATCTACGACGAGCCGACCTCGGCCTCGCTGTTCGACCTCGCGCTGCTCGCGTACAAGCTCGACTTCTCGAAGCTGAAGCACCCGCTCGCGATCTACATCCCGAAGTCGCAGTCCGCCGATGAAGCGTTGTGGTGGCGCGACGTCTTCCAAGCCGTCGCCGCGGCGAAAGGGCTGGAACCGCACGCGATCAAGGCGATGGCGCTGGTCGAAGCGTTCCCGTTCGCGTATCAGATCGAAGAATTCGCGTACAACTTGCGCGACCATCTGCTCGGCCTGAATCTCGGCCGCTGGGACTACATGGCTTCGCTGATCCACTTCAACCTCGACGACCCGAGCTGGGTGCTGCCGGACCGCAACACGATCCCGCACGACGTCGCGTTCTTCCAGAACCTGCGCGAGCGGATCCCGGAAGTATGCCATCGCCATGGGCTGCTGGCGATCGGCGGGATGACCGCGCTCTTCCCCGACCGCAGCGATCCGGAGCTGAACGCGCGCGCGCTCGCGGTTCTCGAAAAGGACAAGCGCAACGAGTCGAACGCGCTGTTCGACGGCGCGTGGACCGGGCATCCCGACCAAAACGCGATCGCGGTCGCGCAGTTTCCCGAGCCGAACCAAAACTTCAAGCGCAAGCCGGGCGCCAACGCGACGCCCGATCTTCTTCCGCCGATCGCCGGCGTCGGCGAGAAAACGGAAGCCGGGACGCGCGCCGCGGTGCGAACGGTGATCCGCTACCGCCACGGGTATCTCAGCGGACGCGGCGCGTCGCTGCTCGACGGCTACATGGAGGATCTCGCGACCGACCGCATCTACCGGCTGATGATCGCGCAGCGCACTCGGCACGGGATGCAC
>DASZGA010000413.1:0-3333 GCA_035939295.1 Candidatus Elarobacter sp. | reverse complement strand
CCTTCGCTGCCCTCCGACCTGCGCGACCGGCCGACGCTCGTGACCGACGTCAGCAACGGAACCGACGGCGACCAGGACGTCGAGCTGACCTACCTGAGCGGCGGGCTGAGCTGGAAAGCCGACTACACGGCGCTGCTCTCGCCGAACGACGACCGGGTCGACTTGCGCGGACTTATCACGCTGCAGAATCAAAGCGGGACCACGTACCGCGACGCCGCCGTGCAGCTCGTCGCGGGCGATGTGAACGTGGTGCAGTCGGAGATGAAGACGCTCGGCGCGGTGCGCGCGCAGAGCGCGCCCTTGCCACCCCCTCGCCCCTCGGAGCAGGCCCTCTTCGAGTACCATCTCTACACGCTTCCGCGGCACACGACGGTCGCCGACAATCAAACGAAACAGGTCGAGCTGATGACGGCAACGGGCGTCCCGGTCGTGAAGACGCTGGAGCTGCGCGGCGGCGAGGACTACTATCGTTCCGCGAGCCCAGATCTCGGTACGCGGCTGAAGATCGGTACGTTCGTGACCTTCCGCAACGAGGGCGCGCAGCTCGGGATCCCGCTCCCGCAAGGGATCGTGCGCGTCTACAAGCGCGACAACTCCGGGACGGCGCAGTTCATCGGCTCCGACTCGATCGACCATACGCCGAAGAACGAGACGGTGCGGCTCCATCTCGGCGACTCGTTCGACATCACCGCCAACAAGAAGCAAACCGACTTTCGCGTCGTCGACTCGAAGCGGGACGTGTACGAAAGCGCCTACCAGATCGTGCTGCGCAACGCGAAGAAGACGCCCGAGACGGTGCAGGTGATCGAGCCGATCCCCGGCGACTGGACGGTCGTCTCGTCGTCGCACCCGTACCGCAAGTCGAGCTCGTCGAGCGCGACGTGGGCCGTGCGCGTCGCGCCGGAGAGTGCCTCGACGCTGACGTATCGCGTGCGAACGAAGTTCTAGCGGGAGGTTCGTGCGCGAGCCGGGTACACCAGGGGCGTGGCCGGCGGAACGACGCTACGCAAGGCCGCGCTCGGCGCGGCGACCGGACTGACGCTCGGCTATGCCGCGGTGCGCGCGGTTCAAGCCGTGCGCGATCTCCGCGCGCCGTACGCGCCGCGCGCCGGCCGCGATCCGCGCGTTTACGGCGCGGCGCGGCGCGCGCTAGGCCTCGCGGGCGGCGTGCGCAGCGTCGCCGCGCTGGCGACGGTCGCGTTTCTGCTCGCCAATCCGCTCGACCGCGCGCTGCGCCCGCTCCCGCGCCCGCTCCGCGCGCCGGCGCTCGCGCTCGCGGCGCTGGCGCTCGACACCGTTCGCGATCTGGGAACCGACTACGTCGAAGGCCACGTGCTCGAACGCGTCTACGGAAACTCCGAACAGAGCGCGCGCGACTGGCTCGCCGACCAGGCGAAAGGGGCGGCGGTCGCCGCGGTCGTCACCGCGCTGCTGGTCGAGCTCGCCGATGCGATCGTCGTTCGCGCGCCGCGGCGCTGGCCGCTGATCGCGATCGCGGCGATGCCGCCGCTGCTCGCGTTCGCGACCGTCGTCGCGCCGACGTTCGTCATGCCGCTCTTCAACCGCTACGAGCCGGTGACGGGAGAGCTCGAACAGCGGATCCGCGCGCTCGCCGAACGGTACGGCGTCGGGAACGCGGCGATCCTGCGCTTCGACATGAGCCGTCAGACGAAGAAGGCGAACGCGTTCGTCACCGGTGTTCTCGGCACCGAGCGGATCTCGCTGGGCGACACGCTGGTCAGCGAGTTCCGAGACGACGAGACGCTGTTCGTCGTCGCGCACGAGCTCGGCCACTACGTCCGCCGCGACCAGTGGCTCGCGATCGCGCTCGGCACCGCGTCGGTCGCCACGACGCTGCTCGTTGCCGACGCGGCGCTGCGCCGAACGACGGAACGCGGAGTGGACTCGCCGGCCCAGGGTGCGAGGCTGACCTTCTACGCCGCGCTCGTCCAGTTTGCCCTCGTCCCGCTGATGAACGCCGCTTCGCGAGCGGTCGAGCGGCGCGCCGACCGGTTCGCGCTTACCGCGACGAACGACCGCGACGCCGGAATGCGCGCGTTCAAGCGGCTCGGCGAACAGAACCTCGCGGAGCTCGAGCCGCCGCGCTGGGCCGAGCTGCTCTTCTCCTCGCACCCGTCGCTCGCGTCGCGCATCCGCGCGCTGGAAAACGCAGCGCCCGCTAGCTGACGCTACTCCTCGAACCCGAACGGGTCGTCGGCGCGTTCGACGGTCGCGTGCGCGTCGATCCAGCGCACGAACGGCGCGGTCGCGCGGATCGCGTCGCGGAAGACGGCGAACGCGCCGCGCTCGGTCAGCTCGCGGTCGGAGATGTCCCTGCGCACCAGGTAGTTGCGCGCGCGGATGAGCGGCAGCCGCGGATGCTGCTTCGGAAACCCGCGCGGCGTGACGCGCAACGGCTCGGTGTCGAGCGGAAGGTACGGGCGGATCGCCTTCGCCGCGAGGATGCGGTCGAACGCGCGCGCCTCGGCGCCGTCTTCGGCGAACGTGCTGCGCAGCGCGTGAATCGCGGGCTTTACCGGGACGTAGATGCCTGCGGAGAAGTGCGTGTCGCCCGGCGCGAGGTGGGCGTAATAGCCGGAGAACGCGCCGTCCTTGCCGCCCGGCGACATCCACGCGGAGAGCCACGGCTTGTACGGATCGCGCTGCTTGTGGAACCGGGTGTCGTTCGCGATCCGGAACGTGCACGCGCGCGGGTCGACATGCCGTAGCCGATCGTCGACGCTGCTCCCCGCGAGGAGCAGCATCGTGACCAGATCCTCCCACGCATGCCGCACGTGCTCGTCCCACGCCGCCCGGTTCGCATGAAACCACGTCCGGTCGTTGTTCTTCTTCAAACTCCGCAAAAACCGGAACGCGATCTTCAAATCGAGCGGGTCGGTCGTCTTCTTTGCTGCCATCGGAGGACGCCATCTTTTCGGCGTCCGAAGAGGCTTCCACTGCGGCGCCGTCAACATTGGGTCACGAAAAGCCCAAACGATCCTGGAGGTCTCACATCGTGCTGCGCAGCGCAGAGTGGTTCGGCAAACGCGACCGTGACGGGTTCATCCACCGGAGCTGGATGCGCGCGGAAGGGTTCGCGCCGGACGTTTTCGACGGCCGGCCCGTCATCGGGATCTGCAACTCGTGGTCGGAACTGACGTCGTGCAACGTGCACTTGCGCCGCGTCGCGGAGTCGGTCAAGCGCGGCGTCTGGGAGGCCGGCGGGTGGCCGCTCGAGTTTCCGACGATCTCGCTCGGCGAGACGTACATGCGGCCGACGACGATGCTCTTCCGCAACTTGATGAGCATGGACGTCGAGGAGTCGATTCGCGC
>DASZGA010000412.1:0-4782 GCA_035939295.1 Candidatus Elarobacter sp. | reverse complement strand
GACGACGAGATCGACAACGACTCGCCGATCTCGGTGCTGGACGAACCGCGCAGTACTTCGCTGAGGACTTGGCCTTCGCGGCGGCTCAGGCCGTAGCGCGTCATCGCGCGCAGCACCGTGCCGCGGCGGCGCGCCGGTTCGACCGAGACCAGGAAGAACGGCGCCGAACCGCCGGCGAGCCGCGCGAGGCGAACGGAAGCGAACGGAAGCGCGCGCGTGACGGCGCGGCCGGAGCCTGCGACGGCGAGCTCGCGGATGAGGTGCGCCAGCGTCTCGGCGAGGAGCGGCGGGGTGTGGCCGTCGCGCGGGCGGTAGAGCGCATGCAGCGGCGAGTCGTCGTCGGCGGACTCTTCGGCGAGAACCGGACGCAGGTGCTCGTCGATCACGAACGTCACCGGTGCGCTGTTGCGGCGCCACTCGGGTGCAGCCCCGTCGACGATCCAGTGCGTGATCGGCGCGCCGTGCTCGTCGAGGAAACGGCGCGTCGCCGCGATCTGCGCGGGACGAAAGCCGCGCGCGCCATCGGCGTGCATGCGGATCACCGCGAGCGGGCCGCCGTGGCGGCCGAAGACCAGGAACATCGCTCCGCCGCTGCGGCTTCGCACGACCAGCGTCGGAAGCGGCTCGTCGCGCAGCTGCAGGTCGCGCAGCAGCTCGGCGTGGTCGCGATCGGTCTCGCCGCAGTCGCGCGGCGAAGGAGCGCCGTCGACGAACGAGCGGACCGTCCAGTGGTCGGCGCCGGCGATCGCCGCGAAGACGTCGGCAGCATAGCCGAGCGGGCCCGGGGCTCGCTGCTCGAACGCGGTGAAGTGCGGGTCGCCATGAAGGATGGCCCCAACGGTCATAGGTGCTCCCGTCGGATCGTCGATGGTGTTCCTTATGACTTTTTTCGCAAACGGTCGATGCGGAAACCAGCCGAGCGAGCCAGTGCCGTTGGTAAAATATGCGCGTTGAAAAGCTGGGCCGTTCGGCCCAGCTTTTACGCGCGACCTGTTACCAGTGGCTGCGGACGGTAGTCCGAGAGGAGCGGAGCCAGTCGGCGAAATCGGGCGCGGTCATCGGCTGCGCGATCAGGTAGCCCTGCATCTGCTCGACCCCGTTCTGGACCAGCCACTTCGCCTGCTCGGGGTCCTCGACGCCGTCGGCGATCGTCCGGATCTGCAGCGTCTGGGCGACGCCGATCGCGGCCCGAGCGACCCGCTTCCACTGGCCGTTCCCTTCCGGGCCCGGGTTCGTCACCCGCCGGTCGACCTTGATGAAGTCGAGCGGGAGCGCGGCCATGGCGGCGAGCGAGGTCGGCGCGGCGCCGAACCCGTCGAGCCCGATCGGGATCCCGAGCCGGCGCGCGTGGCGCAGGAACGAGCCGCCCGCCTCGGAGTCGGCGACCATCGTCGCCTCGCGGACCTCGAGCGCGAGCCGGTTCGGCGCGTCCTCGACGTCGCGGATCATGTTCTCCATCTCCGACCACACGACCGAGTTCGCGTTCGAGATGTTGATGTGGATCCGCGCGTCGAGCGGATCGTTCGACGTTCCGAGCGTCTCGGCGACCGCGCGGATCACCTTGACGTCGAGCGCCGAGGACGCCATCGCGCCGCCTCTGAAATCGAGAAAGGTGCGCGGCGTGAGCCAGCCGCGCGACGGGTGCCGCCAGCGCACCAGCGCTTCCGCGCCGACGACGCGCATCGACGACGTCGAGACGATCGGCTGGTAGCAGAGCATGAAGTCGCTCTCGAAGTTCGCGTCGCGCAAGCGCTCGCGGAACTCGCGCCGCGCGCGAACTTCCTGGCTGACGCCGTCGCGGTACCAGCGCACGCTGTTCCCACCGCTCTCTTTCGCCGCGTAGAGCGCTTCGTCGGCATGCTGCAGCAATTGCTCCGGCGTCGTTCCGTCGTCGGGCGAGACCGCGATTCCGATGCTCGCGCGCACCAGGCTGGTGAACCCGCCTTCCTGCACTTCGACCAGCACGCGCTCGAGAAAGCGTTGCGCGGCCTCGACCATCTCCAGCTCGTCGTCGACGACGGTCAGCACCGCGACGAACTCATCGCCGCCGAGCCGCCCGACGAAGTCGTTGCGGCGCACGCTTTCCTGCATCCGCCGCGCTGCTTCGATCAGCGTTTGATCGCCGACGGCGTGACCGAAGGTGTCGTTGATCGCCTTGAACCCGTCGAGGTCGATGAACAGCACGCCGACGCGCCCGCCGCCGCGTTGTGCCGCCGCGAGAACGTTGTCGAGATGGCGCAGCGTCGCGGTGCGCGAAGGCAATTCGGTGAGCGGGTCGATCGCGCCGTCGCGGACCGGTTCGGTGTCTTCTTCGGTCCGCAGCAGCAGCCGCGCGACGGCGCCGCTCGCGGCGCGCGCGACGTCGTGGTGCGCCGAGCGCCCGCGCGCCCAGCGCATCGCGAAGACGTACGGAGCCGACGCGGTCAGCCGCGCGACGTAGCGGTCTTCGTCGACGCTCTCGCGCGCTTCGACTTGCGCCGCCTCGATCGCCAGCAGCCGCGCGCTCTCCTCACCGTCGCCGTCCGAGGAGGCGTACGCGAGGAGCGAACCGTCGGTGCCGCAGACGAGGGCGACGTCGGCGCCGGCGAGCGGAAGCGCGCCCGACAGGATGACCCGCATGAGGTCGGGCGTCGAACGCCGCGACTCCACCGCAGCATGAAATAGCTCGGCGAGGCCATCCGTTTCGGCGTATTCTCGTCGCCGCTCTGGGGTCATCATCTCCACGTCCTCGGGTTATGAACTTCCCGGCAACGCGGCGGCGCGCCCCTCGTCACGCCGCGAAGCCTCGAAAATCTCCCCGCCCGGAGAGGGCCAATCGTCGCTCTCACTGGCCGAGTGAGCCCCGCCGCTCACTTGCCCACCGAACAAGCTCTTGCAAACCCATCGGTTCGGCTAGGCCTTCGCCTCGCGCGGCTGTCGCTCCGTGCCGCACCAGCCACCGCGCCCGCTCGGCACTCGCGACACCCGCCGCGACCACCACCGGGGCGACGACGGAGCCGAGCGCGAGCGCGGCCAGCGTCCGCACGTCGTCGGCGTCCTCGACCGTGACGAAGTCGAGCGGTCCGGCGGCTTCGAACTGGACTCGCCAGGCGCCGGCGCCGACGTGGGCGCCGAGCGCGCGGACTCGCCGCGCGAACGCCTCGGCCTCAGCCGGCGGCTCCTCGCGCGAGCCGACCAGCTCGACCCACAGATGCCGCATCGCATCGCCGGTTCCGAACCCTTCGGCGAGCGCGTCGAGCGTGCCGTCGCCGCGGGTCGCGACCGGGAGGTGAAGCTGCAGTTCGTGTCCGGCGACCTGCCACGTCCGGTATGCGGCCGCCGCGGCGCCGATCGCCCAGCGCTCGAGGGCGGCGCGCGCCGCACGGTCGGGCTCGCCGCCGAGATACGCCAACGGTGCGGGCGCGGCGGACGGGGCGCGCCAGCGCAGCATCGCGCTCGCGCCCCACACCGCGGTCCCCTCGCCGTCGAAGACCGGCTGGTACAGGACGTCGACCAGCGTCGCCGGATCGCCGTCGCAGATCCGCGCGCGAACCAGCGCGCGCTCCTCGAAGCTGCGCCCGGCCGACTCGCGGAACCAATGCGGCTGCATCCCGCCGATCGAGGCGGCGGCCATCGCGGCCGCGCTGGCCTTTTCGACCAGCTCGTCGGGCTGGTCGCCGTCCTCGGGGCAGATCGCGACGCCGACGTTCGCGCACGCGTCGGCGCCGGCGGCGGCGCGCAGCAGCCGCTGCGCCGCGGGAAACGCTTCCGACTCACCGGATTCGAGCGCCAGCAGCGCGAGGAACGCGTCGCCGCCGAGATGGCCGAGGTGGTCGTTCGCTCGGACCTCGCGGCGCAACGAGCGCGCGACCGCGTCGCGGGCCGGCGCGTCGTGCGGGTGCGGCGGCTCGACGTCGACGAAGATCACCGCGAACGAGCGCTTCATCCGGCGCGCGTCGTGGACCAGTTGCTCCAGCCGCTGCAGCGTGGCGACGACGTCCGGGAGATCGGCCGGCGCTTCGGCTCCGGCGCGGCCTTCGAGCGCCCAGGCGCAGCTGCCGAGGATCGCGCGCGCGACCTCGAGCGAACCGCCGCCGGGGGAGCGCCAGCGCAGCGCGAGCCGCTCGCCGCGCTGCGGTGCGATCCGCGCGACGTACAGCTCCGGGGTGACGAGCTCGTCTTCCAACACGCGGCGCGCGCGCTGAAAGAGCCGCTGCAGTGCGACGCCGTCGGGCGCGCCGGGTACGCCGGCGATGATCCGTTCTTCGTCGAAGACGATCGCGCGCTGCGCGCCCGCGAGCGGTCCCGCCAGCGAGAGGACGGCGCGCAGCCGCAGCTCCGGTTCGGCGACGTGCTCGAACGCGCGCGACCAGGCACGGGCGAGATCGCGCGAAGGGTGCCCGTCCCGTTCGCCTGCTGTTCGAATTCTATATTGTCGCACGACTCGCTTCGAGGCTACCGTGTGCGAGCGCGCGCCGGACCTCTCACGACGGGGAGTTTTTGAGGAGAAGCTCGCACTAGTGGGGCTCGTATGGACAAAGTCGTCGCGTCAGCCGCGGAAGCGGTCGCGGACATCCCTTCCGGTGCGTCGCTCGCGGTCGGCGGCTTCGGGCTCAACGGCATCCCGCACAACCTGATCGAAGCGCTCCTCGAGCAAGGCGCGACCGATCTGGTGACCGTCTCGAACAACTGCGGCGTCGACGGCTGGGGGCTCGGCGTGCTCCTCGACGCGAAGCGGATCCGCCGCACGACCGGCTCGTACGTCGGCGAGAACAAGGAGTTCGAGCGGCAGTACCTGCACGG
>DASZGA010000411.1:0-41456 GCA_035939295.1 Candidatus Elarobacter sp. | reverse complement strand
CTCGACGGCCGCACCGACGGCCTAATCGCGCTCTCCGGCGGCCGCAACGGCTTGGTCGAGAAGGCGCTGCTGCGGCGCGACACCGGCGGGGCGGTCGCGCTCGGCGCGCGGCTGCGCGACTACTTTCCCGGCCGCTTCTATCTCGAGCTGCAGCACCACCTCAGGCCCGAAGATCCCGCGCTGATCCGCGCGATGGTGCGGCTCGCGATGCAGCTCGACGTCCCGTACGTCGCGACCAACGGCGTCGCGTACGTCTCGCGCGACGACGGAAAGCTGTGCGACGTGCTGACCTGCGTGAAGTACACCACGCCGCTGCAGAACGCGGGAACACTGCTGCGTCCGAACCACGAGTACGAATTGAAATCGCCGGCGCGAATGGCGCGGCTGTTCGCCGAGTTTCCGCTCGCGCTGCGCAACACGGTCGCGATCGCGGAGCGCTGCACGTTCCGGCTCGACAAGCTGCACGGCGAGTTTCCGCGCTACGAGATCCCGGCGAACGAAACGTCGCCGCAGTCGTACTTGCGCACGCTCGTCTACGAAGGCGCGCGCGAGCGCTACCCGCAGCCGCTCGAAGCGAAGGTCGAACGGCAGCTCGAGTACGAGCTCGGGATCATCGCTCGGATGGATCTCGCCGGCTACTTCCTGGTCGTGTGGGACATCGCGAACGCCGCGAAGCGGCTGGGCGTCCTCGCGCAAGGGCGCGGTTCGGCGGCGAACTCGGCGGTCTGCTACGCGCTCGGGATCACCGCGGTCGATCCGATCAAGGCGGGCCTTTTATTCGAGCGTTTCCTGAGCGAAGAGCGCGGCGAGGTTCCCGACATCGACATCGACTTCGCGCACCAAGACCGCGAAAAAGTCATCCAGTACGTCTACGAACGCTACGGGCGCGAGCACGCCGCGATGGCGGCCGAGGTGATCACGTACCGCACCCGCTCGGCGATTCGCGACGTCGGCAAGGCGCTCGGGCTCACGCTCGGCCAAGTCGATCAGATCGTGCGCGAGTATGACGCGCGCGAGTCGCTCGCAGGCGCCGTCGGCGCGCCGCACGTCGAGGAAAAACCGCTGCCGCCCTCGATCGCGAAACGCCGCGACCTCGACGCGGGCTCGAACGTCCTGCACTCGCGCGGCGACGACATGCCGGCGGCGGCCGGGATTCGCGCGCTGACGCCGGGGTTCCACGACGCCGACTTCGGACCCGATCCCGACGCGCAGATCCGCGGCCCCGTCGGCGGCGCGCTCGGCACGCTGCTGCTGAAGATCTGCCGGCGGATCGACGGCTTTCCGCGCCACATGGGGATTCACAGCGGCGGGATGGTCGTCACGCGCTCGCCGCTGATCGCGGTCGCACCGGTCGAATGGGCCTCGATGCGCGACCGCACGATCGTGCAGTGGGACAAGGACGATCTCTCCGACCTCGGCCTCATCAAGATCGACTTGCTCGGGCTGGGGATGCTCTCGCTGCTGCGCGACGCGTTCTCGCTCCATCGCCGGCGGTATCCGGAACGCTCCGCGCTCTCGCTCAACGACATCCCGCAGGACGACCGCGAAACGTACGAGATGCTGCAGCGCGCCGACTCGATCGGCGTCTTCCAAGTCGAGTCGCGCGCGCAGATGTCGATGCTCCCGCGGCTCAAGCCGGCGTGCTTCTACGACATCGTCATGCAGGTCGCGATCATCCGCCCCGGCCCGATCCAAGGCGACATGATCCATCCGTTCTTACGGCGCCGCAACGGACAAGAACCGGTCACCTATCCGCATCCGAAATTGGAACCGATCCTCGAACGGACGCTCGGCGTCCCGCTCTTTCAGGAGCAAGGGATGCGGATGGCGATGGAAGCGGCCGGGTTTTCGGCCGGGGAAGCCGATCGCTTGAGGCGGGCGATGGGGCACAAGCGCTCGCGGGAGCGGATGGCCGAGCTTTATCCACGGCTTGTGGAGGGAATGGTGCATAACGGCATCCCCCGCGAGGACGCCGACAAGCTCTACCACATGCTCGAAGGGTTCGCGGACTACGGGTTTCCCGAGTCGCACGCGGCCTCGTTCGCGCTGCTCGCGTACGCCTCGGCGTACGTGAAGTGCCACGAACCGGCTGTGTTCTGCGCGGCGATCCTCAACGTGCAGCCGATGGGGTTCTACTCGACCGAGGTGCTCGTCAACGACGCGCGACGGCACGGCGTGGTCGTCAAGCCGATCGTCGTCAACGAGAGCGAGTGGTGGAGCTTCGTCGACAAGGACGGTGCGCTGCGGTTAGGATTTCATCTCGTGCGCGGGATGGGCGAGGTGCAGCGCGACCGGCTCGAGCGCGTGCTCACGTACGACGACGCGACGCTCGGCACGTCGAAAGGAACCGCGCCGCGCGAGTTCGTCGACCTGGCCGACTTCGCGCGCCGCACCGCGCTGGAACGCGACGCGCTCGAGAACCTCGCCGCCGCCGGCGCCTTCGCGCCGTGGTATCCGACTCGGCGGGAAGCGATGTGGGCGCTGCGCGGGCTCGACGAGCGCGAAGCGCGCGGCGAGCTCGGCCGCGCGATGGAGATCGAGAACGAGCCGCCGCCGGCGCTGCGCCCGCTCACGCCGATCGAGCAGACGACGTTCGACATCCACGCGACCGGCGTGAGCGACGTGCAGCCGATCGCGCACCTGCGCCCGCTGCTCGACGCGCAGAACGTCCTCGCCGCCGACCGCCTCCCGTCGATGCCGAAAAATCTGGTCTGCAAGATCGGCGGGCTTGTCATCACGCGCCAGCGCCCCGGCACCGCGAAAGGCTTCGTCTTCCTGACGATCGAGGACGAAACGGGCTTGGTGAACGTGATCGTCCGGCCCGACGTCTACGAGCGCAACCGCCGCATCATCCGCGGCTCGCAGTGCCTGATCGTCGAAGGCGTGCTCCAAAAAGAACAAGGCTGCATCGACATGATCATGAAGCGCTGCTGGCCCTTAGACGAGTACGGCGCCGCCGCAAGAGTACGAGCGCGGAACTTCCACTAATGCGGCGCGCTTCCCTAATTTCACGAATCGCAGGTCAGCGCGCGCAGCAGCCTCACGCCGTGCGGCGTCCCCCAGCCGGTGCACGGATCCCAGCCCGACGTCGCGTGATCGTCGCCGTTGTCGCCGTCGACGATGTCGTTGAACGCGCGGGACCGGCCGATTCGAGCGTAGAGCAGCGGACTGAAAAAACCCGCGGTCGTGCCGCGACGAAGGATGCCGAGCTGCTCGTTGATCAGCGCGATCAGTCCGGCCCAGAGCGGCGTTGCCGCGCTCGTACCGCCGCTCGCGTCGTACTGACCGTCGATGAAAATGGAATAGCCCCCCAGCTCGGCGAGCGCGGCGACGTCCGGCATCCCGCGCCCGGCGTCGTTCGCCTGCGGAGGCGCGGTCACTCCGCTCCTGCGTTGCCAGCGCGGCTTGCCGAACACGCTGCTGAAGCCGCCCCCGGAGCGGCGCGGTCCCTCTTTCCAGACCGTCTCGTGCAGCTTCCCATCGCCGCCGTAGGGCAGCATCGTCCCGCCGCAGGTGAGGACGTGCGGCATCGAGCCCGGGAAGATCACACATCGCGAACCGCCTGAGTTCTGCGTGTTCGAAGCGCCTAAATCGCCGGACGCGGCGAGAACGGTGATCCCCAGCAGCGCCGCCTCGGCGAACGTGCGGTCGAGCTCGTGCAGAAGCGCGGTCCCGAAGAACGGAGCGCCGGCGGCGGGCTCGGCATCGCCAAAGCACGTAAAGATGATCGTCGGCGGCAGCGCGCGATCGTGCGCGGCGGCGGTGACCGCCTCCACCCACCCGGCTTCATGGAAGGTGGCGAGGTACGCCACTACCTCCGCCGCCGGCGCGACTGCGCCCGCGATCTCGATATTCGCCGTGATCTCGCCGCGTTCGGGCCGACCACCCGTCCCCGGCCTGAAGTCGCCGACCTCGACCGCCGTCACGGGCGGCCGCTGCAGCCCGAGATCGCCGAAGTATCGGTCAAAGTCCAACTGCGCATACGAGAAGCGCCGGCCAAAACCCAAGACGGCGATGCGTTGACCGAACCCGCGAAGATTCTGCGGAAACCGGTAGAGCCTCGCGATTTCCGGGACCGTGAAGCGAGCGGTCGCGACGGGGCGCACCGGTCGCTCGACTTCATCCAGGAGACGCAATTGGCGGTCGTCGGGCCCGACGATCAGCGTCACGGCTTGTAGGAGCGAAGCAGGCACGTGGAGCGGACCATGATACCCCCGGTAGTCGCGCCCGTCGCTCGACCGAAAGATTTTCAGCTGGATCCCGAAGGCGCGATTGACGTTCTCTACCGTGCCGTCGAGCGTCACCATCCGCGCCCCGGCGCTCGCATAGCGCTTCAGAAGCTGATAGTCCCGAGCGAAGCGAAGGACGGCATCGACATCGCTCTGACGTGCTCCGAAGCGCGCCGTCACCTCGGCATACGCACAGACGTCGCGGCGGAGCGGCCATGTCTCGCCGACCTCCATCGCGGCCGGCGCGGCATCGTCCAGCGCCCTGAGTTTTATCACGACGTGAACCGTGCCGCTCGGCTCGGCGTCTACCTCGATGAAGCCCGGCCACGGCGGCCGTTCGCTCCCGTCGAGCGGCAGAGTCGGAGACGCTGGCAACATGGGCATGTCCCTCGCGGAGCGGCGCTATCCCCGAGCCCGGGTTCTTGCGCTTTACCTACTTAACAAGTATAATGAGCGAACGCTTGTATTGCAAGCTAATACGAGAGAGCACAGCATGTTCATCCGCCCTCGAGTCCTCGCCATCTTCGTGACCCGCCGGTGCACGGCGCAATGCGATCATTGCGGGATCGGTGCCGGGCCGCGCGCGGTCGGGACGCTGAGCGTGCGGCGGATCCACGACCTGCTGGCCGAAGCGCGCGACGTCCCCACGATCCGTCGCATCGTGTTCACCGGCGGCGAGCCGTTCTTGCTCGGGCGCGAGCTCGACCGGCTCATCGCCGTCGCGCACGGATACGGCTTCGCGACGCGCGTCATAACGAACGGATATTGGGCGACGAACCCGCGCGCCGCGGTGGCGCGGACCCGCTCGCTCAAGGCGGCGGGTCTCGACGAGATCATGCTCTCCACCGGCAGCTTCCACGAGGCGTTCGTCCCCGCCCGTCGGGTCGTGGCGGCCGCGCGCGCGTTGACGGAGGCCGGCATCCCGACCCGGGTCGCGATCGAGGACTGCGACCAATCCCGATTCGACGACGGCGCGCTGAAGCGCGAGCTGGGAGCTGCCCTCGAGAACGGCCTGTTGGCGATCGCTCGCGACCCGTGGATCACCGACGCCGGTGGACGAGGATCGGCGAAGATCTCGCACGAGCGCAGGCGCGCGGCGCAGGGCATCGACATCGATGGCGGCTGCAGCTCGATGATGACGACGATATCCGTCACGCCGGATCAGATGTTGATGGCGTGCTGCGGATTCCCGCTCGAACAGCTGCCGGGCCTGCGAATCGGTTCGATTGCAGATCGCGCGCTTTCCGACGTGCTGCGCGATGCGCCCGACGACGGGCTGAAGATGTTCCTGCACGTCGCGGGCCCGTCGGGAATCGCCGATTTCGTTTCTCGCTACGACCCCGGCTATGCGCTGCCGGGCAACCCTATCTCGATCTGTGAAGCCTGCACGGCGCTGCAGAGAGACGCACGAGCCATGCGCATCGCAGCGAAGAACTTCCCCGACGTCGCACAGTCCGTCACGGCGCGGTTCGTCGCGCTCCAGAATTCGTTCGAGCTTCCACCACCACTCAACTTCCCTCCAAGCCGATAAGGAACTTCAACAATGGAATCCGACGGAAACGATAAACAACGCTACGACGCCGGCGACCGTAAGGGCGGCGACGCGGCGGACTCGCGAGCGCTCGCATATGACGACGTCCACGACGGGGAGGTCGAAGATTTTTCGTGGGGCAACGAGACGACACATCTCTCGATCAACGCGAACAACGTGCGACTGCCGGACGTCTACTACGCCAATTATAGATTCGACGGGGTGGCGAACCTCTATTTCGACGAGCCGAAGACGAGGAAATTGGACCCGAACCCGATCGTACCGCGGACGCCCGTTCCACCGCAGATCCGGACGATCGTGATCGAAAACTGGGGCAGCTGCGATCTCGACGACCCCATCGACTTCGTTGGACCGATGGAAGGGCACGCCGTGTTCACCTTCCGCCAGCGAGGGTCGTTCTCGGGTCCGGTCGGCGGGGTCAGTGGACCTTAGCCGGGATTCCCAGGATCTGGGCGAGGCGGGGTGACGGTTCGGCGCCGAGCTCGGCGGCGAGTGCCGCGCTGTAGCGGTGGTACTCTCGGCGGGCGGCGTCCCGGTCTCCCAGTCGAAGCTGAAGGCGGATCGTCAGCTCGGCAGCGTGCTCGTTATACGGATCGACCGCGATGACGATGCCGGCGTACCGCAGCGCGTCCTCATGGCGGCCTCGGCGAAGCGCGTCTTCTGCAAGCGCAAGACCGGCGGCGCAGACGAGGTCCTCGATCCGCGCGACCAGCGGCTGCATCCGCGGGAAGCGATCGTACTGCGCCGCCGAGCCGTTTACATATGATTCCAGCGCACGTGCGAGTGCGGCTCGGTCGTCGTCGTCCAGCGATCTCCCCGCGGACGCGCGAAGCGCCGTCTCGTAACGGCGGAGATCGACGTCGACGGCTCGCGAGAGCCGGTACCCTTCTCCCGAGAGCACGGCCTCTCGCACGCCGAGCTTTTTGCGCAGCCGCGAGAGCGTCACCTTGAGATTGTTCGGCCACCTGCTCGGATCCAGATCGTCCCACAGTGCCTCACCGATGCGATCGGCCGACAACGGGCAGTACGCGGACGCGAGCAGCGCGAGGAGCTCCAGCTCCTTCCCGGAGATCTTCACCGCAGCCCCGTCGCGGACGACGCGGCCCGTCAAGAGCTCGACGCTGAGCCGCGGCGCTTGCTGAAGCTGCGAGCGGTGAACGCGTCTGGTGATGAACGAGCTGAAGATCCCGGCGTCGCGACCGGACAGCACACCTTCGACCGACGCGCTCAGCTCGGGGCTTTCGACCTCCGAAACGAGGGCCTTCAGAGCTGCTCGCGACGGCTCGCGAGAGCGTTCGTCGAGCAGGAAGAGCGCGACGTGCGAGAACGCCCGAAGGACCACATCGCCGCGCAGCGTGGCCGCGGCCGCGGCCGCGTGCGCGGCGGCGACGGCTTCCGCCGGCGTCGTCGCGCTTCCGAACCGGTAGAGCTGCGCCATCGCCGAGTGAACCGGCCACGCATAACCGTCATCCGCGGGGACCGCGCGTCCGTGCGCCGCGTCGATCATCGTCGCGAAACCGGCTTCCAAGCCGGCCGTCAACGCGCTCTCAAGGACGGAGATGTAGTGCGCAAATCCCGCGTCGTCGCCGTACAGCCAGGCCGAGATCGCGGCGTCCGTGGCACAGTACGCAAAGTAGAGCGGAAGCTCGTCCTCCGAATGCCGCCGCAGCAACTCGTCGTAGATCACGCGCAAGCGGCCGTACCATCCGCGCACGGCGGCCTCGGCGGCATCGATATGATGGAGCGCCAGAGACTCGCCGAACGGCACCTGGGTGAGCTCTGCCGCCTGCCGTGCCAGCGCCCTTGCCTCGGTAAAGCGGCCGCGCTCGCCCCGCACCGAAGCCATGCAGTTCAAGATGACCGCTCGAGCCGGACCCGGCTCCGAGGCGAAACCGTCCAGGCTCGCTTCGAACAGCGAGTCGCATTCCGCGGCCCTCCCTAAACTGAAGTACGCGGAAGCCAGATGGGTGAGCGCAGCAGCCCGCTTCAACGGCGGCGTGGAGTACGGCAAGCAGAAATACACGGTCTCCGCTTCCCGGACGTACGTCTCGCGGTCGACCGCGAACCTGCGGAACGCGATCGTCGCCGTCCAGAGATTCGGATACCGTGTCACCGTCCGGTGGTCGATCCGGTCGAGCACGCGCTCGTAGTCTGAAAGCGCGATGGCGCCGGTCGTGTACGGTGTCGCGCTGTCGAGCAACGCGGCGGCGCGGTCCGCATCACGGTTCGCCAAGGCGACGCGTGCCGCCGCGACGGGCTCGCCGTCGTCGAGCAGTGCCGAGATCGTGCGCTCGTAGACGGCATCGACGAGCGGTGTGAAGCGAGAACGGAGCATCGCGGAAAGATCCGGATGGATGAACGTGCGTTCGTCGTCGACGGTGACGAACGGCAAGGTCCACAGGTGAAAGAGCACGGCATGGTCGCAGCGGTCGCCGAGAACGCGAACCAGCTGGGACGCCGTCGCGCCGGGGCGAACGGAGGCCGCGACGACGGCCTCGCGGACGGCCTCGGGGAGCGCCGTGACGACGCGGAGGCTGGCATAGCCCAGCAGCGCGTGACGCGGCAGCTCCGCCATCTCTCGCAGAAGCGCGGCGGCATCATTGTGCTTGGCGAGCACGAGGAGGAGTCGCGAGAGCAGCGGCCACCCCTCGGTAAGCGCGTGAACCGAATCGGCGACGTCGTTCGTCAATCCCGCCTCGCGCGCGGTCTCGCGCACCGCGTCGACCGACAGGGCGAGGTCGCGCGGCTCGACGCTCTCCGCGGCTTCGCGCCGGACGAGTTGCTCGAGCCCGTGTGGCAGCGGCTTGCGCGTCGCTATCGCGATCGTGCGCTCTGCCGGCAGGGTGGCGATCAGCTCGGCCAGCAAATCGGCGCCGGCCGGCGTCGACAACGCCTCGGTGGCGTCGCGTAGCAGCAGCACCTCCGGGCCGTCCGCACGCGGCCACTCGCGGCGGAGTGCCTCGCGCGCGGTCCCGAATGTCAGATCGCGTCGCTGCGCTAAGCGGTTGGCGGCCGAACGCGTCGCGCGCGAACGATCGCGCGTGACGACGGCGTCAAGAACGGGGCGAGCGAGATCGCGGTCGCGCCGGCGGTCCAGGTCGCACGTGAGAACGGTGCCGACACGGGCGCCGTACATCCGAACGAAGGCGTGCTTATCATATCCGGCCGGCGCCCACACCGTGAGCAGGCGTGGTTTGCGCGCCGCGACCTGCGCCGCGAGCCGTTCGTGGGACGCCGACCTCCCCGGTTCGGAGTACACCTCCATGAGGTACGGCGCCGTAACCGTGTCCTCCGTCCCGGTCACGGTCTTCGCGCTCGCGTTGGGATGCTCTACGGCGCCATGCTGCGCGCGAGCCAATAGTTCTGCGCCGACTCGGCGCTGCGGCCGCTGCGGCCAGGACGCCGAGAAGAAACAGCGATCTGTCGATGGCCCGCGCTTCCGCGGAGGAGCAGCGCATCTCCCGGGTTGCGCCGAGGGGCGAAAGAACCCAGGACAGCGCGGCGCGCTGGGCGGAAGACGGGAACCAGCGTCACAACGGGTTCGTAGGAGGCTCCATGAAGCGATTCGTCTTCGCCGCGCTGGCCGCGGCGCTGCTCACCACCGCCGCCGCGTCGGCGCAGTCGTATCCCGGCGACCCTGGGGCCGGGGTCGAGCGCGGGATCGAGGAGGTGAACAACTCCGGCCAGGTCGGGACGGTGACGCTGTTCAACGCCGGGCTGGCCGCGGCGCGCGTGCACGTCGAGCTGCACGGGACGATCCCCGGCCGCGTGCAGTCGGTCCGCATCTACCGCGGCAAATCGTGCGAGGACTTCAACCCGGGCGGGCCCGCGTATTACTTGAACGACATGAAGAACGGCGTTTCGAACTCGGTCGTCAAATTGCCCGAGGAGAAGCTGCTCTCCGGCAACTACAACGTCGTCGTGTTCTCGTCGAATCTAGCCGGCGCGCGCGCGACCGCGTGCGGACATCTCTACGCCGCCGGTGGCTGAGACAGAGAGCGGCGAGCTGCTGAACGATCCCAGCAACTCGACCTCGCCGGACGTTTCACGCCGCGGTTTCGTCTCGCTGAGCGCCGGGGCGGCGCTGACGCTCGGCGCCGCAACCGCGGCGAACGCGCAGAGCGACTACGGAAAACCGCACCCGCCGATCGTCGCCGAGGACGATCCGGCGATCGTGGTCTCGCGCCCGCAGCTCACGCCGAAAGCCGGCGGTCCGATCGGTTCGTACGCCGCGACGCCGCGAATCGTTACCGCGCGCACGCCCGGCGTCGTCGTGATCATGCACGGGTGGGGCGTCGACACGTCGATCCGCGACGTCGTGCGGCGTTTGGCCAAAGCCGGTTACGTGACCATCGCGCCCGCGCTGTACGACCGTCTCAACCCGCCCAGCGGCGACGGCGCGACCGACTTCGCGCCGTTCTTGCCCCTGATATCGAAGATGTTCGCGCAAGGCTTCGTGCCGACCGACGTGCTCGCGGGGCACGACTGGATCCAAGCGCAGGCCCACGACGCGTCGATCGGGATCACCGGGTTCTGCGTGGGCGGTGGAATCGTGCTGCAGTCGATCGTCGACTCGAAAGGGTTCGCCGCGGCGTCGATGTTCTACGGGAACGTTCGGCCGGGATCGGACACGAAACAGCCGGCGAAGCCGAGCGACTTCGATTTCACCAGCCGCATCACGACGCCGCTGCTCGGAAGCTTCGGCGGCCGCGACACCTCGATCAAGCCCGACGACGTGCGCGCGATGTTCGCGCGACTCACCGCCCCTCACGACGTGAAGATCTACGACGAAGCCGGGCACGCGTTCATGGACGACCAGCGCGACTCGTACGTACCCAGCGCCGCGGCGGACGCGTGGGCGCGCACGCTCGCGTGGTTCAAGCAATATCTGACGTAGCGCTCGCCGGCGTCGAAGCGCTCGTCTTCGACGTGTTCGGCACGCTCGTCGACTGGCGGACGAGCTTGATCGGCGACTTGACCGCGTTCGGCGACGAGCGCGGTCTTCGTGTCGATTGGGCCGCGTTCGTCGACGCGTGGCGCGGCGCGTACGTGCCGTCGATGGATCGCGTGCGCAGCGGCGAGGTGCCGTGGACCAACCTCGACGCGCTGCACCGCGCGTCGTTCGACGAGCTCGCGCGGCGGTTCGGGATCGACGACGCGTTGCGTGAAGAGGATCGCGGCTGGTGCGTCGACCGCTGGCACCGCTTGCGGCCCTGGCCCGACACCGTTGCGGGGATGACACGGCTCCGCGCGCGCTACATCCTGTGCACGCTGTCGAACGGAAACGTGCGGCTGCTCGCCGATTTGGCGAAGAGCGCGCCGCTGCCGATCGACGTAATCTTCTCGGCGGAGCTGTTCCGGCACTACAAGCCCGATCCGGAGACGTATTGCGGCGCCGTCGACCTGCTCGGTCTCGGCACGGCTCCCGAACGCGTGCTGATGGTCGCCGCGCACAACGGCGATCTGCACGCCGCGGCGCGCGAAGGGCTGCGCACGGCGTTCGTCGCGCGGGCGGCCGAGTACGGCCCGCAGCAAGCGAAGGACGTCACCGCAGATCCCGGGATCGACCTGGCGGTTCGGGATCTGAGCGAGCTGGCGGACCGCCTCGGCGCGTAAGCGAAAAGGCGCCGGATGATCCGCTCCGTCCTCGACGCGCTCGACGCCCACGCCGCCGGGCGGCCCGATTCGCTCGCGCTCGACGACGTCTCGTACGCAGAGCTGCGCAACGCCTCATTGCGCGTCGCGGCGAAGCTGCGCGAAGCCGGATTGCACCCGGGCGACCGTTTGGCGATCTATTCCGAGAACCGGCCCGGGTTCGTCTATGCGTACCTCGGCGGCTTGCGCGCCGGCGCGATCGTCGTGGCGGTGAACGTGCTGTACCGCACGTCGGACTTGCAGCATATCCTCGACGATGCCACACCTTCGGTCGTCTGCGTTTCGTCGCAGAGCGCGCAGTACGTACCGCCACACGCCAGCCGAACCGTTGCCGATCTTGCCGACGTCGAAGCGTGGGCGCATGACGCAACAATCGCACCACTCACCGATTCGCCGGCGATCGATGCCGGCGACGGCGCGATCCTGATCTACACGAGCGGTACGACCGGCCGCAGCAAAGGCGCGATGCTCACGCACGGCAACCTTGCTGCGATCGCGAGCGCGCTCGTCGAGGCGTGGCACTGGACCGCGAACGATACGCTGCTGCTGACGCTGCCGCTCTTTCACGTCCACGGTCTCGGAGCGGGTTTGAACGGAACGCTGGTCGCGGGCGCGCGCGTGTTGCTGCGAGAGCGGTTCGACGCGCCGTCGGTCGTCGCCGCGCTCGCGAACGGCGAGGCGTCGATGTTCTTCGGCGTTCCGACAATGTACGTTCGCATCCTGGAGCAAGCCGGCGCGGATGTCCGCTTCGACCGCGTCCGGTTGTTCGTCTCCGGCTCCGCCGCCTTGCCGGCGAGCGTGCACGAGGAGTTCGACCGCCGCTTCGGCGTCTCGATCCTCGAGCGCTACGGCGCGACGGAGTTCGGTTTCGCGCTCAGCAATCGCTACGAAGGCCCGCGCCACGCCGGAACGGTCGGCTTCCCGCTCCCGCGCGTCGAAGTGCGGCTCGGCGATCCGTCAACCGGCGCCGACGTCGCATCCGGCGAAGCCGGCGAGATCCTGGTCCACGGCCCGAACGTCTTCAAAGAATACTGGCGCAACGAGACCGCGACCGGCGCCGCCTTCGTGCACGATGCGCAAAACCGCCGCTGGTACAAGAGCGGCGACCTCGCAACGTTCGACCCCGACCGCGGCTACGTGATCAACGGCCGCCTCAAAGAGCTCGTGATCAGCGGCGGCTTCAACGTCTACCCGATCGAAGTCGAAGACGAGCTCCTGCGCATCCCCGGAATCCGCGCCGCGGCGGTCGTGGGACAACCGGACGCAGCGCGCGGTGAAATCCCGGTCGCCTTCGTCGAAACGGATGGCGATTTCGACGCGGAGCTGGCACTCGCGGCACTCCGCGAGCGGCTCGCGTCCTTCAAAGTACCGAAGCATCTGTACCCGATCGACGCGCTACCGCGGAACGCGATGGGTAAAGTCGAAAAGCCGCGTCTCAGGGAACTGCTGGCCAAGGCCTAGTTTTCGGGGCTCATCCTCAGCACGCCATATGGACTTGACGCCATATAGACTTCATGCCATAATGCGAATGTGGTGTGGGCGGTGGAGGCAACGGATCAGTTCGCGCAATGGTACGCCGCGCTCCGCGACGCCGAAGTCGACGCAGTGAACTTTAGCGTCGGGCTCCTTGAGACGGCTGGGCCGGAACTCGGCCGACCGCATGCTGACACTGTCAATGGTTCAGCGTACCCCAATATGAAGGAGCTCCGAGTCCAAGCGCGAGGGCATCCGATCAGAATATTCTTCGCATTCGACCCGAGACGGACGGCGATTCTGCTAATCGGAGGAGACAAGACGGGCGACGATCGTTTCTACCAACGAATGATCCCGATCGCAGATTCACTCTACGCAGAGCACCTAACCGAGATGAAAGAGAACCGCTGACATGCCGACAAAATCGTGGCGACAGATTCGCCGCGAGCTTTCTCCGGAGCGGGAAGCACAGATTCAGGCCGACATTGAGGCCGAACTCGCGCGTATGAAGCTGCCGGAGCTTCGAAGGGCTCGCCAACTGACGCAAAAGACTGTCGCGGACCTCCTAGGCATAGCCCAAGGCGACGTCTCGAAGCTGGAACGCCGCACTGACGCGTACGTCGCGACGCTCCGCAACTATATCGAGGCGCTCGGCGGAAAGCTGCGCATCATGGCAGAGTTTCCCGACGCCGAGCCGATCGAAATCGAAGGTTTCAGCACAATCGATTCGAAGGCAGCTACACCTATAGTTTCTCCGCGCATGGCCGCACACCGGCGTCGACGAATCGCGAGACCTCGCTAACAAAGTGGTGGCGTCCCGAATTCTCCTAAGGTGACGTGACGTGAGTCTGCAAGCGCCGACGGTCATGGTGAGCTCGACATTTTACGATTTACACGAAGTCCGGCACCAGCTTGCGCGTATGCTGGAAAGCGATTTGGGCTATCATGCTTTAATTTCCGAATCACCTTCGTTTCCCATCGATCCCGACGTCGACACACTCGAAAATTGTCGCCGGCGTGTCGAAGAGAACGCGGATATCCTAGTGCTTGTCATCGGTCGTCGCTATGGGACGGTTGATGCCCATTCCGGCAAGTCTGTCACGAACATCGAGTATAGCGCCGCGCGAGCAAAAAATATTCCAATCTACGTGTTCATCGAGCGCCACGTACAGGTACTGTTCGATGCTTGAACATCTGCGGAACCCGAGAATAAGGCGGCAATCGGCGCCACCGTTGATGATTCGCGGCTATTCGAATTCATTCACCGCGTTAGGACGCTCGACCGCGTGTGGACGAATGGATTCGATTATGCATCCGACATTATAGGTGCACTGCGCATACAGCTTTCATATCTCATGAAACTCGGCGTGGAAGTGCTCATGGCCGCAAGGTCACATCCCGACCGGGGGCTCTTATCAACGTTGTCCGCGGAAGCCTTTCGCCTAGCCGTCGATCAGCCACGGTTCTGGGAATATTTGCTATTCGGGCAGGTGTTGGACGATGAGGTTCAGGCTGCGGCCGATCGGCGGCGTGAATTCGACATGGGTCTGATATACGGTTCTATAATTGTGGTTACCGACGCTGAGATATTCCAGTGGATCAGAAACCGCGTAGGGGAGATTCGCGACCTATCTCGTAATGTCGCCACAGTTGTTTCTGAGTCCGCGGTGGCCTTCGGCCCACCAGGTGAGCCCGGAAGCGTTCGCGCAATCGTTTTCGTTGCGCGGCAACTAGCGAAGATATACGTTTCGCTAATCGAGTGGTCGCAGCTTGTTCGTCGGACCCGAGCCTCCTCCACTGATATGCAAGGTGTCGTAGATAGGCTGTCGGCGCTCGGTTCCGAAATGATCGACTCGATAGGCGCATTCGGAGCAGAAGTTCGACTACGACTAAGCACCGCAATCGAAGAGCTCGATTCAAATCCACTAGGGCCTGACGAGCAGCCGCGGGAGCTTGATCTAACACTACAAATTGAAATACCAAAACTAGAGGATGTGCTATCGACGCTGGAACTGGTGATGCGCCAACGCGGGGCTGACATCTAGTTACTGACCGCCCGTCGCAACCACGGATGTATTGCAAGCGAAATCATCTGCCAAAAATGGGGGCGCAACTGTGCGCTCGCTGTTGTACGGCTCGCCACCTTCTGCGTGGCCCGAGCGCTTCATCAAAGCCCCAGATAGGCTTTGCGGATTTCGTCGCTGGCCAGGAGCTCTTCGCGGGTTCCGCTGGTCACGACGCGGCCGGTTTCGACGACATAGCCGCGAGTGGCGAGCTCGAGGGCTTGGCGGACGTTTTGCTCGACGAGGAGGATCGTCGTGCCTTCGGTGTTGATGCGGCGGATCGTTTCGAACATTTCGGCGACGATGATCGGCGCGAGGCCGAGCGAGGGTTCGTCGAGCATCAGGATCGACGGCTTGCTCATCAGGCCGCGGCCGATCGCGACCATCTGCTGTTCACCGCCCGAGAGCGTGCCGGCGATCTGGCGGCGGCGCTCGGCGACGCGCGGGAACATCGCGTAGACGTAGTCGAGCGCGCTCCGTGCACCGTTGCGGGCGCGGTGCGGATAGGCGCCGAGGAGCAAGTTGTCTTCGACGCTCATGTCCGGCCACAGGCGCCGGCCTTCGGGGACGTGCGCGACGCCCAGCTCGACGACGCGCGATGAAGGCGCGAGGTCGATTCGCTCGCCGTCGAGCGCGATCGTTCCGGCGCGAACCGGGACCGTGCGCGAGATCGCGCGCAACAGCGTCGTCTTTCCCGCACCGTTCGCGCCGAGCAGCGTGACGATCTCGCCTCGCTCGACGCGCAACGAGACGCCCCATAGCACCTGCACGTCGCCGTACGCGACGGCGAGCTCGTTCACCTCAAGCATGCGCGCCCGTCCCGAGATACGCGCTCACCACGCGCTCGTCGGTGAGCACGGTCTGCGGATCGCCCTCGACGATCTTCCGCCCTTCGACCAGCACGACGATCCGCGAGCACAGCCCGCGCACCGCGCGCAAGTTGTGCTCGACCATCACGATCGTCGTCCCGCGCTCGCGAATCGCGCGAACGAGGTCGAGCGTGCGATCCGTCTCGGTCGGGTTCAGTCCGGCGAGCACTTCGTCGAGCAACAGCACTTCGGGCCGCGTCGCGAGCGCTCGGGCGATCTCGAGCCGCTTCTGGCCGCCGAGCGTCAGCGCACGCGCCGGCGACTCCGCTCGGTCGGCGAGATCGCAGACGGCAAGCGCGTCCATCGCAGCGGCCCGGGCGCGCGCCGGGCCATGCGGTCGCGGGCGGTGTCCGAAGAACGCGCCGATCATCACGTTGTCGACGACGCTCATCTCGCGGAACGGCCGCACGATCTGGTGCGTCACCGCGACCCCGGCGACGCACACGTCGTGCGCGGAACGCCCGGTGATCGTGCGTCCGGCGAACGTTACGCTTCCCGACGTCGGCCGCATCACCCCGGCGATAAGCCGGAAGAGCGTTGACTTTCCCGCGCCGTTCGGGCCGATCAAGCCAAGAATCTCACCGCGCTGCACCGCGATGTCCACGTCGTTCACCGCGACGAGACCGCCGAAGCGCTTCGTCAGGCCGCGTCCTTCCAGGATCGTGTCGGCTACCGGTGCTGCCTCAGCCATCGGCACCAGCACCGGCAGCTCGCGAACGGCGCCGCATCGCGCGCACGCGATCGACGATACCGAGGATCCCTCGTGGTTCGAAAACGACAATCGCGATCAGCAGGATACCGAACGCGAGGAGGTCGACGTTCGCGAGCGTTGCGGCGAACTGCTCGCGGATGAACGTGTAGACAACCGCGCCGATCAGCGGTCCGGTCACGGTGCCGAGGCCGCCGATGATCGGCATGATCACCAGCGAGATCGACGTCGAGAAGCCGAACACCGAATCCGGGCTGATGAACAGGTAGTGCAGCGCGTAGACGCTTCCGGCCACGCCGAGGATGCACGCCGAAAGAAACAGCGCCTGCGTTTTCGTCACCGTCGTCGCGACGCCGAGCGTCTCCGCAGCGTCGGTGTCTTGCCGCACCGCCGCGAGCGCGTAGCCGAAGCGCGAGACACGAATCCACGCCGCTAGCCCGACCGACGCGACGAGCAGCGCGAGCGCCGCGAAGTACTGCACCACCAACGGCGGCGCGCTCGCCAGCGTAAGCCCCGACGCGCCGCCGGTCAGCGACGTCCAGTTGAGCGCGATCAGCCGCGTCGCTTCGCCGATCCCGATCGTCGCGATCGAGAAGTACGGGCCACGCAGCCGAAACGCCGGGATCCCGATCACCAGCGAGTACACACCCGCGAGCAGGGCCGATGCCGGCACCGCGAGCCACAGCGAGACGCCGCTAGCGATCATGATCGTCGTGGCGTACGCGCCGATCCCGAGAAACGCCGCGTGGCCGAACGAGACCTGGCCGGCGAACCCGCCGAGCAGGTTCCACGCCGTCGCCATCGCGCCGTACAGAAAGATCAGGAACAGCACCTCGATCGCGTACTCTGAATGCGGCGCGACGAACGGCACCGCGCACAGCGCTGCCAGCGCGATCGCGGCATACGCCGCCGGCTTACCCACGCCGCAGCGCGCGCACTGTCCCGGCGATCCCGCGCGGGAGCGCGATCAGCACCACGACCAGCACGACGAACGAGATCAGGTTCTGCAGCGACGCCGGCATGTAGCGCACTCCGAACGCTTCGGCAAGCGCGAGCGAGAGCGCGCCGAACGCGACGCCGACGATCGAGTCGAGCCCGCCCAGCACGACGATGCAGAACGACTTGAGCGAGAGCGTGCGGCCGAAATCCGGCGTGAACGAGAACAGCAGCGAGAGCAGCGATCCGCCGAAGCCGGCCAGCGCGATCCCGATCCCGAACGCGATCCCCATCACCCGCTCGACGTCGACGCCGACGAGCCGTGCCGCGTCGCGGTCCTGCGCCGTCGCCCGAATCGCGCGCCCGAGAAACGTGCGCGTCAGAAAGAGCTGCAGCGCGATCAGCACCAGCACGCCCATCGCGAAAACGTACAGCCGCGGCACCGCCAGCTGCAGCCCGCCTACGTTCACCGTCGCCTCGACGAACGGCGTTTCGATCGAGCGCGTGTCGCCGGTCCAGATCACGTACGCGGTGTTCTGCAGCACCAGCCACACGCCGAACAGCAGCAACAACGAGATGATCGGCTCGGCGCCGAGAACGCGCCGCACCAGCGTCCGTTCGAGTCCCCAGCCTAGGAAGAAGAACGCCGGAACGATCACCAGCGGCGCGAGCAGCGGGTGGACGTGGTACGACGTGAACAGCCACCACGTCACGTACGCACCGAGCATCAGGAAGCCGGCATTGGCGAGGTTGATGATCTTCAGCACGCCGTAGATCAGCGCGAGGCCATACGACATCGAAGCGTACAGCCCCGCCACCAGCAGCGCGGAGATCAGGGTCGAGAGCGTATCCAGGCGGCTACGATCCGGGGACGGGCAGCACCGCTTCGCCGGTCTTCTCCGCGTGCGGATAGACGATCACCGTCTTTCCATCGGGGAGGTTCTCGGTCACGACGAACGGCGCGTTGATCTGCCCGTCGGCGGGGAACTTGATGTGGCCGCCGGGCAGGACCGTGTCGCGGATGTCGATATGGCGCAGCGTTTCGACGACCTTCTGCTTGTCGACCGAACCCGTCTCGGTCAGCGCGATGTACAGCGTGCGCGCGGTTTCGTACGGCAGCGCCGAGTACCACTCCGCGTTCAGCTTCGGATACGCCTTGGCCCACTTGTCGTCGAACGCCTTGACCGCCGCGTTCGGGATCGCTTGGTTCCACCACGCCGCCGCGACGATGTAGTCCGCGTTCTTGCCGAGCGCGTCGCGCGCCGACTTCTCCGGGCCGCGCGCACCGTACGTGACGTACGCATGGTGCAGCCCCGCTTGCGCGTACTGCCGCTGCATCGTGATGTAGTCGTCCAAGTGCGCGTCCGACATGAACGCGTTCGCGTTGATCGCTTTCACCTTTTGCAGCAGCGGCGTGAAGTCTTTGCCGTGCAGGTCGAACGCTTCGGACATCACGATCTGGAAGTTCTGCGGCTTCTGCTTCGCGCGGTTCGCCAGCCCGGTCGCGAAGTCGCGGCCGTGCGAGGTGTTTTCGTACACCACCGCCATCTTGAGCGGCTTCGGCAGCTTCTTCTGCGCCTGCATCTCCTCGATGAAGTCGCACTCGGTGTAGGCGAGGTTCTCGATCGACGCCAGCAGGCTGAAGATCGTCTTGAAGCCGCGCTTGTAGATCGCCGAGGCCGCTCCGCCGCCGCCGACGTACGGAATCCCGTGCTGGTTCGGCACGACCGTCTGCGCTTGCACGAGATCGGTCGAGTAGCCGCCGAGCATCGCGTCGACGTGGTCCTGCACCGCGAGCCGCTCGTAGAGGTTGCGCGAGGTCGCGGGGTCGGTCTTGTCGTCGTAGATGATCAGCTTGACCGGGATCTTCCGTCCGTACTGGCGGAGCTGCAAGCCGCCGCGGTCGTTGATTTCCTTGGTGGCGAGCTCGTACGCGGCCTTGAAATACGTGCCGACGCGGCTCTCTTCACCAGTCAGCGGCAGAACGGCGCCGACGACGACTTCGGACGGCCCGTTGTCGGCGCGCGTCGCAACCGGTGTCGCCGCGGTGACGACGCCGGCCGCCAGCACCGCGGCCGCAACGGTAAGGAAGGAACGGTGCATTACGCGATCCTCCGGTATGCGTGGTTCTCCCGACGATACCCGGAGGCTGAACTTTCCCCTGCGGCGGCTCATGGGCGGCGCGGTTGAACCCGAAAACGGCAGACATGCCGAGGTCCGGCGTCGAACAGACGTGCGAATGGGTGCGATGACAACCATCGTCCACTGTGCCGACGTCCATCTGGAGACGGCGTTCACCGAGGTCCGCGGCGGCGCGCGGCGGCGGGCGGCGCTCGCCGACGCGTTCGAACGCGTCGTCGACCTCGCGCTCGAGCGGCGCGCCGACGCGCTGACCATCGGCGGCGACCTCTACGAAGCCGAGCGCGCCGGACCGCAGACGGCGCGCTTCATTTTCGGGCAGCTGGCGCGCTTCGGCGGCCCCGTCTTCGTCGCGCCCGGCAACCACGACCCGTACTCCGCCCGCGCGCTCTACGCGCGCGAGGACCGGCCGCCGAACGTGCGCGTCTTCGCGGAACCCGCCTGGGCGCCGTATCCGCTGAACGACGAGGTGACGATCTACGGCTTCGGCCACGCTCCGGCCGAGCCGGGCCGGCCGTTCGCCCGCGCGCGTTTCGACCGCCCCGGCGTCCGCATCGCGCTCGTCCACGGCAGCGACGAAGACCGCTGTCCGCCCGGCAAGCGGCCGACGGCGCCGTTCACGCTCGCCGAGATCGTCGCGTCGGGCGCGACCTGCGCGCTCGCCGGCCACTACCACGGCGGGTCGGTCGTGAGCGACGCCGGCGGACCGCGGCTTGCGTATCCCGGCTCGCCGGAACCGATCAAGTTCGGCGAGCGCGGAAGCCACGGCGCGCTCGTGGTGACGATCGCGAACGGCGCGGTCGCGCTGGAGCCGGTCGAGCTCGCGCGCACGCGGCTGATCGACCTCGACGTCGCGCTCGACGACGCGGCGAGCGAACACGCCGTCCTCGCGGCGCTCGAAAGCGCGCTGACGCCGTACGACCGCGACGACTTCTTGCGCGTGAAGCTGCACGGCGCGATCGCGCCGGGAACGCGAATCGATCGCGATCTGATCGCCGACCGGTTCGGGGGAAGCGTCGGCGCGCTCGAGCTCTTCGACGCGACGATCTCCGCCGACTATGCCGCGATCGCGCGCGAGCCGAACGTGCGCGGCCGTGCCGTCGCCGATCTGCTGCGCATGGCGAACGACGGCGACGAAGACGCGCGCGCTGCGTTGCGCTACGCCGTCGCCGCGTTCGCCGGAACGGACCTTCGCCCGTGAGACTTCGAACGCTGCACGTCGCGGGCTTCGGGCGACTGGCCGATCGCGCGTTTGAATTCGGTCCCGGGCTGAACGTCGTGGTCGGGCGGAACGAGGCCGGCAAGTCGACGCTTGCGGCCGCGCTGGTGTCGTCGCTCTACGGTTTGCAGCGCGGCGAGAAAGACCGCTGGCGGCCGTGGGCGGCGAACGCCGCATACGCCTCGGTTTTGACGTACGAGACCTCGGACGGCGCGCGCTGGGAAGTCCACCGCGCGTTCGAGCACGACACGAAAGGCGTGCGCGTCTACGACGAGCGCGGCGGCGACGCCGCGACGCGGATCGGCGAAGGCCGTTCGCTGAGTCCGGGCGCCGCGCACCTGCACATCTCGCTTGACGTCTTTCTGCAGACCGCGTGCGTACGGCAAAGCGAGGTCGCGCTCGAACGCGGCAGCGCGAACGAAGTGTCCACTGCGCTAGCGCGCGCGCTCGACGGCGGACCCAAAGAAGACGCCGCGCTCGGCGCGCTCACGCGCCTCGACGAAGCGCTCAAACTCCATGTTGGTTCTGACCGCGCGTACAAGAACGCGCCGTTGAAGAAGCTGCGCGAGCTCGAGCAACAGCAGCGCCGCGCCGCGGCCGACGCACGCGCTTCGCTCGAGCGGCTAGCATCGTTGCGCGAGCGCATCGCCGCCGCGCGCGCGGCGCGCGACCACGACACGGCGGCGGTCGCCGAGCTCGAGCACCGCCTGCAATCGCTGCGAGCGGCGCACGTCCGCGCACGGCTTGAGGCGCTCAAGGAGTACCGCGACGAGCTGGCCGCGCTGCAGAGCGCGCGCGCCGCATTCGACGACGTCGCGGAGTTCGCCGCCGACCGCGTCCCGGCGCTCGACGACGCGTACCATTCGTGGCGCACCTCCGCGAGCGTCGCCGACGCCGCTTCGCGCGACGCCGCCGAAGAAGCGCTCACCGGCGACGAGCGGCGCGACCTCGCGGCGCGCCGCGCCGATGCCGGGACGTTCGACGACGACGCGTACGATGCGCTCGGCGCCGCCGCCGAGAACGCCGTCGCAGCGCGCGCAAAGGCAGCCGCGGCGGCGAACGACGCCGCAGTCGCGCGCCGTGAAGGCGAAGCCGGCCCCGGACGCACGTTCTCCGGCGGCCTGCTCGTCGGCGCACTCGTCGCCGCGCTAACCGATGCAGGCGTCGCGATCGCGCACCTCTGGCTGTGGACCGCGTTGGCGAGCGTCGTCGCGGTAGCGTTCGGCTTCGCCGCGTTCCGCCGCGCGCGAGCCCGCGCCGCGCGCACCCGCGAAGCGGAGATGAAGCAGCAAATCGCCGACGCCGCGCTCGCCGAGGAACAAACCGCAGCCGCCGCCGTTGCGCGCGTGCTGGAGCCGCTCGGCCTCGCGAGCGTCGACGAGCTGCTGCGCCGCCGCGAGCGTTTCGTCGCGCTCTCCGCGCGCGACCTCGCCGCGCGCAAGGCCGAGTCGCGCGCACGGATGACGCGCGAGCAAGCCGACTTCGAGGCCGCGCGCTTCGACGCGCTCGCCGACGCGCTCGTCCCCGAGGTTCAGGAACCGCGCGACGCGCGCCGCACCGCCGCGCAGCACCGTGCCGCGCGGCGGCGCCAGCGCGAAGGTCTCGACGCGCGGCTCGCGATGCTCGCGCTGCGCCGCAACGACATCCTGCACGGCGAGGAAGACTTCGCGCTCGAAGCCGAGTACGAGGCGCTGCTCGCGCGCGGCGTCGAGCCGGCCGGCAACGACGATCCGCACAAGCTGCGCGCGCTCGAGCGCGAGCGCGCCGAGCGCGACGCGCGCGCGCGCGAAGCCGACCGGCTCGTCGCCGATCTCGAAGGCGAGCTGCGGGCCGGCGAAGCGAGCGCCGCCGACGTCGCCGCGCTCGACGAAGCGGTTGCCGCGACGTGCAGCGAGATCGCACGGCTCGAAGCGTTCGGTCGCGCGGTGAAGCTTGCGCGCACGACGATCGACGAGCGCAAGGACGAAGCGCACCGCGCCTTCGCGCGCCGGCTCGAAGAGTACAGCGCCGGCGTCCTCGGGACGATCACCGCCGGCCGCTACGGCGAGATCAAGCTGAACCCGACGACGCTCGCGATCAACGTCCGCGTTCCGGAAACGAACGGCTTCGAAGAGCTCGACAAGCTCTCGTCGGGCGCGCAGGACCAGATCGCGCTCGTCGTCCGCCTCGCCACCGCGCGGATGTTCGCCGAGGGGCTCGAGACCCCGCCGCTCCTCCTCGACGACCCCTTCGCTTTTTGGGACGCCGACCGCATCGCGCGCTGCCTCCCGGTCCTCATCCACGGCACGCTCGACGCCCAATGCATCCTCTTCACCGCGAGCGCCGACCTCGCCGCAGCCGCGACCGAATCCGGCGCAACGCGGATCGACCTCGAACCGGCGTCGGCGGGTATCTTCCGGGCCTAACGCTGACGAGCTACTCGGCCAGCTCGCGCATCAGCGGCGGAATCTCGGCCGGCAACTCCCGCGCGAGAAAGCCGAGACCGATGCGATCGGCCAAAACGTCGCCGGCGCGTGCGTGCAGCGAGACACCCCAGGCTGCGGCGTGGAGCGGCGACGCGCCGCGCGCGAGCAGACCACCGATCACGCCTGCGAGGACGTCTCCCGAACCAGATGTAGCGAGGCCGAAGTTACCGTGGTCGTTGCGCAGCAGCTCGCCGTTCGGGTCGGCGATGTACGTCGTCTCGCCCTTGAGCGCGACGACGGCGTTGAAGCGGCGCGCCGCCTCACGTGCGAAGCGGGCCTGATCGGCTTCGATCTCCTCGCGCTCGACGTGCAGCATCGAGGCCATTTCGCCGGGATGCGGCGTAAGGACCGCGCGACCGCCGAGGTGCGCGATCGTGTCGGTACGCTTCGCGAAGCACGCGAGCGCGGCGGCGTCGATCACCACCGGCACGTCGAGCGCATCGGAAACCGCGGCGATCAGCGCAGCAGTCGCCGTCTCGTCGACCATCCCGGGGCCGATGACGAGCGCGTCGGCCTTGTTCGCACGCTCGGCGAGCGTCTGCGCGCACGCGAGCGCGAGCGCGCCCGACGGTGTCTCCTCGAGCGCCACGACGAGCGCCTCGAGCACGCCGCTGCCGACGTGCGCGGCGACCGAGGCGGCGGTGCCGATCTGCAGTTTCCCCGCGCCCGCGCGCAGCGCGGCAGTCGCGCAGAGCACCGCGGCGCCCGGCATCTGCGGCGCGCCGGCAACGATGAAGATGCTCCCGCGCGCGTTCTTGTCGCCGCCTTCGGGGACCGGGAGCGGCCAGCCGCGCAGCAGCGCGGCGTCGATCGCCTTACCCGCGGGCAACGGGGGCGTCCGGCGCGGCGGTGACCGGCTCGCCGGCTTCTTCCAGCGGCGCGACGACGTTGTAGCCGCGCAGCACCAGCGCGTCGGCATCCGGATCGTAGCGGTACGTCGTCACCGCGCAGTTTGCAACGTCGCCTTCGTGGTCGATCGCAAGCAGCTCGTCCTCGGTGAGCTTCTCGATGATGTAGCGCAGGCACAGCACGCACACTTGATGCGTGACGATCGCGACCCGTTGGCCGGGATGCTCGCGCAGCAGCGACTCGACGAAGCTGCGCAGACGCAGGATCACGTCGGTCCAGCTCTCGCCGCCCGGCGGGCGGTAGTAGAACTTGCCGAGCGCGCGCCGCAGCGCGACCTGCTCGGGAAACTTCGTCTCGATTCCGGCGTTCGTGAGCCGGTCGAGCGCGCCGAACTCCTTCTCGCGCAACCGCTCGTCGATCTCGACCGGAACGCCGCGCCAACCCGCTTCGCGCAACGCGATCGCCGCCGTCTCGCGCGCCCGGAAATACGGCGACGAAACGACCGCGTCGATCGGATCCAGATGCCGCGCGCACCACTCCCCGAGCGCAGCGGCTTGCCGCTCGCCGAGCTCCGAGAGCGGCACGTCGCAGTCGCGCGTCGCAGCGATCTCGATCACCGGTGCGCCCGCCCGCATCGCGTGCTCGCGCGCGACGTTCCCCGCGCTCTGCGCGTGCCGGATCACCCACAGCTCGCTGGGCCAGCCAATCTCCACGGACAGGCTCTACCCAGCGAGCGTCGTGATCCTATCGTCCCGCGAGGATGCGGGGGCTATCCTACCGGCTGGTTTCCCGGCAGCGAGACGTCGAGCGTACCGCCACCGTCCAGCCCGATCGAGTCCCCGGCTTCGGCCAAACTCCACTGCGCGGTCAGCACGAACGTGTGCGCAGCCCTCGTATCGTACGCGACGGACGGATGGCGCGCGTTGACGCCGACGTTGAACGGGCGTTGTCCGTTCTCGGCCTGCAGCCAGGAGAACCGATTGTTCATGAAGCCGGCGGAGGTGGCGGAACCCGGTGCGTTCACGGCGACGGTCGTCATCTCCGATTCCACCAGCCACGGCTGCTGCGAGCGCGCCGTCCCGAGCGAGAGGGCACCGGAATCCAGCAGCAGCGTGTTGGCGGACACCGAATCCAAGTACAAACGCAGGCGCAGCGTGAGTCCTGCGGTGCTCGTGCAGTTGTAGATTCCGCTCAGGCGGAGCCGAAAGACGGATCCCCTCACGCTCCACGGACCAGCCTGCACCGTGTAGGGAACCGCCGGTGCGAACGCGGTCTCCGTCGTCGTGTTGCCGACGATGCTGGTGCTGTCGAGTGAGACGAGATACGGCGCGTTCACCCGAGCGTTCGACCACAGCCGCCCGTCTTCGAGGGCGATCGCGAAACGGCGGTCGTACGGAGACGCCGGCTCGCCGTTGTCTTGCATGTACGGGAAGATCCCGATCGCTCCGTTCATCGGAACCCATTGCCCATTCGGATCGCCGGCACCGCCGGGTGAATCGAGCGGATACACGATCGAGGAGAACGTCGACTGATAGAAGTCGACACCGCTCGGAAACTGCAGGTGCGTCGTGGCCGTCGGGGCGCTCGGGGCCGGTCCTGGGCAGACGATCTTCAGCCCGGCCGCCGTACCTTGGAACGCCGACTGCGTGAAGGTGCAATTGTCCGCGTATTGCAGCTGCAAGCCGACCGTCGCGGCGGGCGAGAGGAAGTTGAGCAGCAGGTTGATCGTCTCGAACGTGCAGTACGACCAGTTGATCGGAATAGCGATCGTCGCCGCGCCCAAGACGAGACCGACCGAGTTGTCGACGGTCGAGCAGCACGTGAGCTGACGGCTCGCCGTATCGTGCCACTCATCGCCGTTGGCCCCCGTCCAAGCGTCGTTGGCGACGAAGTTGAAACCGACCCCGCCGTTTTGCTGCAGCACCATCAGGCGCTCGAACAACGACTTGTTCGCGCTCTGAACCACGAGGCCGTTGGCGGCATGTCGTGCGCACTGGAACAGGACGTCTCGGATTTGAAAGACCCCGGGGCCCTGCACCAGCATCATCTCCGCTCCGCTGAAGCCGGCCGCCGCGAGGAGCGTGGTCGGCGCGCGAACCGCGTCGATGTCGGCCGCCGTCGTCGAATTGCCTTTGGTTGCGAACTCCGTCATGCCCCCCACGCCGGTGATGCTGACCGGCGCGGAACGAACGGTCGTCGTCGCGTTGCCGACGAGGAGCGGGCTCGAGATGAGGAACGTGCCCGGCCCAAGCATCGCGGTCGCACCGGTCGTCGCGCAGTCCGCGAACAACGCGTTCAGTCCAGCGGTAGCATCAACGGTGCCGGTAGGATCGCAATTGTACGGCGAAGATTGCGCGTACAGGAATCCTGACTGCGGCGGCGGCGGTGTTCCGGCGGTGTTGTATCCGAACGAGGTACCCATGTTCGCTCCGATCTGTAGTGATGTTCGAACAACCTACAGCATCGCGCGCGGTTACGCCATGGATGCGCACACCATCATTGAGCTACTGTTTCGTAACGCGATCGTACAGCGCAGCGAGCTGTTACAGACCGATTTGCCTCGCGATCACCAGCCGCTGCACTTCGTTGGTCCCTTCGCCGATCTCGTTGATCTTCTGGTCGCGGTACATCCGCGAGACCGGGTACTCGTCCATGAAACCGTAGCCGCCATGGATCTGCACGGCCTCGTTCACGACCCGGCGCGAGACCTCGCCGGAGTAGAGCTTCGCCAGCGAGGCGTTGAGCTCGAAGGCGCGGCCCTGGTCCTTCTCCCACGCCGCCTTGAGCACCATCAGCTTGGCGTGCTCGATCTCCATCAGCATGTCGGCCAGCTTGAACTGGATCGCCTGGAACTTCGAGATCGCCTTGCCGAACTGGTGCCGCTCCTGGGCGTACTTGAACGACTCGTCGTAGGCGCCCATCGCGAGCCCGACCGAAAGGGCGGCGACCGAGATCCGGCCGCCGTCGAGGATGGTCAGGAAGTTCTTCAGCCCCTTGCCCCGCCCACCGAGCAGGTTCTCTTCCGGCACCTCGGCGTCGGCAAAGGCCAGCTCGCGGGTGTCGGACGCCCGCCAGCCCATCTTCTTGTACTTCTTCGAGCGGGTGAAGCCCGGAGTGTCCTGCGGGACGATGATCGTCGAGATCTCCGAGCGGCCCCGGGCGTCGCGGCCGGTCACGGCGGTGATCGTCGTCCCGCCGGTGATCTCGGTCCCGCTGTTGGTGATGAAGGCCTTGGTTCCGTTGATCACCCACTTGCCGTCCCGCAGCTCGGCTCGGGTCTGGGTTCCGCCGGCGTCGCTCCCGGCGTTGGGCTCGGTCAGCCCGAACCCCCACAGCTGCTCGCCCCTTGCCAGGGGGACGAGGAACTCTTCTTTTTGCTTTTCGGTGCCGAAGAGTAAGAACGGCGATGCGCCGAGGGAGACGTGAGCCGCCAGGGTGATCGCGGTCGAGGCGTCGGCCCGCGCGATCTCCATGACGGCGAGCGCGTAGCTCACGGTATCGGCGCCGGCACCGCCGTACTTCTCCGGAAAGGGCAGGCCCATCAAACCGAGCTCGGCCATCTTCCGCACCAGCTCGTACGGGAAGCGCTCCTCGCGGTCGTTGCGCTCCGCCTGCGGCGCGACCTCGTCGCGCGCGAACTCGCGGCACAGGTCTCGGATCGCTTTCTGCTCGTCGGTGAGATCGAAGTTCATGGTTTGCCGAAGGTATGAGACGAGGCCCGCCCAATACCTGTTCAATCCCAACGCCGGAGCGCCGTCTCACCCATGATCAGACTCCGCGGCGTTTCGCTCGTGTATCCCAACGGAACGCGAGCGCTCGACGACGTCGATCTCGAGATCGAGAAAGGCAGTTTCGTTTTCCTGGTCGGCCATTCAGGAACCGGGAAGTCGTCGCTGCTGAAACTCCTCTACCGTGAAGAGCTGCCGACCGGCGGCGAAGTCTACGTGGACGATCACCGCGTCGACACGCTGCGCCGCGGCCGCATTCCGAAGCTGCGCCGCAACATCGGCGTCGTCTTCCAAGACTTCAAGCTGCTCCAGCACAAGACGGTCTGGGAGAACGTCGCGTTCGCGCTGCAGGTCACCGGGACGCGCACCCGCGACGTGATGCGCATGGTCCCGCGCGCGCTCGACCTGGTCGGGCTCTCGCACAAGTCGCGAATGTTCCCGAGCGAGCTCTCCGGCGGCGAGCAGCAGCGCACCGCGATTGCGCGCGCGCTGGTCGGCAACCCGAAGATCCTGCTCTGCGACGAGCCGACCGGAAATCTCGACCCGTCGAACACGACCGAGATCATGGAGCTGCTGCAGCGGATCAACCTCAAGGGCACGACCGTCGTGGTCGCCACCCACAACCAAGCCGTCGTCGACCGGATGCGCCGGCGCGTCGTGCGGCTGGAGCACGGACGCATTCTGCACGATGACGAGCGAGGATACTATTTCCGTGGATTGGGGCAGACTGCGGTTCTTCCTGGGTGAAGTTCTCACCAACTTCACTCGCAACGCCGGGATGCAGTTCACCGCGATCGGGACGGTCGCGGTCACCATCATCCTGCTCGGCGCGTTCATGTTCGTGCGCGAGACGATCCAGACGTTCGGCACCGGCGTCCTCTCGCAGATCGAGATCGCCGTCTACTTGAAGGACGACGTCGACGACACGAAGGCGAAAGACCTCGCCGCGAAGTTCGCCGGCGACCCGCGAATCGCGTCGGCGACCTACGTCCCGAAGCGCGACGGGCTCAAGCGGATGCAGGCGGTCCTGGGCAAGGACTTCGACACCTCGCTGCTCACCACGAACCCGCTCCCGAACACCTATCACGTGCGGGTGAAAGATCCCGACCAAGTCCCCGTGGTCGCGCGCTGGATCGCGAAAGACCCGCGGGTCGCGAAGACCGACTACGCCGCCGACACGGTGCAGAAGCTGCTGAAGACCGCTGCCGTCCTCGGCCGCGCCGGGATCGCGCTGATCGCGCTGCTTTCGATCTCGGCGGCGATCGTGATCGCCAACACGATCCGGCTGACCGTCTTTGCGCGGCGGCGCGAGATTGCGATCATGCAGTTAGTGGGCGCGACGAACATGTACATCCGGATGCCGTTCATCGCCGAAGGGATGCTGGCCGGCGTCCTCGGCGCCGCAGTGGCGATCGGCGTCCTCGCGCTCGCGGAGCACCAAGTCGTGCCCAAGCTCGCCGCGACGCTGGCGTTCGTGACCTTCCGCATCAACGAAGTGGGGCTCTCGCTGGAGCTGCTCGCGGTGGGCGCCGCGGTCGGGCTGATCGCCTCCTGGTTCAGCGTCGGACGGCACCTGCGCGCGTGAGGACTCGGGCCGCGGCCACGCAGACGATCAAAGAGACGATCCTCCTCGTCGACGACGACGTGAAGCTGCGCCGGATCCTGCGCGCGAACTTCGAGGTGGTCGGCTACGACGTCGTCGACGCGCGCGGCGCCGAAGGCGCGCTGGCGGCGCTCGACCGCCGCCGCCCCGACGCGATCGTCGTCGACGTGATGCCGGTCGAGAGCGACGGCCCGTCCGTCGTCCGCCGGATTCGCACCCATCCGCAAGGGACGCACGTTCCGCTGATCGTTCTCGCGCCGCGCGCGCACGCCGGCGACGCGGTCCGCTCGCTCGAAGCCGGCGCCGACGACGTCGTCACCAAGCCGTTCGCGCCCGAGGAGATGCTGGCGCGGGTGCGCGGCAAGATCAAACGCGCGGCGGAAGACGCCGCGCTCCAGCCGCTGACGAAGCTCCCCGCCAACGGGCCGATCGAGGCGGAGATTCGCCGCCGGCTCGATGCGAGCGCGCCGTGGTCGGTGCTGTACGCCGACCTCGACGGCTTCAAGGCGTTCAACGACGCGTTCGGGTTCGCGAAAGGCGACGACGCGATCAAGCTGCTGGCGGGCTGCATCGTCGGCGCGGTCGGCAAGTTCGGCGCCGGCGACGATTTCGTCGGCCACGTCGGCGGCGACGACTTCGTCGCGCTGATACACCCGGCCGCCGCGCAGCTCGCCGCCGACTCGATCGTCGCCGCGTTCGACCGCGGGATCCGCGGCGTGCAGCGCGACACCCGCGTCCCGTACTGCACGGTCTCGATCGCGATCGTGAACGGCTCGCGCGGTCCGTCGACCTACGAGCTGATCTCCGAGCGCGCCGCGCGGGTGAAGAAGGAAGCGAAGCGCCGCCGCGGTTCGGTCGTCGTCTCCGAAAGCGGGCTCGGCGCGTGAGAAACGTGCTCGCGCTCGCGCTGGCAACGGCGCTCATCCCGAGCCTCGCCGTCGCGAAGAGCCACGTCGACGAGAAGATCCAGGCGCAAAAGGCGCACATTCAGGCCGTGCAGGCGAAGCTGCACGAGAAGCGCGGCAAGCTCGGCGAAGCGAAGGCGCGCGTCGGCGCGATCCAGTCGCAGCTGGCCGACACCAACCGCAACATCGCTTCGATCAACGGCCATCTCGGCGACATCGAAGCTTCGATCCGCTCGACGCAGCGCAAGCTGGACTGGAACCGCATCCAGCTCGCGGCGGCGAAGCAGACGCTCAAGCGGCACGAGGACGTGCTGAGCCGGCGGCTCGTCGACGCGTACGAGCACGGCGACCTCGGCTACGTCGACGTGCTGCTGCGCGCGCGCTCGTTTGCCGACTTCGTCGAGCGCTGGAACGACGTGCGCTTTCTGATCAAGGCGAATCAAGCGACGATCCGCGCGCGCAAGGCCGACGAGGCGAAGGTGATCGGGATCGAGCACGGGCTGCTCGGCGTGCAGTCGGAGCTGCGCTCGCAAGAGGCGCAGGCGCAGCAGCAGCGCCGCGCGCTCGACGCGCTCGCGCACCAGCGCACCGAGCTGCTGGCGATCGCCGACGAGCAGCGCCGCACCGTGCAGGCCGAGGTCACCCAGCTCGACGAGGAGACGGCCGAGGCCGAGTCCGCGCTCGAGGGGCTGATCCGGCAGAAGCAGATCGAAGAAGAGCAGCGCCGGCTCGCCGAACGCCGGGCGCGCCAGCTCGCCGGCGAGGAGCTTCCGCCGGAAGCCGGGCCGCCGGGACAGCTCATCTGGCCGGCCTCCGGCCCGATCACCTCCCGGTTCGGGATGCGGCTGAACCCGGTGACCCACATCTTCACCGAGCACCGCGGGATCGACATCGGGGTCCCCACCGGGACGACCGTCGCCGCCGCGGCCGACGGCCGGGTGATCGTCGCGGGCTGGGACTCCGGCGGCTGCGGCAACATGGTCGTGATCGACCACGGCGGCCGGCTCGCGACCCAGTACTGCCACCTCTCGCAGATCTTCGTCGGCGAGGGCCAGAGCGTCCAGCGCGGTCAGGCGATCGCCGCCTCCGGCTCGACCGGCAACTCGACCGGACCGCACCTCCACTTCGGGGTCCGGGTCAACGGCCGGGCCGTCGACCCGATGGGATACCTCCGGTAATTCCAAGCCCGCCGTGGGATGATCGGCCTCACATGTTGCCGACGCCTCGGGCTGGGAATGTTTATCGAACCCCAATCGTGCCCGCGGAACAAAGCGAGCGCCATCGGGGTTCAAGAGGGTACAACTCGCCGCCCCTGCCGCTAAGGACCGCCGTTTGACCGCCCGCACCCGTATGTTGTCCGCCGCCCTCGTCGTCGCGGTCGCCGCCCTCGGCGGCGCCGCGTATGCCGGCCGCGCGGCGGAAGCGCCCGACTCGCCTGCCCAGGCGTTCATCGTCGGCTCCGGCGACCGCATCGTCGGGCTCGACTTCAACACGCTCCTGGGCCGAGGCGACCGCCAGCGGCAGATCCTCGAGCTCGCGTACGAGCGGGTCGAGCACGCGTACTACAAGCCGGTCGCCGACCAGCAGCTGGTCACCGGCGAGCAGAAGGCGCTGACCGCGTTCCTCAAGGCGAAGAAGGTCGCCGAGCCGCAGGTCCCGCACGCGACCGCCACCGGCGTGCGCTCGCGCGATCTCGCGATCCTCGAGAGCACGTTGACCAGCGTGCAAAAGCGCTACGCGACGCTCGCGCCGCGCGACGTCTACACGCAGGTCGCGCTGATCGGGATGCTCGGCGGTCTCGGCGACCCGTACACGACGTACCTCTCGCCGCAAGAGATCAACGGGCTTGACGAGCAGCTGCGCGGCGGCAACTTCGGCGGGATCGGCGTCTACATCATCCAGGACCCGAAGACCGGCGCAATCCTCGTCGACCCGATCGAAGGAAACCCGGCGATCAAAGCCGGCGTGCGCCCGGGCGACATCATCGTCGCCGTCGACGGCAAGTCGACGCTGGGTCAGAAGATCGACACCGTCGAGCGCGAGATCCGCGGCACCAACGGAACCGTCGTCTCGCTGACGCTCAAGCGCCACGGGAGCGAGGCGACCTCGACGGTGCACGTCACGCGCGCGGAGATCCACGTTCCGTCGGTCCGCGCGAAGGTCGAGAACAACATCGAGTACGTGCGGCTCTCCGACTTCGGCTCGACCTCGGCCGACGAAGTGCGGCAAGCGTTCGAGGACGGGAAGAAGCACAACGTGCGAGGCTACATCCTCGACCTGCGCAACAACGGCGGCGGCTTGCTCGACGCGGCGGTCGACATCTCATCGCTGTTCATCCCGCAGGGGACGATCGTCTCGACGATCGACCGCGCCGGCAACCGCGACGTGCGCGGCGCGAACGGCCACCCGATCGACGCGAAGCCGCTGGTTCTGCTGGTCAACCGCTACACGGCGAGCGCGTCGGAGATCACCGCGGGCGCGGTGCAAGACTACGGCGCCGGAACCCTCGTCGGCGAGAAAACATTCGGGAAAGGCGTCGTGCAGAGCCTGTACACGCTCCCCGACAAGGGCGCGCTGAAGATCACGACCGCGCGCTACGTCACCCCCAAAGGCCGCGACATCCACCACAAGGGGATCGTCCCCGACGTCGTCGTGACCCAGCGCACCGACCTCCCCCTCATCGACACGCCCGGCGACAAGCAGCTCGGCGCTGCCAAGAAGATCATCGAAAGCAAGAGTACCGTCTGATGAAACGCACCTTCCCCGTCTTCGTTGCCGCGCTGCTGGCGCTCGCGACCGCGCACGTGCCGGCCGCGACCGCCGCGTCGTCGTCCCTCAGCGCGCTGCAGAGCGAAGAGCTCGTCGCGAGCTATCAGCACCTGACCGCCGACTTCTACAAGAAGGTCGACAAGCAGGCCGCGCTCGACGGCGCGCGCACCTCGGTCGTCGAGTATCTCAAGAAGCGCAAGGTCGCGAACCCGACGCTCCCGCCGCTGCGCGCCAGCGACGACGACGTGACGAACGAAGAGGCGCTGAACCGCGAAGTCTCGACCGCCGTCGCCGAGTACGCCTCGAAGCTCGATTCGGTCGAGTCGATCTCGCCGTCCTCGCAGATCACGTACGCGGCGATCGCCGGCGTCCTCGGCTCGGTGAAGGATAAGTACACGACGTTCCTCACGCCCAAAGAGTACGCTGCGCTCAACGAAGGACTCGACGGAACCTCGTTCGGCGGCGTCGGCGTCTCGTACAACGTCGACGACAAGACGCACTTCCTCCACGTCGAGAGCGTGATCTTGGACGGGCCCTCCGACAAGGCGGGGCTGCAGTCCGACGACCTCATCACCGCGATCGACGGAAAACCCGTTCCGCAGCTGCTCGAAGGCGCCACGACGCTCGAGCTGCAGCAGAAACGCGTGACGCAGGCGCTGCGCGGCGATCCGGGGACGCGCGTGCGGCTGACGATTCAGCGCGCCGGCAAGAACCTGGAGCCGGTGACGATCACCCGCGAGACGATCCATCAGCCGAGCGTCACCTCGAAGATGCTTCCCGGCAGCATCGGCTACGTCGACCTCGCCGTGTTCGGCTCGACGACCGCGCAAGAGCTCAGCACCGCGCTGCGCCGGCTCGACGCGCAAGGCGCGAAGGCGTACGTCCTCGACCTGCGCTTCAACGGCGGCGGCTATCTCAACGCCGCGGTCGACGTCTCCTCGAAGTTCATCTCGACCGGACCGATCGTCAGCGTGCAGTCGCGCGCCGGCACCGACACCGAGTACGACGCCGAGAACACCGCGATCGCGCCGCGCCCGCTCGCCGTGCTGGTGAACCAGTACACCGCGTCGGCCTCCGAGATCACCGCCGGCGCGATCCAGGACAGCGGCGTCGGCACCCTCGTCGGCGTGAAGACGTTCGGCAAGGGCGTCGTGCAGACGATCTTCCCGATGCGCGACGGCTCGGCGGTGAAGATCACGACCGCGCGCTACTTCACGCCGAAGGGCCGCGACATCAACGCGGTCGGGATCGAGCCCGAGATCAAGAGCGATCTGCCGAAGAACACGAAGATCCGCCCCGGCGATCTGACGCAAGACCCGCAGCTCGTCGCCGCGGTGAACTTCATCAACGGCCGTATCGCGCAGAACGCGATCCCGGCGACGCGCTCGCAGCGCTGAACGAACCGCGACACAAGCAAAGACCGCGCTCCTTCGGGAACGCGGTCTTTTTGTTGTGCGCTCGGCGTCAGCGCTTACGCGTCGTCGCGGCTTTCTTCGCTGCCGGTGCCTGGCGCGTCGATGCGGCCTTCTTCGCGCTCGCCGCGCCGGCCGTGCTGGTCTTCTTTGCGGCGCTGGTTTTCTTGGCGCTCGTTTTGCGCGTGCCGGTGGTCTTCTTGGCTGCGCTCGGTTCTGCGGCGCTCGCGGCCGCCGGCGTCTTGCGCGCGCGCGTCGTCGTCTTGGTCTTCGCTGCCGGCTCCGCTGCCGGAGCGGCAGTCGCCTCGCGGCTAGCCGTCGCTTCGCTGCCCTGACGGGAGCGCCGGCGGCGCGGCGCAGCGTCCGCGGCGGCAGCTGCCGGAGCGGAGCGCTCGGGGGCCGGGAGGGCTCGGACCGGTTCGCCTGCCTCGAGCTGTCCGCCGCGGGCGGGAGCCTGGGCGGTCTCGGTGCGCCGGCGGCGCGACGGGCGCGCGGCCTTGACCCGCTCCGAGGGTTCCGGAGGCGCGGTGATCACCGGCGGCGGCGGCTCGACGGCGACGTCGCCGCGCTTGCGGTTCCACGGCGCGATCGCGCGCGAGGGCGTGGGGGGCGCGGTCTCGCCGGTCGCCTGAGCCCCTTCGGGGCCGACGCGGAAGATGTGGCGGTCCGGAACCGGTTCGCGGCCCGGCTCGGCGCTCGCCGCGGCGACGCCCGGCGCGCCCTCGGCACCCCGGCCTCCGCGGCGGCGGCGGCGGCGACGGCGGCGTTTGCGGTCGCCGTCGGCGTGCTCCGCGGCCGCCCCCGGCCGGCCTTCGGCCACGGCAATCTCTTCTTCGTCCTCGTCGACGTCCGCGTCGATCGTCGCGATTCCGCCTCCGGCGGCGTGCGCCGACGGAACGACGCCCGCGACCGCGGCGACATCGCCGCCTCGGCCTCCGCGGCGGCGGCGGCGACGGCGACGGCGCCCGGCCTCCTCGCCTTCACCGGGTTCACCGTTCGCGACCGCGACGGCACCGCCGGCAGCGACCGGACGGCCCGGCGGCGGACGGAGCGCAACCGAGGGCGGGGTCAGGATCGCGCCGCCGGCGCTGATGCGGTCGCCCGAGAGCTTCTCGCCGGGCAGAACCCCCGCGACCCGGCCGCCCGAGAGCGACTCGCCGGGCAACAGCGCGACGGCGCCGTCGGCGGCCTTTTGCGCGGTCGTCTTCGGACCGGTCTTCTTCGCCTTGACCTCTTCGGTGGTTGAGATCCCGATCGAGGTGCGGCCTCCGAGGCCCTTCTCGGCCTCTTCGGCGAGCGCGCGCAGCTCTTCAGCCTGCTCGGCCGCCGTCAGCTCGCGCTTGCGGCCGCGGCCGCCGCGGCGGCGCTTCTTCCCGCGGGCTTCGCCGATCGCGGTCGCCGCCTCGACGGGCGAGCGCGGCTCGGCGAGGATGTCGCTCCCGTCGACGTCGAGGATCTTGATCTTGATCGTCTTGCCGGCGGCGTTGGCGGCGTTCTCGACCTCGATGAGCCGGCCGGCGACGATCGCCGCGGCCGAGGTCGCGTTCGGGAGCCGCAGGTTCAGCAGCTCGACCTCGAACTCGTCGCCGACGCGGATCGGCCCGAGCGCCGGCAGCTTGTCGTCGCCCCACACGATCCGCGGGCGCTCCGGATGGACGGCGGGATCGACGAAGACGTCGATCTGCTTCCCGAGCCGCTCGGCGAGCTGGACGCGCTCGTCCTCGTACCAGTACTCGGCTTGCGCCGCGACCGACGGCGAGGCGGCGATGTGCACGTGCTGCGCCTCGCCGTTGCGGTGGCCGAGGATCTCGCGGAACGTTCCGATCGCGACCGACTCCGGCGACATCACGCTGCCGAGCCCTTCGCACGTCGGGCACTTCCCGCGCAACTGCTGGCCCAAATCTTTGCCGACGCGCTTGCGGGTGAACTCGAGGAGCCCGAGCGGCGAGAACGACTGAATCGTCGAGCGCGTGCGGTCTTTGCGCAAACCCTCTTGCAGCGCGGAGATGACGCGGTTGCGGTCGGCTTCCGACGACATGTCGATGAAGTCGCAGACGATGATCCCGCCGATGTCGCGCAGCCGCACTTGGCGCGCGATCTCGGTCGCGGCTTCGACGTTCGTGCGCACGATCGTGTCGTCGAGGTTCTTCCCGCCGGTGAACTTTCCGGAGTTGACGTCGACGACGGTCAGCGCTTCGGTCGACTCGATCACGATCGAGCCGCCGGACGGCAACTTCACCGTCGGCTTCATCAAGCGCGCGATCTCGTCTTCGATCTTGAAGTCAGCGAAAAGCCGCTTGCCGTGCTCGTAATACTTGATGCGGTCGACGTACTGCGGGCCCAGCAGCCGCATGAAATCGCGAACGTTTTCCGCTTCCGTCTCGTCGTCGAGCCAAACGTCGCGCACTTCCGGGGTGATGAAGTCGCGCGCGGTCTTGTAGACCAGGTTCATGTCCTTGTGCAGCAGTGCCGGCGATTCGACGCGCTTGTACTGCTCGAGGATCCCGTGCCACATCCGGATCAGAACGCCCAGGTCGGCGATCAGCTCGGCGCTCGAGACGCCGTCGGCGGCGGTGCGCACGACGGTCGCCATCCCTTCAGGACGGATCGCCTTCATGATCGTCTTGAGCCGGTTGCGCTCGTCGGCCGACTCGATCTTCCGCGAGACGCCGCTGAACTTGCCGGTCGGCATCAGGATCAGATAGCGGCCCGGCAGCGAGATGTTCGTCGAGACGCGCGCGCCTTTGAGACCGCGCGGCTCCTTGACGATTTGGACGAGGACGTCGTCGCCGCGGCTGACCTTCTCGGTGATCGTGTAGCCGCTGCGGCCCGCGGTGACCTCGACGTCGCCGATGTTCAGCGGCGTCTTGTTGATGTCGTCGACGTACAGAAACGCGTTGCGCCCGAGCCCGATGTCGACGAAACTCGCGCCCATCCCGGGCAGGACGTTGACAACCTTGCCCTTGTAGATGGACCCGATGACGCGCTCTTCACGCTCGACGTAGACTTCCGCGAGACGACCTTCCTCGAGGATCGCGACGCGGTTCTCCCACGGATCGCTCGAGATGAGGATGTCGGTCGGCAAAGTAGGTGACTGGCCTCTCTATGGTCGAGCGCGGCCGTCGTCCGCGCGCACATCGCGACGACGCATCGCGTCATCGAGCGGGCGCAGCGGGCGGACGCTCTCGGCCTCGGATAATATCGTGAAAAATTCTGCTGAACGCACCCGGACGATCCAACGCCAAGCCGGCCGGCTCCACGCAATCGCCCTTCGAATGCTCTCACTCGGAAGGTTCCGGTTGTTCCCGCCATGGTCCTCCGCTCGCAGGGAGGTCGCCCGCTGACGAACAGCAGAGCAGCCTTCCGCTGGCTTTGGGCCGGTCAGACGACAAGCGTCTTCGGAACCGCGGTGAGCGCGCTTGCGGTCCCGACGATCGCGATCTTGGCGATGCACGCCTCGCCGCTCGCGGTGGGGTTCCTCGGAGCGGTCCAGTTCGCGGCGTTTCCGCTCCTCGGCCTGGTTGCCGGCGTGTGGATCGACCGCTGGTCGCGCCGCACGACGATGCTGGTCGCCGACGTCGCGCGCGCGCTCGCGCTCGGCTCGATCCCGCTCGCCGCGTACGCGCACGTTTTGAGCTACGGCCAGCTCGTCGCGGTCGCCGCGGTCGTCGGCGTCGCCTCGGTCTTCTTCGAGATCGCGTACCAGTCGCTCGTTCCGTCGCTGGTCGAGCCCGAGCTGCTCGAGCGCGCGAACGCGCGGCTCGAGTTCACCAACAGCGCGGCGCAGATCGCCGGAAGCGGGCTCGCCGGCGCGTTGATCTCGCTGATCGGTGCGCCGCTCGCCGTCGTCGTCGACGCGTGCTCGTACGTCGTTTCGGTGTTCGCGCTCACCGCGGTGCGCGTGCGCGAGACGCATCGTGAGGGCGATGCCGCGGCGCGGCGGGCACCGTTCGCCCGCGAGCTGCGCGAGGGGATCGAGGTCGTGCTCGCGCAGCCGGCGGTCGTGCGGATCGCCGCCGCGACGGCGACGACGAATTTCGCGTACGCGATGGTCGGCGCCGTCTATTTGATTTTTCTGTACCGCACGCTGCATCTCTCGCCCGCACTCGTCGGCGGGCTGCTCGCCGTCGCGAACCTCGGCTTCGCCGGGGCGCTGTTCGCGCCGCGAATCGGGCGGCGTTTCGGCCCCGGGCGGACGCTGGTGTGGTCGCTCGGAATCGCGATGAGCTCGCAGCTGTTGCTGCCGCTGGCGCTCTTCTTCCCGCCGCTTCCGCTCGTGTTGGCGGCGGAGCTGGCGGTCACGATGTGCGTCCCCGTTTACAACATCACGCAGGTCAGCTTGCGGCAGCGGCTGATCCCGGCCGAGCAGATGGGCCGCGCGAACGCGACGCTGCGCACCATGGTGTGGGGAACGCTCCCGTTCGGCACGCTGATCGGCGGCGCGCTCGGCGGCCTCATCGGGATCGTCCCGACTGTGGTCGTCGCGACGCTGCTCGCGCTGACCGCGCTCCCGTGGCTGCTCACCGCGCCGGTTCGCGCGCTGCGCAGCTACTCGTCGGTGATGTCGGCGGCGGAGAACGGGTAGCCGCCGAGCTCGTCGAGCGCGACCTTCAAGCGCTCCTTCACCAGCTCGATCCGCGAGCGCGCGCCGACGTCGCCGCCGAACGCCTTCGCGCGAACCGCGACCTCGGTCGCGAGCTGCTCGATCTCGGCGCTGCGCGCTTCCAAACGCTCCAGCGGCGTGCCCTCCGGTTCGTCGCTTACGCCCATGGTTCGAACTCCTTGCGATATGCGATCCCGCGCTGGTCCAGCCACTCCTTTACCGCGTAGTAGTCATCGAAGCGCTCGCGCAGCGACTCCAGCAGCGCCGCGTCGCGCTCGCGGTCGCTCCCCGTCGCGAACGCCTCGCCGCGCAGCGCCGACAGCACGCGCGCTTTGTCGGCCGCGGCGACGTGCAGCAGAAACGCGACGTCGTTGCCGAGCCACTTCTCGGCGTCGGGGCTGAAGTCGTAGAGCTCGGTAACGAGCGTCCCGTCGTCGGTGACGTACACCCACGAGGCGGTGCGGTCGAGTCCCCCGCGCAGCTTGACGCGCTCCAGCTCGCTCACGCGCGGCGCACCGCCGCGTCGCCGAAGACCAGCTTGTCTTTTTGCAGGATGATGTTCAGCAGGATGCCGACCGCGATGTAGTCGGTCATCAGCGCGGAGCCGCCGTACGACATGAACGGGAGCGGGATCCCGGTGATCGGCATGATTCCGATCGTCATCCCGACGTTGACGATGATGTGGAAGGCGAGCATCGTGACCAGCCCGACCGCGAGCAGCACGCCGAAGCGGTCCTTCGCCGCGAACACCGCCCGCATCGCGAAGCCGATCGTCACCGCGTAGAGCGCGAGCAGCAGCGTCGCGCCGATGAACCCCGCCTCTTCGCCGACCGCGGTGAAGATGAAGTCGCGCGAGTTCTCCGGGACGAAGTTGAGCTGGGTCTGCGTTCCCTTGAAGATCCCCTTGCCGAACCACTCACCGCTCCCGACCGCGATCTTTGACTGGTTCAAGTTGTAGCCGACCCCTTGCGGGTCGAGCTTCGGATCGAGAAAGACGAGCAGCCGCGCGCGCTGGAACGGTTTGAGCATGTGCTCGCTGGTGAGCACGTACGCCGCCGCGCACGCGACCGCGCCGACGTACAAGCCGAAGTCGATCAAGTTCGGCAAGCCGAAGTACAGCTCGGCCGTAAGAATTGCGCCGATCACCAGCGTCGTTCCGAGATCGGGCTGCTTTAGAATGAGGATCGCCGGGAGCGCGACGGCGAGCAGCGGGAGCAGCAGCTCTTGGATCTTCCGGAACGAGCCGCGGCAGAGCAGCGCCGCGACGGCGATCGCGATCACGATCTTCGCCGGCTCCGAGGGCTGAAACTGAAACGGCCCGATCGCGATCCAGCGCGCCGCGCCGAGCGCCGAGTGCCCTTTGAACGTGATGAAGATCAGCAGCGCGAGCGTGATCCCGTACAGCACGAACGCCCACCGCCGCCAGATGCGGTAGTCGACGAACGCCGTGCCCAGCATCATCGCGATCCCGACCGCGCCGTAGATCACCTGCTTGCGCCACTCGTCGGCGGCGTACGGCTCGTGCAGCGTCGCCGAGCGAATGAAGACGATCCCGAGGATCGTCACCAGGATCGGCGCGATCGCGAGCGGCCAAGAAAAGCGCGTGTACCAGGGACGTTCCACTTAATGGCGCTTCGCTCTCGCTGCGCGCCCCCCACGCGTTGCGTGGGGCCCCCGGGTTCGACCTCGCAACAAGCGTTCGGTACGCGGATGATCCCACGGCGCTCGGTCCATCACCATTGCCGATTCTTCGGCGCGCCGCGGGCCGCCCCGCTTACGTCGCCTGCGCCGTCGTGTTGGTCGAGAGCGCCTTGCGCCGCTTCTTGCGCGTGGGGCGCGGCGCACCGTTCGCCGATGCGGCCTTTGCGGCCGGCGCCTCGACGGCGACGACTGTGGTCGGCTCCGTGTCGGTCTCCGCGGCGACCGAGGCCGTTGCGCCGCCGAGGTCGAGCGACGGGGTCGGGTCGGGTTCGCGCGAGGGCGGGGGCGGCGGCGGAGGCGCGGGCGGCGGGGTCGGGCGGCTGCGCATCCCGAGGATCGGGATGTTGGCGAGCATCGCGACCTCTTTCTCGCGCTGCTCGAAGGTGACGTCGCAGTTCTGCGCGTCGACGTCGACGTAGCGCGAGATCACCTCGAGCAGGTCGTGCTTCAGCGCTTCGACGACGTCGGGCGCGAGCGAGAGGTGGTCGGAGAGCAAGACCAGGCGCAACCGCTCCTTCGCCGTCGCGCTGGAGGTCGGCTTGCCGAAGAAACGCTGAATGAACTCGAACACTTACTT
>DASZGA010000410.1:0-5136 GCA_035939295.1 Candidatus Elarobacter sp. | reverse complement strand
GCGGTCCGGTTCGGCGGCCTTTCGAAGCGCATGCCGCAGCGTGCGCACCGCGCCGTCGACGTCACCCTCATACTGCTGCGCGATCGCCGAGAGAATGGCGTATGACGTCGAGCGCACCGGCGCCTCGCGCAGCGCTGATCTTAGCTCGCTCAGAGAGGCGACAGCGGCCGCCTCGAAGGCCCAAGTCACGCTAAGGACGTCGGGACGTCCCGCGTCGCCGTCGGAACCGGTGGCCGAGGGCGTTGCGGGGCCGCCTCGCCCATGCCGAATCCAGACGATGCGCTGACCCTCCGGTGACCCTGGGGCCCGCTTAGACTCTCACGAAGCGAAACCTGCACAACAGCCGCTCGGTGAGGGTACGGACTCGGGGAAGTACGACTCTAGCGTACCGTCGCGCCGGATGTCGGTGGTGCAGCAGTGGAAGCTCCCGCCAAACGGGTAGACGCGATCGAACGCGCACGGGATCACGTCGCAATCGAGCGATTCGAGCAGTGCGATCATCGGCTTCTCGCTTCGCTCGACCACCACGGTGTGCGGGTCCAGCATCAGTACGTTCATCGAGATCCAGCTGCTCACGTCGCGGCTGGCGGCACCCGTCCGGGTCGAGACGGGGGCGTCAATGACGCGCCAGCCGTTTCGCGTGAAGATGTCGATCGCTCCGTCGGTGCACGGGCGCGCGGGATTGACGAGTACGATCCCGGGCCGAATGGGGACGAGCGTCGTGCCGACATGCGTCGGCAGCGCCTCGCGAAACCCGATGCGGTGCACGCGGAACCCCGGCCCCAAGTGACGCTGCAGCCATTCCGCGCCGAGCTGATTGCTCACGAGGTCGGGCTGCCAGAAGATGTCGCGCCCGAACCGCACGAACGATGCTGCGTCGAAAGCCGGCTCCACTTCCGTCAGCAAGGGGCGTACCGCGTAGTCGAACGCTTCGCTCCCGTTCCGCGCGCGCTCGTCGTAGAGCGAGTCGGCCATCAGCGGCTTCGGGACCGCGGTCCAGCGCGCTCCGCCGCGGAAGTACTCCGCGAGCAGCGTCCGGTATGCGCGGTACTCGAAGAAGCGCGCGCGCTGCGCCATCGGCGCTTCGATGATCTCGTCGCCGACCACCAGCAGCAAGTCGCGCGGGCACGCGTTCGCGCGGCCGAACGGCGCTTCCCAATCCGGCGTTCGCGTCGGCACGGCATGATCGACCGGGTCCGGCCGGCGCACGGTGATGCCGCGGTCGCTGAGCACCTGTGCGAACGCGTCGAGCTGTTTCTCCGCCTCGTCGATGAGATGCGCGGGGACCGGCCCGCCTGCGAACGCGCGCCCCTGGTCGCCCGCGCGGCAATACGGCGCGAACGCCGGCTCGTACGCAGGCTCGGTTGCGCCGCGCGCGGTGCCGACGATCACCTCGCGCAGCGAATCCCATTCGTTCCACGAGCACACGACGGACGACGAGGAGAGCGACGGCGACGGCACGATCTCGTCGTTCGCACACGGCGTTCCCGTCTCCGCCGACGCGCGACGTGCACGAGGAGGTGATGGGCTGCATCGACGCGCATCGAAAAAGCGCCGGGCGCCGCAGGGAGAAAGAAATGCAGCAAACAGTCGCCGTTCGCTTCCTTGCCGGCACGCTGACGCTCGCATTGGGCGTGTGCGCGTTTTTTGCGGCGCCCGCTGCCGCGCAGCCGGAACCGTCGCTCGATGCGGTAATCGCTCCCGGCAACCCGCCGCTCACGGAGCGCTTCGTCGAACAGTATGCGAACCTCGAGGCGTGGGTACTTGAGGTTTCGCTCACAAGAGAATTCCTCGATTACCAGCGATCGGACCTCAAGGATGCTTGGAGCGGTCCGCAAGCGGCCAACAGGCTGCGCGCGCTCGTCGACAACGTCTCGCAGCTGACGCCGGAAAACCGCACGTTCCTCCGCGTCACGATGCAGAAGAATAGACTCGAAGACCTGCGGAAGCAACGTGATCCCGCGTCGAAATTCTACCTCGAGGCCTTTGCAGCCGCGCATCCGGCGATCGCGCCCGGCAACCCGCCGCTGACGGAGAGCATGGTCTCGCACTACGTCGAGTTCGTGGCGTGGCTGCTCGAGATCCCGGTCACGCCGGCCTTTGCGGCGGATCAGCGTGCGCGACTCTTGAACGACTGGAAGAATCCCGACACTGCCGCGGGCTCCGCGCGCGTGCTCCAATGGCAACTGACGTACGCGGAATTCAAGGGCGGCTCGCTGCAGCGTGACTACGAGCGCACCATCGAGCAGCCGGCGTGGATCGCCCAGATGCGCGCGCACCGCGAAAATCCCGATAGTGCCGTCATGCTCGCGGCATTCGACGCGGCGCACCCCCCGCTCGCCGCGGGCCAGCCTGCGTTGACCCGGCAAATGTCGGATGCGTGGACCGAGCTCTACTGCTTGATCCGCGACCAAGGTCTTGGCGAGCATCTCGTTGCGGACCAGGCGAACAAAGATGCGTTCGCGGCGCAATTGGCACGCCAGTGGCCGACGCTCACTGCCGAGCAGCGGAAGGCGCTCTCGGTGATGCCCACCCGCTGGGCGGCCGTACGGTGGGTGTGGTCCGCCGGTCAGCCCGCGGATCGAGCAAAAATGGTGGCTGCGTGGCTCCCCGCCGTGAACCCGCCGGCACCGCCGGACGCACAGCTCGCGGCGGCGATCAAGGCGCGCGCGCGGGCTGACGAGTTCCTGAAAAAGCCGCCAAGCACCGTCACCTCGCGCGAGATGCTCGCGGCGGCCGCCGACCAGGACCTCTTGGCCGCGCAATATCGCCGCCAAGGCGCGGCCGATCTTGCCAAAGATGCCGAAAATATCGCGCGTGTGCTGCATACGGGCAGCCCGCAAGCATATGTGGCCGCGGCACCGCAGTGGGCTGCGAACAGAGACGCGCTTGCAATCGCACGGGCGCAAGAAAGGGCGCGCATTGCGGCGTCGACCGCGCAACTCATCTCCACCCGCACGTTGACCGGCAACGCCGCCTTCGCGAGCGTCATGTCGAACATACCCAATTCTCCGTACCGGCAGTTCGTCTCGCCGTTTCCGCACTAGCGTTTCTCGTACAGCCGCCTCGTCGCCACTACTGCAAGACCATGTCGAACGTTACGTTGCGCACGCCTAGCGTCGTATCGTCGTCGCCGACGACGTGCAGCTTCACGAGCAGATGGCGCTGGAGATCGTACAATGCGGTCCCGGTGACGGGTCCGACCCCGTTCTGCGTCATCCGCGTCGTCGTCACACCCAGCATGGCCACGTCGCGACCCTGGAACGGCTGCATTCCCTGAAAAATGAAGTCGACGACCTGATTGTTCTGATCGGGCACGACGATGCGCCACGCATCGCCCGCCTTGAACGCTTTCTTCTTTCCGGCGCCGAGCGCGACTTCGTTGAACAACAACAGGCGCCGGTCGCCGACGAAGGCCCAGAAGTTGTTCTGCTGGGCCGGCGTCCACGAGCGGTACGCGGGCGGGATCATCGCGCCGGGATTGGTTTGATCGATGCCCGCAGCCCGGATCGCGGCGAAGTCGACCTTCGGCACGATCTGACCGTCGGGCATCACCGCTGCTTCGAACGCGGGAACCGCCGGGCCGCGCGTGCCGGGCGGGGCTGAAATGCGAGCATGCGCGCTGCCGTCCGCATCGAGCCGGTCGACCGTCACGGTGAATCCGCCCGGAAATGTCGTCGGAGGAACGGTAAACTTGGCATACGCTTCCTCGGACGCGCCTGCGGTTATCGGATTCCACTTCGGTTTGAGCACGACAACATAGGTGCTGGCGAACGAATAGTTCAGCGTGTCCCCAGGCTTGAGAGGATCCGCCGCTGCGATGCATGTTGAAGCGCCCAGAGCGCCGAGTAGGATGGCGAGCACGGGTGCGGACCTCGGCATGCTACGGTTTCTCCGTGAAGTCGGGCGGCGGTTGGAACATCGCGCTGTCCTGTTCGCTCAACGCGCGGACGTTGCCGCGCTCGAGGACCGTGCCGAACGCCGCCGGCGACCCATCGTCGACGATGACGGTGCGAAAGAGGACCAGGCGTCCCGGCTCGCGGTGCGAGACGGACGAGCCCAGCGTGCAGGCACCCACGAGCGGCAGCGCGTTGGCCGCGTCGTCGACCGCGTCGTATCGCGCGTCAGCCAGGTCGCTCACGTATTCCGTTTCGGACACGTGATGCGGTCCCGGCGCGCACGCGTACGACGCGCGCGTTACGACGATCGTGCCGGTGGTGCGATAGCCGCGCGCCGAAACGCCTTCGACGCGCATCGGCGGCAGCGTCTCGACGGTAGCCGTTCCGTCGAGGGTCGCGCTCCCGGTCGCGGACGCCGTCGTCGCCGTGAACGTCTCGATTGCTCCTGTGCGAGCGGACGTGTAGGTCTTGTTCGCGCTATCGAGCGTTATGGTGACCCCTTGGTCGGGCTTGTCGATCGTGACATAACCCGGAATCACTTCGAACCTACTCCAACCACGGTAGGACGCGAACTTTGCCAGCACCCCGGTACGCACTCTGGCCGCGCGTCCGTTCGTGACCTCGTCGTTTTGCCTCTTCCAGTCGTCTGCCACCACTTTGGCCGCTGCCCTGCCTGCCGCCATCGCAGCCCACTGGGAGGCCATGCCCGGGATGGATGCCAGCAATATCAACGTGTTGTAGTTCACCTCGCGCGCTTTTGGAGCCACCAACGGCGGCAACGCAGCGATCACGGCCGCGTCGCCGGCGAAGCTCCCGACCGGTGGCGGCGTCGAGCCGGGCGGAACGACGCGAGCGATCTCGTCATACGCGACACCCGGCGCCGGCGCGGCGAGCGGAGCGGGCGTCGAGTCGGCCGCAGCCGTCGGGCAGTACACCGCAGCGATGGCGACCGTCAAACAAACGACGAGAGCCAAACGGGCGCTCGAACCGAATCGAAAGACGTTCATCCACGACAACCTTGCGAGACGGTTGAACCGGTCGACTCGATGGCCGACTCTTTCGCCGCCCAATTGCGGTTTCTCGCTGCTTGGGGGCTTGGCCTAGCGTTCGGTGTAAGGCAAGGGGCGAAAGCCGTGTGCGAGAAGGACCGGCACGGGAGCGATCGATGGACGAAGCCACGTTTCCGAACGCGTTGCCGCCCGGTACCCGTGTTGGTCCGGTCGTCTTGGATCATGCC
>DASZGA010000409.1:0-29704 GCA_035939295.1 Candidatus Elarobacter sp. | reverse complement strand
CCGTTCTGCGCCGCCGGCGCGATCCGCGCGACGCGGCCCCAGCTCGCGCCCCCGCCGGCGTCGGCTTTCGCGCGCATCCCGACCGCGACGGCGCGGACGTCGGTCTCCGGAACCTGAAGCACCGCTTTGAGCGCGCGCGTGTCGGCGATGCGCGCGATCGCCGTGTTCTGCGCGACGCTGCTCCCCGGATCGACGACGACGTCCTGCACGATCCCGGCGACCGCCGCGCGCACCGTGAGCGCGGCGACCTCTGCTTGCGCCGCCGCGAGCTGCGCGGCGGCTTGCGTGACCTGCGCGCGCGCGGCGGCGACCTTTGCCGCGGCATCGCTCGCGGCGACGGCGAGCTGCGAGCGCCCCAGCGCGACATCGTTCGCGTTCTTCTTCGCGGCGATCTCGGCTTGCTGGTACTGCAGATCGGCGACGAGCCCGCTGCGGTGGAGCGAGCCGAGCGCGCGCGCCTGCAGCGCGCTCTGTTCCGCCTGCGCCTGCGCGTCGGCGAGCGCCGTCCGCTGCGTGATCGCCGAGGCGCGCGCCTGCTGCGCCGCGCTGGCGAGGTTCGCGCGCGCGACGTCGAGCTGCGAGCGGGCGCTCTCGACGGCGGCGACGAGCGCAGGATTCTCCATCCGCGCGACCGGCGTCCCCGGCACGACGGCGCTCCCGGGCTTCACGAACAGCTCGTCGACGACGCCGCTCTGCGTCGCGGCGGCGATTCGCACGACGTCGGGCCGAAAGACACCCGGCGCCGAAACCGAGCGAACGAACGTGCCGCGCCGAACGGTGTCGGTGACGAGCAGCGAGCGATCGACGACGGTACCGCCGGCATGCGGGCGCGCCAGCGCGGTGAAGGCATAGATCGCGAGCGCGCACAGTGCGAGCCCACCCGCGAGCGGCACGACAAGTCGCGGCAGCTTCGCGCGGCGCGGCCGCGCGACGTCCATCGTCAGCGTGTGGTCGAACGGCTTACTCATCGCGCATCACGATCGCGAGCTGCACGTCGTCGAACGCTCACTCATAGCGAAGCGCAATCGCGGGCTGGACGCGCATCGCGCGGACCGACGGCGTCGCCGCGGCGGCGATCGTGCACGCGATCAGCAGCGCGACGGCGGCGCCGAACGTCGCCGGGTCGAGCGGCGAGACGTCGTAAAGCAACGAAGAGAGCGCAGTGCCAAAAGCGGCGCTGAGCGCGAGGCCGAGCGCGATCCCCGCTGCGCTTTGAACGAGCGCCGCGCCGACGACCTGCGCAACCACGTCCCTCGCGCGGGCGCCGACCGCCTTGCGGATTCCGAACTCGCGCGTCCGCCGCTCGACGGAATACGCGGTCACCGCGTAGATGCCGCTGATCGAGAGCAGCAGCGCGACGAGCGCGAGCGCGCCGAACAGCAGCGCGACCGCGCGTGAGCGCGAGGCGCTCGATGCGACGGCGTCGCTGAGCCGGCGAACCGTGGGCGGCGGGAGGGCCGGATCGACCGCCGACGCGGTCTCGATCGCGCTGCGCGAGACGGGCGCCTCTGTGCGCACCGCGAGCTGGTAGACACGATAGCCGGGGACGTGCGCGATCGGAAGGAAAACACGCGGCCGCACCTGCTGCGTGAGGCTGTTTCGCGTGTTGCCGGCAACGCCGACGATCGTGATCGCGCGGCCGCCCGAGTACATGCGCTTGCCGGCGACGTCCAAGGTTCCGAAGTATTTGCGCGCAAGTGCGGCGTTCACGACCGCGACCGCCGGCGAGCCTACGCGGTCGCGCTCGTCGAGCGCGCGACCGCGCAGCAGCGGGATTCGCAGCGCGCGAAAAAAGTCGGCGCCCACGGCGTTGATCGGGACGACCTCTTCCTTTACGCCGCTTGTTGCGGAGATTCTGGTCGAGCTGTCGTTCGAGAACGGGAGGTGACCTGCAATCGCGACCGCCGAGACGCCCGGAAGCGCGCGCAGACCGTTCGCCACGCGATTCAGGACGCGCAGCTGCGTGGCGAAATCGTCGAAGCGCGGTCCCGCCAAGTTTACGTTCAGCGCGAGGACGCCGCGCGCGTCGAATCCCGGATCGACGTTGGTGAGCCCGACGAAGCTGCGCAGCACGAGCCCGGCGCTGATCACGACGGCCATCGCCAGCGCGACTTCGGTGATCACGAGTACCGAGCGAGCGCGCTTGTTCGAGCGCCCGTCGTCGGTGTTTCCCGACGCTTTCAACACCCCGGCGAGGTCGTGCCGAATCGCCAGGGCGGGCAGCACGCCCGTCACGAGCGTGGCGACCGCGACCAGCAGCAGCGCGTAGAGCAGCGCGGTCGTGCTGAGCCCGACGTTCTCCCAGCGCGGGAGCATCTGCGCGCCTGCAAACGCAAAGGCGTGCACGGCCCAGACTCCAGCGACGGTTCCCAACGCGCCGCCGGCGAGCGCGAGAACGGCCGACTCGGTGACGAGCTGCGCGGCGATGCGGCCGCGCGTCGCGCCGAGCGCCGTCCGCAGCGCGAGCTCGCGAGCGCGCGTGACCGCGCGCACCAGCGCGATGTTGGCGACGTTCGCGACCGCGATCACGAACACGATGCAAACGGCGAAGTACAGCAGCATCAAGAGCGGGCGCACCGGCCCGGCAATGCTCTCGGCGACCGGCGTGAGCGTCGCGGCAGGACGGTCGTACGCGGCGGACGGGTCGTTGCGGTTGATCTCTTCGAGAACGCGCTGAAAGTCCGCCCGCGCCGCGGCAAGCGAAACCCCGCCGGCGAGACGAACGATCGCGTCGTACGACGCGGCGACGTTCGAGCCGTTGATCGCCGCGCGCGGATCGGCCGGGAGAACATATGCGGTTTCATACAACCCGTCCGGCTCGGCGAAACGGAATCCGGGCGCCAGCACGCCGACGATCGTGAAGCTGCGCTCGTCGAGTCGGATCGTCCGCCCGAGTGCATCCGGAGCGGCACCGTAGTAGCGCCGCCACACTTGGTCGGAGATGACGGCGTTCGTGCTGCCGCGGTCGTGCGCGTCAAGCAGTCGCCCGAGCTGCGGCGCGACGCCGAGCGCCGGAAAGAAATCCTCGGTGACGCTGATTCCGTAGAGCGCGACGGGGCGGCCGTGGCCGAACAGCGTCGCAGGCTGCGACACGAGCGCGCCGACGTGGGCGAACGTTCGGCTGCGCGCCTGGATCTCGCGAATGCGCGGATAGCTGTACTCCGTCGGCGAGGTGCGCAACGGCGATGCGAAGACGAGCCGGTCGGCGTGCGGATACGGAAGCGGTCGCAGCAGCACGCCTTCGATCACGCTGACGACCGCGACGTTCGAGGCGATCGCGACGGCGATCGCCAGGATCGCGATCGCGGTGAACAGCTTGCCGCGCGCGAGCGCGCGCACCGCCAGCGCGACGTCGCGCAGCACGTTCTCGGCGCGCATTGCCAGCCCCGCCACCGCGACGCTGAGCACGCAGCCGGTTCGCGCCGCCGCCGACGATTTCTCGCGCAACTCGCGCGCGATCTCCGCGCTGTAGAGCGCGCGAAACTCCGGCGGGCAGAGCCACAGCGCCAGACGCAGCCCGAACGGAGCGCGATCGCGCATCGCTAAGCTCGCGCCGGAAGCAGCTTGCGCGCGCGCGCCAGCCGCACGAGCGATTCGAGCCGTTCCGCTTCCGCTTGCGCGATCCGCCGGCCCCACGGGGTGAGCCGGTAGTAGCGGCGGCCGAGCGCGTCGTCGTCGTCCGACCGCGTGTCCGCGATCCAGCCGTCGGTGGCCATCTGTTTGAGCTGGCGGTAGAGCGTCCCGGTGCCGAGCCGCATCGCGCCGCCGGTCGACTGCTCTACCTCGCGCGCGATCGCGTAGCCGTGCGACTCGCCCTCGGCGAGCGCGAGCAAGATGTGGAACGCGCTCGGCATCAGCGGCAGCAGGGTCGAGGGATCGCGCATTCGGCTCCTCCGATATGTCCACGGTGGACAGGTCCACCTAAGAATATAGTCGTGAGCGGCGCCTTGTCAATGGGGCGGGCCCGGCAGTGCCGAAAGCGGCCGGGTGCGGTACGACGCCGTCGTCTTGGGGTTAGGCGGGATGGGGAGCGCCGTCGCGGCGCACGCCGCCGCACGCGGGATGCGCGTCCTCGGGCTCGAGCGCTTCGGCCCGGCGCACGGCCGCGGCTCCTCGACCGGCGAGTCGCGAATCATCCGGCAAGCGTACTTCGAGTCACCCGACTACGTGCCGCTCCTGCGCCGCACGTACGAACTGTGGGACGCGCTCGCCGCGCGGACCGGAACGATGCTGCGCGCGCAAACCGGCGGCCTCTTCGTCGGCCGCCCTGAAACGCCGGTCGTCGCCGGCACGATCGCCAGCGCGAAGCAATGGCAGCTCGCCCACGCGATCTACGACGCGCGCGAGCTGCGACGCCGCTGGCCCGCGGTCACGCCGCTCGACGACGAGATCGGCGTCTACGAAGCGATCGCCGGCGCGGTCTTTCCCGAAGCCGGCGTGCAAGCGCACCTGAACGACGCCGCGGCGAACGGCGCGGAGCTGCGGTTCGGCGTTGAAGCGACGGGTTGGGACGCGGGCGACCACGGCGTGCGCGTCACGCTGGCGGACGGCGCACAGATCGAGGCGACACGGCTGGCCATCTGCGCCGGACCGTGGTTCGCTCGCATCGCGCCGGAACTTGAGATCCCGCTCCGCGTCGAGCGCAACGTGCAGTTCTTCTTCGCCCCGCTCGACCGCGATGCGGTCTCGCCGGAGCATGTGCCGATCTGGTGCTGTGAACGGCCGGGGCAACGGATGTTCTACGGTTTCCCGGACTTCGGCGGCGGTGCGAAGGTCGCGCATCACGGCAGCGGCGTCTACACCGATCCCGACGCGCTCGACCGCACGGTTCAAAACGAAGAGATCATCGTCGCACGCGACGCGCTCGCCTCGTTCGTCCCGCCCGCCGCGGGTCCGTTTCTGCGCGCCGCGCCGTGCATGTACACGCTCACGCCGGACGAGCACTTCGTGATCGGCCCACATCCCCGTCACGCCGGCGTCGTCGTAGCCGGCGGATTCTCGGGCCACGGCTACAAGTTCACCCCCGTCGTCGGCGAGATCGTCGCCGCGCTTCTCGCGAACGACGACCCCGGCTTCGACCTCGCTCTGTTCTCCCCGACTCGCTTCTCTTTGACCTCGAGCGTGAAAGCGCGCTGAAAGCGGCGCCGCTACGGTGAACGGGCGGTGACGCCGACCCGTAGCCGACGGTTCCCACGTACCGTCCAGCAACGCCTCGCCGGAACGATCACCGGCCTTTGCTTTTGCTGGAGTACAAATCATGAACCACTTGCCGAAACGGGCGAGCTCGAGTGCTCGACTGACGCTGCTCCGAGCCCTCTCGATCGTCTCGCTCCTCGGGATCACCTCGGTGGCGACGACGGCTCAGCCGGCTCCCCGAGAGCCCGCGCAGCCCACTGCTCGAGCGGCGGTGCCGCGCACCTCGTACGACCGCGAGAAAAACATCATTCCCTACCAATACGTCGTCGTCCTGAAACCGAACGCGTCGCTCGCGGCGCTGAATGCCGCGAAAGAACGCGTCAAAGCACTCGGCGGTACGATTCGGTGGACATACACGCCCGCGCTGAACGGCTTCAGCCTGAAGGTGCCGGCAGACGCGGCGCGCGCGCAGCGCATCCTGCAAGCGCTCCGCGGGCTCCCCGGGTTCGACTACGTCGAGCCCGATTTGAAAGTCTCGGTCGCCACCGTGCAGCCTCCGAATCCCGGCGGCAATCCGCCGGCCGGCCTGGACCGCATCGATCAGCGGCTGATTCTTCCGAATCCTCTCGACGGCCGGTACACGTACAGCGAGACCGCGCCCAACGTGCATGTCTACGTCATCGATACCGGGATTCGCGCGACGCACGTCGAGTTCAACGGCCGCGTTTCGCCCACGAGCTTTTTCAGCGCGTACGGCGATACCCAGCCTTTCGACTGCTTCGGTCACGGAACGCACGTCGCCGGCACGATCGGCGGCGCGACGTACGGCGTCGCGAAGGCGGTCAACCTGCACTCCGTGCGCGTTCTCGACTGCAACGGGTCCGGATCGTATTCGGACGTCATCATGGGCGTGAACTGGGTGATGACGAACGTGAACCCCAACGTACCCAACGTCGCCAACATGAGCCTCGGCGGCCCCTCGTACCCGCCGCTGAACACCGCCATCACGAACGCGATCGCTGCCAAGATAACGTTCGTCGTAGCGGCAGGCAATAGCTACTACGCCAACGCGTGCAACGTTTCGCCGGCCCAAGTCGGACCGGCAATCACGGTCGGCGCGACGGATCCGTCGACCGACACGCTGGCATTCTTCTCGAACGTGGGACCGTGTGTCGACATCTTCGCGCCGGGAATGGGGATCCTCTCCGCGTTCAACACGAGCGACACGGCGACGAAGGTCGACATGGGCACGTCGATGGCCGCGCCGCACGTTGCGGGCGCCGCGGCGCGCCACCTCCAGAACTTTCCGCTTGATTCGCCGGCGGCCGTCTGGGCGCGGATCGCGTACGATGCCGACATATTCGGGCAAACGAACAACTGGCCCGGGATCGGCAACCTGGGCGCCGTTCCGGTACCAGGCTCGCCGAACATGCTGCTGCACTGGGGCTCGCTCAACGACGGATACGACGACGGCGATCCGCACGTCACCACCGTCGACGGCGTGCACTACGACTTCCAGGGTGCGGGCGAGTTCGTCACGCTTCGCGACGGGAACGGGATGCAGATTCAAACGCGCCAAACCGGCGTCACGACCGCTCCGCCGGCTTCGAACCCGTACACAGGCTTGACGAGCTGCGTAAGCGTCAACACCGCCGTCGCGGCGCGCGTCGGCACGCACCGGATCAGCTACCAGCCCGGCCCGAACGGCATGCAGCTGCGTGTCGACGGCGCGTTGGCGACGCCGGGAGCGCAGGGCATTGCGCTCGGGTCGGGTGGCCGCGTCACCAGCTTGGGCGTGACGGGCGGCATCAACGTCGAGTTTCCGAACCGCACGACGTTGAGCGTGATCTCGAACTTCTGGCAGTCCCAGAACATTCCGTACCTCACGCTGAGCGTGAACAAGACTCCCGCGACCGAGGGGCTCATGGGCGCGATCGCTCCGGGGAGCTGGTTGCCGGCGCTGCCGAACGGCTCGTCGCTGGGAGCGAAGCCGGCCTCGCTACATCAGCGCTACGTCGACCTGCATCAAACGTTCGCCAACGCCTGGCGGGTGACGAGCGGGACGAGCCTCTTCGACTACGCGCCGGGGGCGTCGACCGCGACGTTCACCTTCGCGGGCTGGCCACCGGAAAATCCGCCGTGCGTCTTCCCGAAGAGCCCGCCGGTAAAGCCGATCGACCGCGACACCGCGCAGAAGCTCTGCCGTGAAGTCAGCGACAAGAACCGGTTCGAGAACTGTGTCTTCGACGTCGCCGTCACGGGCGAAGCCGGATTCGTCAAGACATATCTCGCCAGTCAGCGGATCGAAGCCGGCGGGACCAGAACGATGATCGGCGACGACCGGGAAACCTCACCGGTCGGGGCACCGGTCAAGTTCACCGCGCTGGTCGTGCGACGGGCGTCGGACGGACGCGGAACGCCGGCCGGATCGGTCGAGTTCCTGCTCGACGGATCACGCACGGGACAACCGGTGAAGCTCGATGCGAACGGCCGCGCGGTGTGGACCACCTCGCAACTCAAGGCCGGCAGGCATCACGTGGTGGCCCGCTACGTTCCGACCGAGGGCAGCGTGTTTCTCCCGAGCACCAGCTTCGAGAAACTTCACGCGGTCGGACAACCGGAAGTCCAGATCCAGTAAGCCGCCTGCGGCACGTACCGCCGGCCACTGCGGCGCAAGGCTTCGTTCGCTACGAAGCCTTGCGTTCGCGCGCGGGTTCGCGCCTCGGCAGCATCATCAGCGCGACGCCGCCGAGGATGATCGCGCCGGCGAGGGCTTCGATCGGGGTGAAGCGCTCGTGGAAGATCAGCATCCCGAGGATCACCGCGACGATCGGGTTGACGTAGGCATAGGTCGAGGCGAGCGCGGTGCTGGCGTTCTGCATCGTGTAGAGATACGCGCTGTACGCGAACAGCGAACCGAACACGACCAGCCATGCGAAACCGCCGAGCGACGCCGCCGTGAGCGCGTGAGCATCGAACGCGCGCCACTGCCCGAACACGAGCGCTTCGATCGCGAGGAACGTGCCGCCGAAGAGCATCTGCAGCGCGGTCGCGAGGATGAGGTTCTCGCTGCGCGGTGCGCGGCGCTGGTAGACCGAGCCGAACGCCCACGACACGCTCGCGAGCAGCGCGACGGCCGCGGGCAGCAGCGGGAGCGCGCTCGTCGCCTTCGGCTGCAGCAACAGCTCGAGCCCGGCGAAGCCGAGGACCATCCCGACGACGGCGAGACGCGTCGGCTTCTCGCCACCCCACGCGAACGCCATCAGCGCCATCCAGACCGGCGTGAGCGAGAGCAGCAGCGAGTTGATCCCGGTCGGAAGATACTGCACCGTCCACGCAGTCGTTCCGTTGCCGATCAGTAGCAGCGTCGCGCCGGTGACCGCCGCGCGCGTCAGGTCGTCGCGCGTGGGGCGCACGCGGCCGCGAAGCGCGCAGAACGCGAGCAGGATCGCGCCCGCGATCAGAAACCGCAGCGAGCCCATCACGAACGGCGGCATCGTCGCGACGGCGAACCGCATCCCGGCAAAGGTCGAGCCCCACAGCAGCCAGACCGCGCAGACGGCGACGATCAGCTTCGGGTCGACTCGCGAGACGGTGCGCCGGTCCTCAGGCGCGATCCCGATCCCGGGTGCGCTCGCCTCGACCGTCAGCTCCATCGTTCCGCTAGCCACTCTAGGAGCAACACCGAAAAGATGCTCCGGTTGCACTTGTTGCGCGCGCATCCCGGCGTGATGGACGCGTGCCATGAGAACGACCCACTGGAACACCCACGAGGCGCCGAGCGTGCGCTACGGCTCGCTGAAGATCCCGCTCGCGGCGCAGCGCGACGTCGACGCCGCGTTCACGTACCTCTCGCGCGATCCGGTCGAACGCTCGCTCATCGAGCGGGTCGAGCGAAGCCGCACCCCGCACCGGATCGCGATCGACCACCACGGCGACGACTCGTATCAGCCGAGCACGCACACGATCCGCTGGGACCCGCACAGCGCGCTCCTCACGACCGCCGGCGGCCGCCAGTCACCCGCACTCGGCCTCGGCCACGAGCTCGACCACGCCGCCGAGAACCCCCGCGCTTACGACCGCCTCCAGGACACCTACGACTACGCGTTCGACAGCGCGGAAGAACGCCGCGTGATCGTGGGCTCCGAACGCCACGCGGCGCTCACGCTCCGCGAAAGCATCCGGCGCGACCACGACGGCGCGCTGTATCGCGTCCCCGCGCCGGTGCTGCGGTAGAACTCCGGCTTAGCGGCTGCGCTTCGTTGCGGCGCCGTTGCGGGCGTTTCGCGCCGAGCGCTGCGCGGGGGCGCGCTTGGCGCTCGGGCGCAGCGCCACGACGTTGTTCGTGTTCTTCGCATCCGACGCGCCGAGCAGAACGGGCGTGATCACCCGCTTGCCCAGCGCGTGGCTGAACACCTCGCTCAGCTCGTCGACGAACGAGAACTGCATCGTGTCGCGGACTTCCTTCGGCACGTCCTCGAGATCGATCTCGTTGCGGCGCGGGAGCAGCACCTTCTTGATGCCGGCCCGCTTCGCGCCGAGAACTTTCTCCTTGACGCCGCCGATCGGCAGCACTTGCCCGGTCAGCGTGATCTCGCCGGTCATCGCGAGCTCCGGATCGACCTTGTAGCCGGTCAGGAGCGAGGCGATCGAGGTCGCGAGGCTCACGCCCGCCGACGGACCGTCTTTCGGGATCGCGCCGGCCGGGATGTGAATGTGCAGGTCGTGCTTGGCAAACCAGTCGTCCGGGAGCCCGAGCTCCGAAGAGCGCGAGCGCAGGAACGAGATCGCCGCCGTCGCCGACTCTTTCATCACGTCGCCGAGCTGACCGGTCAGCGTGAACTTGCCGGTCCCGGGCATCGCCGTCGTCTCGATGAACAGGATGTCGCCGCCGACCGGCGTGTACGCCAGCCCCGTCGCGACGCCCACCGAAGCGGTGCGCCGTTTCACTTCGTTGTAGAAGCGCGGCTTGGAGAGGAACTCCACCAGCGACTCGGGCTTCACCCGCGTCTTGTACTTCGGATCCGCCGCGACTTTGCGCGCGATCTTGCGGAAGATCGTGCCGATCTCGCGCTCGAGGTTGCGCACCCCGGCCTCGCGCGTGTAGTCGCCGATGATCCCTCGCAGCGCCGTGTCGCTGATCGTCGCCTGGTTGTCCTTGAGCCCGTTGGCCTTCTTCTGCTTGTCGACCAGATAGCGCTTCGCGATCTGGAGCTTCTCGAGCTCGGTGTAGCCGGAGAGGTTGATGATCTCCATGCGGTCGCGCAGGGCGTTGTTGATCGAGTCGAGCGTGTTCGCCGTGCAGATGAACAGCACGCGCGAGAGGTCGAACGGCAGGTCGAGGTAGTGGTCGCGGAACGAGTTGTTCTGCTCCGGATCGAGCACCTCGAGCAGCGCCGACTGCGGGTCGCCGCGGAAGTCGCCGCCGACCTTGTCGATCTCGTCGATCATCATCACCGGGTTGTTCGTCCCGGCGTCGCGCAGCGCGCGGATGATCGTCCCTGGCATCGCGCCGATGTAGGTGCGGCGGTGTCCGCGGATCTCCGCTTCGTCGCGCACGCCGCCGACCGAGAGGCGCACGAACTTGCGTCCCATCGCCTTCGCGATCGACTGCCCGAGCGAGGTCTTGCCGACGCCCGGCGGGCCGACGAAGCAGAGGATCGGGCCGGTCAGCTTGTTCTTGAGCTTGCCGACGGCAAGGTACTCGACGATGCGGTCCTTGATCTTCTCGAGGTCGTAGTGGTCCTCGTCGAGGATCTCGCGAGCGCGAGTGATGTCGATCTGGTCGGACGTCGACACTCCCCACGGGAGCTGCGTGAGCCAGTCGAGGTACGTGCGAATGACGCTGTACTCGGGCGAGGCCGTCGGCACTTTGCCGAGCCGGTCCAGCTCGCGGTCCGCGGCCTTCTTCACGTCCTCGGGCATGTTCGCTTCGTCGATCTTCTTGCGCAGCTCGTTCGCCTCGGCGACTTGCGGGTCGCCCTCGCCGAGCTCGTCCTGGATCGCACGCATCTGCTGGCGGAGGTAGAACTCGCGCTGGTTCTTCTCCATCTCGCGCTGGATGTCGGACTGGATCTTGTGACCCAGCTCGACGACCTCGAGCTCCTTGGTGATGAGCATCGTGAGCTTGCGCAGCCGCTTCGCGGTGTCGCGCTCCTCGAGGATCGCCTGACGATCGGCCGTTTCGAGCCGCATCGTCGACGCGACGAAGTAGCCGAGCAGGTTGGGATCGGAGATGTTGTTGACCTCCATCTCCATCTCGCGCGGCGCCTGCGGCAGATAGCCGAGCAGCTTCTGGAACAGCGAACCGAGGTTGCGCTGCATCGCGACCAGCTGATCGCCGTCCTTCGTGACGTCGGGAAGCTCGGTGTAGGTCGCGGCGAGATACGGCTCGGTCGCGACGAACTGGTCGATGCGGAAGACGGGTCCGCCGGCGACGATGCAGCGCAGCGTGCCGTCGGGAACCTTCAGCATCTTCTGGATCGTGCCGATCGTCCCGACGCGCCGCAGATCGTCGGGTCCGGGATCTTCCGTGTCCTTGTCCTTGAGCGCGACGAGCCCGATCTGCTTCCCTTCGCGGAGCGCTTCTTCGACCAGCTGAATGCCGGGACGCTTCACGACCGCGAGCGGGATCACGGTGTTGGGAAACAACACCGCGTCCTGCAGCGGGAGGATGCCGAGAATTTCGGGGGCCTTGTCGGGTTTCGCCATTACGCGGGGGTCCTTCTGACCGTCATGCGGATCGTCGTCCGCACGATCGGATATTTCTGTGATTTCGCGAGCGGTAGCCGAATGGTGAGGATTCCGTCGCGGTAGACCGCCGTCGCGCCCTCGTCGAGCACGGGCAGCGGTAAATGAATGCGTTTGAGAAACTCGCCGTACTGAATCTCTTTGCGCAGCAGCGAGCAGTCGCGGGAGAGGTCGCGCGGAGCGCGCACGCCGGCGATGACGAGCTGCTGGTCGTCGGCGGCGACATGAAGTGTGTCGGCGTCGGCACCGGCCAACTCCACGTGAATCACGACGACGTCCGCCGCTTCATCGATGTGGACGTCAGCGTTGGGCTCGAACCGGCCGTGCGCACCGCGAGGTGCGAAGAGCCGCTCGAACTCCAAAAGGTCGTCGTGGTTCCGCATTAGCACTCCCAATAACAGTCTGCTAGCCGCCCGGGTTGCCGGACCGATTCGACACCTGGCGCACCTAGGCCAAGCGAGCGTTCAACCCCGCCGTGAGGCCCCGAAGCGCCCGAATCCACACCGTCCACAGCGCCGTGTGTAAAGTAACCTCGCGTTAATGTAAGCAAGCGCACGAGAGGCCGCACGGACGGGACCGGGGCTGGGGACGACGAAAGTCGGCGGGGTTCCGCCCCTCTCCGGACTTACCGCCCTCTGGAATTGGACACGACCCTCCCGCCGCCGCCACCGCCTTCCGGCACGGACCTGCTGAGGACCGCGCTGGTCGAGCGCGTCCGGGCCGCCCGGCCGGCGATCGTCTCGCTGGTCGCGCCGGCCGGGTTCGGCAAGTCGACCTTCGTGCGGCAGCTCCTCGACGGGGTCCCGGCGTTCGCCGTCTGCGACTGCCGCGGGGTCGGCTCCGACGTCGACCTCGCGGGCCGGCTGATCCCCGCGCTCGCCGACGAGAACCCGGAGCGGAGCGGCTCGCTCTCGCAGAGCGCGACGATGATCGGCGACGACCACGCGACCGTCGCCGAACGCGTCGGCGTCGCGCTGCAGGCATGGCGGGTGCGGACGCGCACGTCGGCATTCGTTTTCGAGAACACCGAGGACGCGATCGCCGATCCGGGCGCGCGCGATTTCCTCGCCAAGCTGCTCGCGAACCGTCCCGACGGGCGAACGATCGTGATCTGCTCGCGCGAGTCGCTCCGGATGCACCTCTCGCGGTTCGCGCCGCCGCATCAGATCCTCAGCCTGCGCGCCTCCGACCTCGCCTTCACGGCCGAGGAGATTCGCGCGATCTTCGTGCCGACCGGCGCGAGCGAAACGGCGGTCGAGCGTGTCGCCTCGATCTCCGCCGGCTGGCCGATCGCGGTCTTGCTGCTCGCGCGTTTCGCGCACGAGGGCCGGCTCGACCCGCTCCTCGACAAGCTTGACGACGTCGCGTACGAAGAGCTGCACGAATATCTCGCCGATCAGGTTCTCGGCGATGCGGATCAGGCCGTGATCGACGGGCTGCTCGCGTGCGCGGCGATCCCGCAGGCGACCGAACGCGACCTGCGGCTCGCGTTCGGCGACGAGGGCGCGCTCGAGACGTTCCTGACGTTCACCAAGACCTCACCGTTCGTCACGCGCAGCGCCGAAGAGACGTTCGCCGTGCACCCGCTGGTGGCGTCGACGCTGCTCGAGCGTCATCCGGCGCGCGTCGACAAGCTGCTCCTTCCGGCGGCGGTGGCGTACGAGCTCGCCGACGAGAACCAGCGCGCGGCGGAGATTCACTATGCGCGCGGCGATCAGGTCGCGGCGGCCGAAGCGCTCGAGCGCGTCGAGGTGATCCAAGAAGAGGTTCCGCCGCTCGCGTACGCGCGCGTGCTGGCGATGCTCGACCGCTCGATCGTGCTGCGCTATCCGAAGCTGTGGTCGGTGACCGCGCTCGCGCGCACGTTCACCGTCGACTCGCGGCTGCTGCACGAAGAGGTCGAAGCGATCTGGGCGCGGCTCCCGGCCGACGCGCCGCCGATGACGCGCATCTACCTGTACGTCTTCCGCGTCATCATGCTCAGCTACATCGGCGAGTTCGAGCAAGCGCTGGAATTGGTCGAAGACTTCCGCGCGCAGATCGCCGCGCCCGACGTTCCGACGACGCGAATGCACGGCTACCTGCTGTACCTGCGCTCGCTGATGACGGCGCGGCTGGGGCGCATCAAGGAAGCCGAACGCGATCTCGAAGCGGCATGGCCGCTCGTCAACTCGAACAACATTCTGGCCGGCGGGACGCTGGTCACGCTCGGCGGCGACATCGCGCGCGTGCGCGGCGACCGCGCGACCGAGCGCGAGCGGATCGAGCGCGCGATCGAGCACGCGCGCAAGACGAGCTTCAGCAACTTCATCGCGTTCTACGAAGCCGAAGCGACGTTCGGCGCCTGGTTCGCCGGCGAGGACGTCGACTACACCCAGCACGCGTTCGCGCTCGAGCACGAGGTCGAACGCGAAGGCGTGCGCGGGTTCGCGTTCTTCTCGGCCTGCACGCGCGGTCACGCGCGCGAGCCGCAGCAGCACGACCTCGTCCGCTGGGTCGCCTGCGGTTACATGGTCGCCGCGTCGACCGCCGAGAACGAAGCGGCGGCGCTGCGTTTCGCTGACATGGCGCGCGAGGCGGCGGCGAGCAGCCGTTCGCCGTTCTATCAGGTCCTCGCGGCGCTCGCCGTCGCGGAAGTGAACCCGTCGCGGCGCCGTGCGCTGCGCGCGGAGGCTGCCTCGATGGCGCGTAGGATCGATGCGACCGAGCTGCACGAAGCGGTCGACGCGGTCGTCCGCGGCGAGGACGGCGGCTACCTCGAGCCGTTCCTGCGCCGTTTCCGGCGTGACGTGAACGGTGCGCCGAAGGCGGGGCTCACCGTCGAGCTGGTGACGGGACGCGTGATGCGCGACGGCCAGCCGGTGACGCTCGCCGAGCGCGAGCACGCGCTGCTGACCGCGGTCGCGATGCGGCCGGAAGCGCTCTCGCGCGATCGTCTGACCGATCTGCTGTGGCCCGATCTCGGCGAGAGCGCGGCGCGCAACGCGTTCCACGTCTGCCTGCACCGGCTGAAGTCGCGGCTCGGCGACGACAACGCGGTCGTTCGCGCGCGCGAAGGGTACCGGCTCGGCAACGACGTGCGGGTCGACCTGTGGGAGATCGACCGCGCGCTCGCGACGCTGCGCACCGACGACGCGATGGACGCGCGCCAAGCCGCGGCGCTCCGCGAGCTCTACGACCGCTTGCGCGCGACCCGTCCGCCGAAGTTCGAAGGCTGGGAGTGGTTCGAGCAGACGGAACGCCACCTGCGCGAGCTGCGCTGCGAGGTCGCACAGGCGCTGGCGAAGCACGCGCTCGACGAAGGCCGCGCGCAAGACGCGCTCGCGCTCTGCCACGAGATGATCGACTACGACCCCTGCGACGAGCCCGCGCGCGAGATCGCGATCCGCGCGTATTTGGAAAACGGCGACCGCGCGGCGGCGCTCCGCCACTTCCGCCAGTACCGCGACGTGCTGATGGCGGAGCTGCAGTGCGAGCCGTCCGAAGCGCTCGCGAAGCTGGTCGGCGCGACGGCCTAGCGCGCAGCGTCGGCGGTCACGTAGAGTCCGAGCGCAGGAGCGAAACCGAATGCTCCTGGGCTCGGCATGCCGTACCCGCGCGCGCCGACCGCGGCCGAGCTTCCGGAGTGTACGTACGCGCAGCGCATGACCGCACTGACGAGGTTCGGGTCGGGTAGCGCCGCCTCGAGCCAGCCCGTATCGCCCACGCCATGGCGCGATATGGTCCAGGGGAGCGCCGTGCGGGCGGTGGTTGCGTCGCGCGCGCGCGCCGCGACCGCGGTCGCGAGCTTCTGCAGCAGCGCTGATGCCGCGGAACGGATCTCCGAGGGACAATCGGACGGCGGCCGCAGCGCGAACGGATTTTCAGGAGCACGCTCGGGGAGCGACATGTAGGTGATACGCGCGGACTCCGATGCGATTACGACATCGGCAACGTAAAAACCGATCCGCGGGCTGAAGCCCAAGTCGTACCGTTTCGACTCGGCGCTCGTCGGCGCGTACAGCGAGAGCGCCGCGACCTCGGACCGCTTTCCGCCGTGAATCGCTGCGCAGGCGAACAGTGCCGACGTCAGCTTTCGCAGTCCGCCGATCAGCACGCCGTACGATCCGGACGTCTTGCGAAACTTCATCTGCAGGCCGTCACGGCTCAGCTCCGACCCGTCGGCATGTGAGGTTGCGAGGTACGCTCTCACCGTTGAGAGCGCCGTCGCCGCGATCGCGGCCCGTTCGGGGCCGCACGACGCCGCGGTCGTCTGCACGGCGAACGGATCGCTCGCCGGCGCCGAGAACGGCAGCAGCTCGAAGGACGGCTGATCGCCGTCGTCCGGCTCCGAGCCAAGATCGGCCGCCCCGGCGGCCGGCGGCGGCCGGCCGAGCGCGACACGGTAGCGAACGAGTAGCGCGCGCGGCGCTAGCGGTGCAGCTAACGTCGGGATGCTCGCGCCCGACCGGGCCGGCAGCGCGACGGCGTGTGATGCGGTTGCAAACGGTCCGGGGTATGCGTTGGTGAGGTTCGTGGCGATCACGCTAAGGGTCCCGTACCGCAACCGCAATCCGTATGCGGCGTCGAGCGTCCAGTACGGCGGCAGATGTTGCGCGTTGTTCGCTCCGACGTAGTTCGCGTCGAAGAGCAGTTGCGCCGTCTTCGCAAGCCCGACGCCTGCGATCGCGCCGCCGCGGTGGAGCGGCACGTTCGGTAGCTGCGCGCCCGGGACGACGATCGACGACGGCGAGCTCAGGTACGCTGCCGCTCCGCGTTCGACGACCGACGTGAGCGTGTAGTAGGGCTGAACGAAAGCGCGCGGCGCAACGCTGAAACGGCCGACGAACGACGCGCCCGCGTACGTCAGCACCGGTGCGGTCGCGGTCGCGAAGAGATATTGCTTGTTCAGCTCAGGCGCCGGGGTTCCGCAGACGGCGGTGAAGATGCTTTCGAGTTGGTGCGCATAACCCGGCGGCAGAAGCCCCGGCACGTCGGCCGCGCTGATCGTCGTGGTCACCGCGCCGTCGTATACCACCTCGCGATGCGCGCTCGCCAAGAATTGATCGTCACCGCGCAGCCGGCGCAGCCAGGAGACTGAAGTCGAGGTCGTCGTCGATTTGGCGGCGCCCCGTTCGGGGCCGGCCCCGAAGCTCGCGCGCCGGTCGCAGTCGAGCTGCAATCCCGCCGGGTCGGCGACGCCCTCGAACGTGGGCCGTGCGGAGGACAACGCACCGGCCGAGTAGTGGAACGTCAAGCGATCCGCCGGAGACGGATCGAACACGATGCTCGAGAGCGCGTACGGGTTCGACGTGACGGAGTTCTGCTGCGTCCCGGCGGTGAGCGTCGCACGCAACCGGCGCGTGATCTTGGCGGCGTCCGACAGCATCAGGGTCCGATACGTGAAACGGTCGCCGACCTCGAACGGCCCGCCCGCTCCAGCCGACAATGCTCGGCCCTGGACCGCGTAGCCGGACAGCGAGAGCACGTGCTTGGCGCCGGCCGGCGCGTCGATCATCCATTGATAACCGGACGTCGGCGACTCGACCGTCGCGGCGAACGGATACACCACGCCGCCGACGGTTCGGTTCGCGAAGTCGTAGCGCTCCGTTTGCGCTGCCGAGAAGACCACCGCCGAGAGCGCGGTTGCTCCGATGACGGCGGTGTCGCGAAGCTGATACGTGCGCAGCGTCGTCGCGTCCGAGTTGCGAGGACCGTAACCACACGGCAGCGGCGCGGAAAGACGATCGCACGCTCGCGCGTTCTCGCTTTCGATTCGTACCGCAGCGAGGCCGAACACCTGGCCGGCGAACGGGACCCGCACCTTCACCGCGTCACCGGTCGACGTGACGGCATCGGTGTGGGGATAGCTCAACCCGCTCGCATCTTGATACGCCAGTCCTTGCAGCGGACCGAAGCGCTCGTCGACCGCGTGTGAGAATGACAAGCCGACATAGCCCGCCGAGCCGCGCAGCGTCGCCGCCGACGCCTGCGTGCGCCCGCTGAGCGTTTGCTGAAGGGTGCTCTGCCAGGCGATCGTCGGGTCGGCAGTGCGGAAGTTGAGCAGCGCAGACGATCCGTTCCCCCCGCTGCGATCGACGGATAGCCCAGAGAACAAACTCGGCGAGAGTACGTTAAGGCTCACCGGCGACCCCGGCGGCGCGATCGGAACGCCGTCGATCGCGACACCGGTGTCGTTCGGCGGGTGCCCGTCGATCGACGCGAAGAGCGAACCTGCCGTCGCGACGGCGCTCACGTTCGACCCTAGCCGCAACGCCTCGAGCAGATTGTCGGAGAGCGCCGCCTGCTCGCCGTCCTCGCTGATGGCGCCGAGCGTCACACCGGCCGACGAGCGCACCGCGACGGTGCCAATCGTAGCGAGCCCGGCCTTCTGCAACTTCACGGTCAGCGTCACCGTGCGGCCCGCTTCGACGACGATCTCACGGCGCGTCAGCACGGCGTAACCACGACGATCCACGACGACGGCGTAGTCTCCCGGCGGCAGATCCTCAAGGACGACTTGGCCGTCGTTACCGGCGACCGCGTTCGCGTTCCGCGGTCCGAACAGGAGAACGCGAGCGAACGAGACGGGTGCGCCGGAAACCGCGTCGCTCACGCTGACGTGGACTGCAGTCGCCGTCGCTTGCGCGGCGGCGGCCGCCGCGAGCCCGGTGAGGAGCAGCGCGACCAACGCGCTGCCCCTGACGAGGTGGCGGAGAGCATTCACGGCGCCGCACGCCCCGCCGACGGTCTCCTAGAGCTCGACGCCGGGGCACGGCCCCGGGGTCGTGCTGCAGGTTATGGTGTACCGGCACGTGTTGTCGGAACTGCAGACCGTGCGAACGACGCATACCGAGCACGCGTTCGCGAGAACCGGAGCGGCCGAGATCGCCACGGAGAACGCGGCGATCGCAACGCGCTTCACGATCGAGGACATGGCTGCTGCGGCTAGCTCAACAGCGGGCACGGACCCGGAGTGACCGTGCAGGTGATGGTGGTCTTGCACGTGCCCGTATCGAGCTGACAGATCGTGCGGGTCTGACAGGTCGTGCACGCATTCGCGAGTATTGGACCGCCGACGATCACCGCGGAGAACGCGGCGACGGCGAGGCGCTTCATGAGCATGGTCATCGTTGGAACCTTCCGTTGGGTGAGCGGTGATGTTCAGCTATGTGGCGGAAAGGAATATGCCGGCGCCGGCGCCACGACCGGAACGCCGACCTCGAGGGTGATCTGCGTATGCGCGACGATCGGGATGCGTGCCGGATCGCCGTGGTACGGTCTGCCGTCCACGAGGGCCGAGACGGCACCCCGAAACGGCCCGATCCGGTTCGCATCGAGCGGCCGCCCCCAGACGCGGAAGAAATCACCCAGCACGAATGCGCTCCGGCCGGGCGACTCGACGTGAATGACGCCCGATGCGTCGTGGGTGTGCAGCCAGTAGTAGCACAGCTCCGGGTCGCTGTCGTCGCTGAGCGGCGCGATCCCGACGTTCTGCGGAACCGCGATCTGCCGGCCGTTCACGAACACGCTGAGGTGAGCGTGAACGTGATACCTCGCGCCCTCCATCGGATCGCAGCGGACGCCGGCGACGGGTTTCCCGTGTCCCCCCTCGGCGGTGTCACCGGCGGGGAGAAGCGGCGTACCGATCGTCGAGCGTCCGCCGAGCGCGATTGCGCCGCCGCCCTGCGGCGAGGCCGTCGTTTGCACGCGCCCGATGACGGCGACGGCGAGGCATGCCGCGACGACGACCACGGCGACCGCGAAGACGGCCGTTCGGATCACGACTGTCCGGCCAAAGACGTCGTTCCGGCGATCTCGCGACCGTACCGGCCCACGTCCGAGTCATCGAGGTTGCCGAGCGACGTGTCCACGATGCTGCCGTCTCGCGCGAAGTAATAGCCGAGTGGGATATTCTTCACGCCCAGCAGACCGTACAGCGATCCGCGCTCGTCGCTGACGACCGGCGCATCGATCCCGGCCTTCGCGAGATCGTCGCGAACGCGTCGCTCCCGGTGCCTCGTTGCGACGACGAGCACGCCGCTTCCGCGGCGCGCCAGGCTCGCGAGAGCGCGGAGCTGCGCGATCTCCGCGCGGCACGCGACACAGTCGTGCTCGTACACGACCAATGCGCGCGGGCCGCGGTAGTCGCCGAGCAGCTTGACCACACCGTGGTCGGCGAAGACGATGTCGAGCGTTTTCTGCGCCCCGCTTCTCTCCGTCAACACGGCGGTCCCGGCGCGTGGATATGGTAACCGGCCTGCCGCGTCCCGAATCGTGCGCGCGCCCGTTGCGAACGTACCGGTGACGTCGAGCAGGTACGGTGACACCTCACCGGGGCCGTACGCCGACGCCCCCTCGACGACCTGATAGGCGTGACCGCCGTGAAGGTAGACGTCGGCCGGCCCGGCCGCGTGCAGATGCGTCCAACCGCCGGCGCTCGTGCTGCTCCAGACAACGTTCGACGGAATGCCGCGCTGCGTGAAAGCCGGTATCGCAATCGACTTCGGCGGTGGCATGAGCGCTCCACTGGGCATTCCGCGAGCGCACGCGCTCAACGCGGCCCCGGCGATGAGCAGAGCTGCGGCATTCCGCATTTCTTCGCCTGCGCCTAAAGGGTTACTCTTGCTCCAAGCAGACCTTCGGGTCTCGCTCGATCGCGCAGGTCGTCACCGATTTGCACTTACCGGTGTCGTCGCACTGCGTGATCGTGTTGCAGATGAGGCACGCGGCGTTGACGACTGCCGGCACACCTGCGAACATCGCGAGCGCGAATGCGGGGGTCACGAACTTCTTGAGAACGTTGGACATGAGCGTCTCCCTACAAGCAGACGGAGTTGGTTGCACAAGAGTACCGCCGGCGGCTAAGGAATGCTTGAAAAAACAGCTTCAACAAATCGCCGACATCGGCGTGCTCGGCGAAACCCGATACCCGATTCCGTGAACGGTTTCGATGACGCCGGCGCCGCCGGCACGGAGGAGTTTGCGCCGGATCGTGCCGACGCACACGTCGACGACGTTCGTCGGACCTTCGAAAGCGTGGGTCCACACGTGTGTCAGCAGCTGCCGCCTCGAGAACGTCGTGCCGGCGTTGCGCGCCAGAAACGCCAGCAGGCGAAACTCGGTGGCGCTCAAGTCCACGATCTTGCCCGCGTACGATGCCGCATGCGCGGAGACGTCGAGGCTCAGCTCTCCCACGGCGACGAGAACCCGGCGGCTGCGATGAATCGCGCGGCGCGACAGCGCATTGAGCCGCGCGGTCAGCTCGGCGTCGGCGAACGGTTTGACGAGGTAATCGTCGGCACCGCTGAGCAGCCCACGCACGCGATCCTCCACGCGGCAGCGCGTCGTGACCATCATGATCAGCGTCGTCACGCCGTGTTCGCGGGCGGCGCGAACGATCGAGAAGCCGTCAATCTTAGGAAGGACTGCCTCGATGACGGCAATATCGTACAATTGCCCGAGCAGACGCTCTAGACCCGCCTCACCGTCGTGCTCGATGTCCACCGCGAAGAGACGCCGATGCAGCATCGCGCGGAGCCGGCTTGCCGCGCTGACGCTCCCGTCGACGATCAGAACACGCACAAACTAATCCCAGACGAAGACGCCGCGGCCATGATTCGACCCCACGAATATGTACCTCGCTCAAGGCATGTGTCTTGAACACTAAAACTACGGATTCAGTTTAAGAAAAGCATGAAAAGCAGCCGGCGGCGAGGCGGCCCATCATGCGCTCTTTCAGTGAATCCTTAGCCGGTTGGCTTATGCTGAAGTCTCCAACTCAACGCAAACTCCAGGAGCAACGAATAATGTCTAAGGTCAACAAAGCGTTCGTGGCTACGGCATTCACCATTGCGATGGCCATCGGAATTCCGGTGCTCGCGAACGCGTGCGTCATGTGCACGACGGTCCTTACGTGCTCGGGGAACGGCGTTTGCACGGAAAGGACAATTTGCGTCACCGAGGGCGGGAGGCCCGTGCCGTGTAACCTGATGTAGCTACGTGTGACGACGGGCTAGCGCGCTAAGCCGGCGCGGTCGATCTTCTTTCCGCCAAGGACGATCAGCGCCGGCGTTTTCTCGAGGAGTCCGGCGTTCGTGCTGGGATCCCCGGCGAACGCCACGACGTCGGCGAGGAGTCCGGGCGCGAGCCGGCCGCGGTCTTTCGTGCCGATCATCGCGGCCGCGTCCGACGTTGCCGAGCGCATCAGGTCGAGCGGGCGCATCCCCATCGACTGCAGCAGCGAGAAGTCTTTGGCGTTTTCGCGGTGCGGGAAGACGCCGGCGTCGGTACCGTAGACGATCTTCGCGCCGGCGGCGACGGCGCGCTGCATTCCCTGGTCGCGCAGCAGCGCGGCTTGGTGCGCCTTCTCCAGGCTGTTCGGCTGGATCTTGTTCGGGTTTCCGGGCTGCAGGATCGAGTCGAGCGCCCAGATCGTCGGGACGAGCGCGGTCCCGCGCTGCTTCATCGCGCGCAGCGTCGCATCGCCGACACCGGTGCCGTGCTCGATCGAGTGGACGCCGCCGTCGACCGCGATCCGAATCCCCGGGTCGCCGTGCGCGTGCGCCGCGACGTGCAGCCCGAACTTCGTCGCTTCCTCGACGACCGCTTGGACCTCGTCGAGGTTGAACTGCGGGACGTCGAACGCATCGCCGTACGAGAGAACGCCGCCGGTCGCGGTGATCTTGATGAGGTCGACGTGGCGCTTCACGTGCTCGCGCACTTTCTGCCGGAAACCGTACGGTCCGAACGAGACGCCGGACTCGATCTCGCTGTCGACGTGGACGTACGCCGGGAGATCGTTCGCGTCGCCGTGGCCGCCGGTGATCGAGAGCGCCGGACCCGAGGCGAGGATTCGCGGCCCGGTGACCGCGCCTTTCGCGACCGCGTTTCGCATCGCGAGGTCGATTCCGTTTCCGCCGCCGACATCACGGATCGTCGTGAAGCCGTTGGAGAGCATTGCCTGCGCGTTGCGGATCGAGTCGATCGCCGCTTCGGCGACGGAGTCCGCGCTGCGCTCGCGCACGAGGTAGTACGACGTCGTCGCGGAGTTGGCGACGTGCGTGTGCGCGTCGATCAGCCCCGGCATCAGCGTGGCGTCACCGAGGTCGATCGTCGTCGCGCCGCTTCCGGCGTCGCCGGCATTGAACGAGACGATCCGCTCGCCGCGCAGCACGAGCACGCCGGGCGTGCGCATCGCCGTCCCGTCGAACAGCCGCGCCGCGCGCAGTATGGTGACCGCATCATCGGCGCGCGCCGGTCGCGGCACGAACACCGCGCCTGCTGCGGCGCCGAGCCCGGCGAGAAACGCTCGCCGGTCGAGCAGCGCCGCGGCGCGCGCGAAGACCGCCGGCTCGAATCGCCCGTGCGGACAGCGGCAGCCGAGAGCGTCGTGTGCGTGCACCATGGTGCAAGGCTACGCGCCGCGGCGCGCAGTTCCTTGATCGGTTACAGCGTGGAGCGGTTGGCGGCGGTGAACTCGTACCAGCCCGCCGGTGAGATCGAGACGTCGCCGCGGAACGGTTCGTCGAGCTCGAAGATCAAGACGAACATCGCGGCGATCATCGCGCCGACCGTTCCGGTCATCAGCAGCTGCAGCCGGAAGTCGGACAAGCCGACCAGATAGCACAGCCCGACGATCACGAACGCGCCGATGAACAGGATCGTCCACTCGAACGGAGCGATCCCGCTGGTGTTGTCGTCGAGGCGGTGATGGCGCGCGTCGTGCAGCGCGCCGAGATACTGCAGCGCGGCTTGCTGTGCGTTCGCTTCCCCGGCGTCGGCGGGGCGGAAGCGCGCGACGTCCTGGAACGTGCGGGTCAGCACCGCCTCGGCGCGCGGGCTGCTCTTCCCGTTGCGCATCGCCGGCCACTCGTCGTTCACCATGAGGTCGGCATAGCTCGCCAAGTTGTGGCGCACCTCGCTGCCGAGTGGGGCCGGGAAACCCTGCGAGACGTGCCACAGGTCGGTCGCGGCGGCGATCTCGTGCGCGGCTCGCTGCCCGGTGACGTCGAACTCTTGCCACACGATCGCGATGATGAACGCTACCGTTACCGCGAACAGCGCGCCGACGACGCCTAGGACGATTCCGGCCACGACGTTGAGCTCGGAGAAGTCGATCTTCGGGAACGCGCGCCGCACGGCGAGATGCCCGACGCACGCCAGCGCCGCGCCGGCGGCGATGGCGACGATCAGCATCAGCCAGTCGGGGACCGAGTAGAGCGGGTTCACGCCGTTCAGTCGACTTCGCGCGCGTTCAGGTCGACGAGCGCGCCGTTGACGCCGCTGCCGTGATCGCTCGCGAGAAACGCGAGCGCGTCGGCAACTTCTTGCGGCGTCGCCGCGGCGGCGAGATCTTCCGCGCTGTAATACGATCGCGCGGCTTCCGTCGCGACGCCGCCGAGGACGAGCGCGTTGGCGACGATCCCGTCGGCTTTGTGCTCGCGCCCGATCGCCTGCATCAGCACGTTCACGCCGGCTTTCGCGACGCCGAACAAGCCGCGCCCGGGCGCCGGCTGCTTCGAGGAGCCGGCGGTGACGACGACCATCCGCCCGCGCGAGCGCGCGCCGTCGCGCGGCGGCTGCGCGAGCATCGCGCGCAGCGCCGGGATCGCGAGGTTGAACGCCGTCTCCGTGAACGTGACGAGATTCTTGCGCAGATCGTCGAGCGAGGAGTCGACCAGCTTCACCACGTGCCCGTCGCCGGCGAGGCTGACCAGCGCGTCGATTCGCCCGTATCGCTCGACGCACGCCGCGACGGCCGCCTCGGCTTGCGCCGGATCGGTGAGATCGGCTGCGAACGGGATCGCCGCCGCGCGTTCCGCGTCGTCCAACAGCTCCTCGATCGCTTCGCGCGCGCGTTCCGCTGATCGCGAGACGACCAGCACGCGCGCGCCCTCGTGCACGAGCGTCGCGAGCGTCGCGCCGCCGACGCGTCCGGTCGCACCGGCGAGAACGATCGCGTCACCGTCGAACAGCCGCATCAGCGTGCCTTCTTTCGTGGCCGCGGCTGGACGCGGAAGCAGTTCGCGGCGTGATCGTTGACGACGCCGGTCGTCTGCAGAAACGCGTAGCAGATCGTCGAGCCGACGAAGCCGAACCCGCGCTTGCGCAAGTCTTTGCTCAGCGCGTCGGAGAGCTCGGTCCGCGCCGGAACGTCAGCCATCGTGCGCGGGCGGTTGACGATGGGCTTCCCGTCGACGTACTTCCACAAGTACGCGTCGAACGAGCCGTACTCGCGCTGCACGTCCAAAAACGCCTGCGCGTTGCGAATCGACCAGGTGATCTTCGCGCGGTTGCGGATGATCCGCTCGTCGGCGAGGAGCTTGGCGATCTCGCGCTCGCCGAACTTCGCGACCTTCGCCGGATCGAAGTCGCGATACGCGCGCCGGTAGCCGTCGCGCCGGTGGAGGATCGTCGACCACGACAGTCCGGCCTGCGCCCCTTCGAGGACGATGAACTCGAAGAGCACGCGGTCGTCGTGCTCGGGCGTGCCCCACTCGCGGTCGTGATACTCGATCATCGCCGGGTCGTCGCCCGCCCAGGAACAGCGTGTCAGCGTCACCGGCGAAGCGCTTCGCGAGCGAGCAGGTGGACCTCTGCCGGCGGCGGAACGAGCCCATTCCGGTTCGGTTGCCTTGCTAGCCGACGGGGAGTGAGAAATGGCAACGTTGATGGCGCTGGCGCCCGGTCGCCGCTCGTTCGTGGCGAAGGAGAACGTCGGCGGACAGGTCACGATCCGCAAAGACGTTCGCGCCATGAGCGATCAGGACGTGGTGAACTTCCGCACCGCGATCGCCGGGATGGCGCAGATCTCCGCAAACGTCGCCGGCGACAGCCGCGGCTATCAATATCTCGCCGGGCTGCACGGAAACCCGAACTATTACTGCCAGCACGGCACGCCGGGGTTCGCGCTGTGGCACCGGCCGTACGTGCAAGCGTTCGAGCAAGCGATGCAAGACATCGTTCCGGGCGTGTATCTGCCGTATTGGGACTGGACGAGCCAAACCGAGATCCCACAGATCTTCCTCGACGAGACCTGGACGAACCCGAGCAACGGCGCGACCGAACCAAACCCGCTTCTCGGCCAGCCGATGTACGGCGGCCCGGTGACGACGCGCAGCCCCGGCCCGCTCGGCGACATTCAAGCGCTCGCGCCGCTCGTCGCGCAGGCGCTGCTCGACACGAACTACGACAGCTTCACGCCGGACCTCGAGAACCCGCACAACGGTTTGCACGTGTGGGTCGGCGGCGACATGGGACAGGTCGACTCGGCGGCGTACGATCCGCTGTTCTTCGCGCACCACTGCTTCGTCGAGAAAGTGTTCTGCCAGTGGCAGGACGCGCAGCCCGGCGCTTCCGAGCCGAGCGACGTTCCACCGCAGATGCTGGTCCCGTGGGGCGTGACGATCGATCAGATCTGGAACTACAAGAACTTGGGCTACCGGTACGAGCCGTACGGCAACGTTGCGCTGAGCTTCACCGGGCCGGTAAAGCCGGTGCCGACAGCGGCGAACACGATGGACGCGGCGATCCTTCCGCGCCCGACGCTCAAGTCGGGCGACACGGTCACGTACTTCCAGCTTGGCAAGGTCGATTCGGACTTCCACCGCGCGGAGATCCGGTTCGAAGGGCTCACGCCGCCGAAGGACAGCTTCACCGTGCGCGTGTTCGTGAACGAGCCCGGTGCGAACGCGACGACGAAGACCGACGGCAACCCGCACTTCCTGGGGTTCCAGGCGTTCTTCGGCCACGGGCAGTGCACCGGCGACGAGGGACATTGCGATCCGAAACCGCGCGACATCTTCGACGTGCGGCCGAAGCACCACTACGATCCGATCAAAGTGCGGCTCAACGTGACGCGCCCGCTGCGCGCGCTGATCAATGCCGGCGAAAAGCTCGACAACGCGCCGGTGACGCTGGTCGTCGTCGATCCGAAGGGGGCCGAGCTGCACGATTCGGGGCTGCATTTCGAGGGGTTCGCGCTGGTCATCAGCTGACGCGGGTACGAACGGGGTGCGATGGCTTCACTCAAGTCCGGCGCGCCGGTCGCGTCGTTCCCGGTCGGGGAGCTCGGCTCCGACTTCCAGCGCGGTGAGGTGCGGTTCGACGGGCTCACGCTGCCGTCGCGCTCCTTCGAGGTCCGGGTGTTTCTCGACGAGCCGAACGCCAACGCGCAGACGCCGACCGAAGGGAATCCGAAGTATCTCGGAACGCAGTACTTCTACGGCGTCGGCCCGGGGAGCTCGGCGGGCGCCGGCGCCGCGCTCGAAAGCGCGAAGCCACACAGCGGGAGCCGAAACCGGCAGCTCGCGCCGACGCAGATCAAGCTGAACGTCACCGACAAGCTGCGCACGTTCGCCGCGCAGGCGGAGAATAGCCACGTCCCGATGACGCTCGTCGCGGTCGATCACGACGGTAACGAGATCGCGGAGCCCGGGCTGAACTTCGAGGGGCTCTCGCTGGTCACGAGCTGAGCGCGCGGGGCTTCAGAGTTCTTTCATACCGCGAGATTACCGTGGGGGCCGCTTCTCCCGCACGATGACTTGAGGGTTCCGAGATGACGGCTGCTTGGACGCGCACCGCCGCGACGTGGGTCGCGGCACTTTCGCTTGTCGCGTTCGCCGCTTGCAGCGGTGGCGGAGGACAAACCAGCCCCATGCCTGCTGCGCAGCCCACCGGCGACAACATGCCGGCGAGCTCGATGATGAGCAGCGTTCGCGTCCCCGATTCGATGCGCTCGATGGAGTCGGATTTCGACCGCGGCGACGACGGTGACGCGGTGCTGTCGAAGCTGCGCAAGACGACGACGATCGGCTCGACGATCGATCCGATCAACGGCGATCAGAACCCGTACGGGCTCGACATCGCGCCGGTGACCGCCGGATTGCTGCACAAAGGAGATCTCGTCGTGTGCAACTTCAACGACGCGGCGAACGTGCAAGGAAACGGAACGACGATCGTCTCGCTGGCACCGCATGCCGGCGCGACGCCGCTGCACATCGCGCAGAACGCAGCGTTGGAAGGCTGCAACGCGCTCGCGCTCGGTCCGACCGACAACATCTGGGCGGCGGCGTTCGTCGCGAACGACAACCCGATCGTCTCGCCGGCCGGCGCGCTCCTGACGACGATCCCGGCGGGTCCGTGGCACCACCCGTTCGGGCAGGCCTTCTCGCCGCGCACGGGTCCATTCGGCAACGGCGCGTTCTACGTGAGCAATGCCGGGGACGGGTCGATCGTGCGCGTCAACTTGACCTCGCACGGCTTCACGTTCGACGTGATCGCGACCGGATTCGCCGTGAACGGCGGCGCACCGGGCAGCATCCTCGGACCGTCGGGCCTGCAGTACGACAACGAGCACGACCGGCTGTGGATCGTCGACGGCGCCGACAACAGCCTGACGGCCCTGCAGTTCGTCTCGTTCATCCCCGCCGGCGGCGTCGTCGCGCATTCGAACGGCACGTTCACCGGGTCGGCGCGTCACTTCGCGCATCGGGTCTTCGCCGGTGCACCGCTGAACGGCCCGATCAGCTCGGCCCTGCTTCCCGGCGGCCACCTGGTCCTAGGCAACACGCTCGACCCGAACGGCACCAACCTCATGGTGGAGATCACACCACGCGGCCACGTCGTCGCAACGAAGAACGTCGACACCGGCGCGTCGGGCGCAATCTTCGGAATGGTCGCAACCGGTCGCGGCGAAGACCGCGACGAGACGACGCTCTACTTCAACGACGACAACGACAACACGGTTAAAGCGCTAACCCGATAGCGCCACACCGAAAGCTCTGACGAGATAGATCGCCGTGTCGGAGCGCTCAGGCCTGCGCGGGTGGCGGGCCGGCGCGCCGGTACGCGCGCTCGTCTTCGAGCAACGCGCGAGCCAGCGGAAGGATCGCCTCGGCCTGCCACACGCCCTGCAACACGGCGCGATCGCCGTTGTCGTTGACGAGCTCCCAGCTCGGGCGTTCGCCGCAACCGATCGCTGCGAGGCGCGCGTTGCCGTCGTGCAGCGCTTTCGCGATGCCGTCGCTGCGCATCGTCTCGCGCAGCGCCGCTTCATCGACGCCGGTGTACTTCGCAACGACGCGCACCGCTTCGCTTTCGCGCCCAAGCATCAGCCCGTCGACCATCGCCGCGCGCGAAACGCGACGCCCCAGCACGATCGGGTTCGCGCCGTGCGCGACGCCCGCGGCAACGGCCGCGTTCGCGTGCCAAGTAGACGTGTTCTCGTCCTCGCACCACGAAGCGTCGAGCTCCGTACCGTACGCGAGCGTTCCGCGCGTGTAGAACCACGATTCGAGCGCGTTCGTGAAGCCGACCGGTGTGCCGTCGCTCACCGGGGCCAACACGACCTCGAGCGTCACGTCGTCGGCCAGCGTCGCCCGCAGCGCGTCCAGCGCCGGTTGCGCCGCCAAGCACCAGTGCGAGAGCACATCGACGAATGCGGTAACCTTCATGCCGCCGATTTCGCGTGGGCGGAACCATCTTCCCCGGAGCCACTTTCCGCGAGCAACTGGGTGCCACTCGTATAGGCGCGCGTTATATCAGCGATCGGCGACGCCGTTGTGACAACTGACTACCGCGCGCGCGATACGCTGAACGATCGTACGGTGCAACGTGTGCGGCATACGTGGTTTTATGCGTAGGTCATGTCTCTATCGCATCCCCTCGCCAACTTCGAACGTCCGCCCGGCTTCGAGCTGCAGCGCGCCGTCGCGGCGACGATTTTGCTCGTCGTTCTCTTCTCCGTCTTCATCTTCGGTCCACGCCACGATCCGACGAAAGTCGTAGCCGGTGTTCCGTGCTCGGTCCTCTCGGAACAACAGATCAGCGAAGTCCT